>JBDQKM010000116.1:0-11029 GCA_040263275.1 Acidimicrobiales bacterium
ACCCGGCTGTGCTGCTGGGATTGCGAGGTACCGAGCGGGGTCGCGTCGAGGCCGACTGTCATGCCGACCTCGTGCGGGTCGATTTCTCCGGTGCTCACCCGGTCGTGCTGGAAGTCATCGTCGGCGGGGTCACCGTCAGCGGGTCGGCGGCATGAGTCTGCTCGTCGGAACCGCTGTCGCAGACATCACGCCTCCGCTCGGCGGCCAGATGGCCGGCTTCGCTGCGCGTCGCTCACCGTCGGAGCGGGTCAACGATCCCTTGTCGGCGCGGGCCGTCGCCGTGAGTGATGGTGGCGCCATCTCGGTCGTCGTCGCCCTCGATCTGATCGCGATCACCGTCGACCAGCACCATGCCTGGCGACAACGTGCCGCCAGGTCTGCGGGTATCGCTGCGACCGACATCGTGCTCTCGGCTACCCACACACATGGCGGCCCTGCGGTGACACCCGGTGCACTCGGAGACGAACCGGACGACGCCTACCTGGGTTTGCTCGAGGAGCGGATCGCCGACGCCGTCGTCGAAGCCTGCAACCGGATGGAGGCAGCGACGATCACACAGGGTGCCGGACTATGCACCGATGTGGCCAGCAACCGCAGACAGCCCAGCGGGCCGATCGATCCCGTGGTTCCTGTCATCACGATCGGTGACGCACGCGGGGCGACCAAGGCGGTCGTCTTTTCGTACGCGTGTCACCCCGTGGTGCTCGGCGCCGACAATCTTGCACTGACCGCCGATTGGCCCGGCGCCGCCCGCCGCTCGATCGAGCGTTCGCTGCCCGGCGCAACGGCGGTCTTCCTGCAAGGCTGCTGCGGACAGCTCAACACCGGGCACAGCGCAGCCGCCAGCATGACGACCGCACCGCAACAGCGCCGAACGTTCACCGAGGCCGAGCGGATAGGGGAGCGGGTGGCGGCCGAGGTGCTCGCCGTGCGAGTCGGCGGGCGATCGTCCGGCGCAGCCGGTGTCGCTGTCTGCGAGCGACCCGTTGAACTCGAGTTTCGGACCCCCGGCGCCGAGTTGGCGCACAACGTCGACGCCTGGAACGCCGAGCTGGCCGAGGCCGATCCAACCCGCGCCGCGATCTTGGCGATGTGGCTCCAATGGGCGGCGAACACACAGGGGCTGCAGTCGAGCCGATCCGAGGCGACGGTCGCGGCTCACCGCTGGGGAGACGCCGTCTTGTCGTTCCTGCCCGGCGAACCGTTCGTGGAGATGGCGCTCGACATTCGTCGTGCGACGCAACTCGACCACTTGCTCACCGCCGGATACTCCGGCGGGGTTCCCGGATACGTGCCATATCCACCCGATGCCTACCGCGACGGTGGCTACGAGATCGAAGAGGCTCACCGCTTCTACGGCCGATCCGGGGTGTTCGAGCCGGTGGTCGGATCTCGTATCGTTGAGGCCGCGGTCGCCGCCATGGCCGCCGTCTCTCCTGGCCGGGCCTGATCGGCGTGGACCCGCTGTCGTTGACCACGTTGGGTTCCGTGGCGCAGCATCGGCGCCACGACGCCCAGCCTGAGGCGTTCCCGATCGTGCATCTCGGGCCCGGCGCGTTCCATCGTGCACATCAGGCGATCTACTGCGACGAGATCTTGCAGGCCGGTCACGACGACTGGGGGATCGTGGCGGTGTCGTCGCGATCGGATGCCGCCGTCGAGGCACTCGAACGGCAAGACGGGCTGTTCTCGGTTGCGGTGCAGTCCTCGAACGATGGCTTCGACGATCTGCGGGTGTGCCGGTCGATAGGAGCCTGGAGGCATCGTCGCCAGCTCGCCGAGTCGATCGCATCGAGTGAGGTTCTGCTCGTGACGTCGACCGTGACGGAGGCCGCGTACCGCCCCTCGAACGGGTCCCCGTTGAGCCAGAACTCGCTGCTCGAGTCGGTCGTCGCCGGACTGCTCCAGCGGTGGCGCAGCGGGGGAGCGCCGCTCGGCTTCCTGCCGTGCGACAACCTCGTGGACAACGGAGACCGGCTCCGCCGCGCCCTGAAGACGGAGGCCGTTCGGGCCGAGGCACCGCCTGGCTACTTCACGTGGGTCGACGAGCACGTGAGTTTCGCTTCATCGGTGGTCGATCGCGTCGTTCCGGCCCCTGGCCCGGCCGATCGCGCCCGCGTGGCGGCGGAGCTCGGCGTGCTCGACGAACTGGCGGTGGTGACCGAGCCGTTCAGCCTGTGGGTGTTCGAGGATCGATTCGCGGCCGGACGTCCGCCGTGGGAGGTCGCCGGCGCGATCCCGGTCACCGACGTTCGGGCCTACGAAGATCTCAAACTGCGGGTCCTCAACGCGGCCCACAGCATGGTTGCGTACCTCGGGCTGCTGGCCGGGCACCGCATGGTGTCGGAGGCGATGAACGATCCTGCGATCTATTCGGCCGTGGCGGCATTCCACGAACACGAGGCACTCGTCACGCTGCAACCGTTGGTCGGTCTCGATCCCACCGAGTACGCCGACACGGCGCGACGGAGATTCCTGAACCCGGGGCTGCCGTACACGCTGGCCCAGGTCGCTTCATCCGGTTCGGTCAAGATCCCAGAACGGATGCTCCCGATGGTGGCTGACTTGATCGCCGCCGGACGGGTCCCGTACTACTGCGCCCTCGCCGTTGCGGCGTGGGTCCGGTTGGTCGAGATCGGAGCGAGCGGTCCGATGCCGTTCAGCGACCAGCGCCAACTCGACTTGTCGAACCGGTGCCGTGGCCAGTCGGCGCGCCAACTCGTCGCCGACCTCGTGGGTGCGTTGGATGGCGAAGCAGCGCAGATCGTCGTGGCGGATGCGCCGTTCCTGGCGCTGGCCGCAGAACACGTCGAGGCGCTGCGGGCGGGCGGGTTGGACTCGGTGCTCGACGGACCTCGGGCCTCGTGAGCCGGCGGTCGGGCGGGCGTCGGGCTCACGGCTCGGAGGCGGCGAGCAGGGCGAGTCCGTAGGCGGCATGCGCCTCGTCTCGCATGTAGAAGTGCTCCTGGTCCTTCTTGAATCGAAACGCTCCGACCTCGGCGGCCCACAGGTTGTCCATCATGTATCGGGCGATCGTGCGTGCCCGGGCGACGTAGGCGTCGCCGTCGACTGCGGTGGCGGCGAGCAGCAATCCTGAGACCGCCCACCCGTACGCCCACAGCCGGGTCTCGTCGAGCTTCTCGTCGTTGTCGTAGCACCGGCCGTCAGGGTCGATCAGGTGATCGAGGTAGTACTCGGCGCTGAGTGCGATCGTTGGCAATACAGCGGGATCACGGGTTGCCTGGTGGTACAGCGCCAAGCTCTCCAGGTTGTAGCCGTAGTGGTACTCGATCTCCTGGCGCTCCTTGGCGTAGACCCATCCGCCGTGCTCGTCTTGCACATCGGAGACGAAACTCATGGCACTCGCTGCCAGGCGCGCCCAGTCGACGTCGCCGAGCAGCCTGGCTGCCCGTGACAGGAATGCGGCGACCAGGGCGGAGCCGTTGTAGATCTCGTGTTTCATGGCCGGGGAGTAGTTGAAGAACACCTTGCCGTCGATCAGCCGATAGCCGCAGTCCTCGACACACCAGCGACCGACCTGCTCGATCACCTCGCGGAGGTCGTCGCCGCCGTTCAGTTCGTGGGCGTCGATCAAGCCGTGGCCGACGATCGCGGTGGTCACTCCGTAGCCGCTGTGCGCTGGAAGCGGGCCGGAGAACAAGGGGTTGTCCGGATCCCAGAAGAAGTCGCCCGACAAGGCGTTCTCGGTGTCGTCCAGAGTCGGCCACGGGAACGGCAGCCCCCAATGGCGATACCGGGACTGCCCCGTCAGGTTGGAGCGGTTGAGGATCGATGCCGTCAGTTCGCCGATCACTTCTGTGTAGAAGGCGTGGCGCGGAAATCGAACGGACAGGGCACACGCCGCCCGCAAAGTACCCGAGCGCCATCGGGTAGCGCTCGGTCGACTTCCAGTAGAAGTCGTGCCCTTCGTAGTCGCGATCCCGCGCCCACCTGAGCAGGGAGTCAGCGGTCGTGCGGTAGTCGGACATCGTTCGGATCGACCATCAGGCGGAGACGGGCGAGCCGCTGGTGAGCGAGCGTTCGACCAGCTCGACCGCTGCCACGGCGGCGAGCGCGTCCTCGCCGGAAACGAGCGGTGAGGCAAGCCCCCTGGCGCAGTCGATGAAGTGGTCGATCTCGCGGCGCAGAGCACCACTCGAGATCTCCTGGTCGTGACCCAAGGTGTGGGTGTCGACGAACACCGACCTGGTATCGGTGATGAGCTCCAGCTCCTGGGTCGACAGATCGAGGATCGCTGTGGCGTCGCTGCCGAACACCTCGATCCCGGCGAGGCACGAGCGGCTCGACGCAGGGTGCAGCACCCAGTGGTTCTGGACCAGCCCGAGCGTTCCGCCGGACAGGTCGAGCTGAGCGGCGCAGACGTCCCACGTCGCCGAGATCGCGCTTCGACCTGAGGCGACGACCCGCTCGATGCGCTGCCCGGTCAGCCAGTGCAGCAGGTCCAGGTCGTGGACACCCAGGAAGGCGGCCACGGAGACTCGACCATCGAGGCGCGCCGCTGCGGCGGTGGAGTTGGCGCGGTGGATCCGGATGAAGTGGATCGTCCCGAAATCGCCTTGGTGAATTCGTTGGTGGAGTGCCTGCAGCCGGGGATCGAACCGCAGGATGTGTCCCACGAGTAGCTGCCCGGGATCGTTCCTGGCATCGAGGATCGTTTGGGCATCGACGACGTTGGTCGCCAGCGGCTTCTCGACCAACACGTGGCAGCCGGCGGCGAGCGCTTTCACGGTCGTCTCGACGTGGAGATGATCGGGGAGGCACACGCTGACTGCATCGACCTCGCCGAGCACGCTGTCGAGCGATGCTCCGACGGGCATCCCGAGCGCCTCGATCGCCGACCGGCGGGCCGGGTCGATGTCGACCGCCAGCGTGACCTCGACCCCGGGTGTTGCGACGAGTGCTCGGGCGTGGAGTGCGCCCATCGCACCGAGACCGACGATTGCTACACGTGTCATGCGAATACCTCCGGTGAAACCCGTTGACCGAGTTGAATCATTTGCATCAGAATCCGCGCCACGTGGTACGGGTCTTTGACCGGGAGCGCAACCACCTCGTTCAGTACGTCTCCAGCTCGATCGTGGATCTGGATCCATTCGCCGGCTCGTTGGTTGGTGGAGAAGACGCGGCGCGAGTAGTCCCACAGCTCGGCGGCCGACGCGGCCAGTGAGCGGTCGGAGCCTTCGTGGGCGCAGAGCGCCGCTGCGTAGATCGACTCGACCTGGACCCACCACAATTTGGTCGACCAGGTGCGTTGCACCAGCGCCTCGTACGGTGCCCCGATCAGGCGCCCGTGCGGGGCACCGCCGTCACGGTCGACGTAGCGCAGGATTCCGCCGTGGACCGGATCGACACCCTGGGCGAGGAGGACCTTGGCGCTGGCGACGAGATCGTCGGTGTGTTGCTGGTCGCCGATCTCGTCGGACGCTTCGAGCGCCATCCAGATCCCCTCGAGGGCGTGTCCGGGTGTGCGGTGCCGGGCGATCAGCGTGTCGTCGTCGTCGCTCGACAGCGGTCGCATGTCGAGGAAGGTCGCGTCGGGTTGCCGGAACGCCAGCACGGCCGCCCTGGCGTCTGCGAGGTCGTCCGTGGAGTGCCGATGATCGGGTTCGATCACCCTGCGGGCCCGCGTTTCGGCGAGCCGAGTGACCAGCATGATCATCCGCGGGCCGAACGAATCGAAGCCGGCCGGGATCGGATATGGATCGGTCGGCGGGTTTCCGGATTCGACCTTCGCCGCAGCTTGCGACAGGATCGCCGTTGCGGTCTCGAACCATCGCCGGTCGCCGGTCGCCTCGGCGAGGCGGAACAACCCCATCGCCACGAAGCAATCGGCGTAGATGCTGTCGCCGTCGGGATCGGCAGGTGTGCCGTTCCGGCTGGTGAGGAACACGCAGCTGGCGTCGTTGCGAATCATGTGTTCGGTGGTGAATCGCGCGACGTCGGTGGCGTGTTCGATCAGCGAGTCACCGTCGAACTCGAGATCTCCTGCTCGCGACAGGTCGGCAGCGGCCGCCAGCAACCAGATCGATCTGCCTTGCGCCCACGAATACTTGTCGGTACTGAGGAGTTCACGGCCGGCGTTGTCGAAACATGTCAACAGACCACCGTGTTCGTGATCGATCGAGCGTTCCAGCCAGAACGGCAGCACGACGTGCTGAAGCTCGTGCCGGATACTCGGAAAGTCAAGTCGGATACCGATCTCAGGGACACTACTTGCGACCCAGGGGAGTTGTGCAACCGGTAGCATTCGGTGCGCCAGGGCACCGTTCCACGATTGGCCGAGAAGCCGCGAAGGGCGTCAGAGTGAGCAAACCGACCGTTTACACGATCGCCGAACGATGCGGCGTCTCGGCTTCGACGGTGTCGCGGGCGTTCAGCCGTCCAGAGGTCATCAGCGAGGCCGTCAAGCTCCGGATCTACGCCGTTGCGGACGAGTTGCAGTATCGGCCGAATCTGCTGGCGCGAGGGCTGACGACCGGTCGCACGGCAACCGTTGGACTGCTGATCCCCGATGTCACCAACCCATTCTTTCCCCCGCTGATCCGGGCGATCGGACGGGCCGCCGAAGACCACAATCTGATGGTGCTGTTGGCTGACGTCGACGGCCGCAACGAGGCCGACATCCTGTCCACCATCAGCGATCGTGTCGACGGTGTGATCATCGCCGCCCCGCGTTCCACCGACGCGGAGTTGGGCGCGGTTGCGCACCGCCTGCCGGTCGTGCTCGCCAACCGCAACGTCGAGGGTGTCTCGAGCGTGCTGTGCGACAACGACGAGGCGCTGCGCCAGGCAGTTCGGCATTTGGCCGACCTCGGTCACACCGAGATCGCCTATCTGCAAGGACCAGAGGGTTCGTGGGCGAGCGATGTCAGGGGTCGGGCGATCAGTTCCGAGGCAGCCCGTCTCCAGATCGAGTTCGTGGCGCTGGGGCCGTTCCCTTCGTCGTTCGATGGCGGCCGGGCGGCGGGCGTCGCCTTGGCGGCCACCACCGTGACCGGAGCACTCTTCTTCGACGACGTGATGGCATGGGGAGGGCTCGCCGAGCTGGATCGCCTGGGTGTGTCGGTGCCGGGGGATCTGAGTGTGGTCAGCTGCGATGACGCGCTGCTGTCGTCGATGCTCACTCCGCCGCTGACGACCATCGCGGCGCCGTTCGATCGGCTCGGCCAGCTGACGGTGGAGGTGTTGGCGGGACGGATCGCCGACCCGACTGCCGCACCCGAGGTGATCTCGTGCGCCGGGCACCTCGTTCGACGCGGCTCGACCGGACCGCGGGCGTGAACTGAATTGGGTTCTGACGTGTTTGACAGTCGCCACAGCGGATGGTCTACTGCATCCGGTTGCAGAGCAGCCCCCCAGCGAACGGGTACGGGAGTACGTCCATGATTCAGCGCCGCGACACAAGTGACCACGCCGCCACCGGTGGTGTGTCGGTCGCAGTCGGTGCCGACAGAACGGCGATGGGGAGAGCAGCCGCGTGCGACGCCGCCGAGGCGATCCTGGAGGCGGTGAATGTCCGCGGACGAGCCAGGGTCGTGTTCGCCTCCGCCCCGTCGCAGCGCGACACGCTGTCCGCCCTGGTCGCTCGCGACGATCTCGACTGGAGCCGCGTCGAGGCGTTCCACATGGATGAATATGTGGGTGTGTCGGCGACTGCGCCGCAGGCGTTCGGGCAATGGCTGAGAGACCATCTGTTCGCTCATGTGAACGGTGGTCGTCTGCACGCGATCGACCCGGCCGCTCGACCCGAGGCCGAAGCCGAGCGATACGGGGCGCTGGTCCTGTCGGAGCGTCTCGATCTGGTTTGCCTCGGGATTGGCGAGAACGGCCATCTGGCGTTCAACGAACCACACCAGGCGCAACTCGACGACGACCGTGCCGCTCGCGTGGTCGAACTGGATCTGAAGTCACGCCGACAACAAGTCTCCGACGGACAGTTCGGTCATCTCGATCTCGTGCCGACGACAGCCATCACGTTGACGATTCCGACGCTGCTGTCGGCCCGGACCATCGTGGGCACCGTGCCGGGGACGTCCAAGGCGGTCGCCGTGGCGGCCGCCCTCGAGGGCCCGATCGGCACCGAGTGTCCGGCGTCGTTCCTCCGCACGCACGACACGGTGTATCTCCATCTCGATCCGGCCGCGGCGGCGGGGTTGGATCGTTCCTGACCGCTACTGATCGGCGGTCGCCAGGCACACGACGAGGTCGTCGACGATCACCGGTGGCCGCCGCTTGACGGCCATCACCCAGGCGTCGAACGGGGCGTGGACCTCGTCGAGGATTTGCCCGTCGATGGCGACCACCGTTCCCAGCAGTTGACCTGCCTCGACCTTGGCGCCGCTCGCCAGATCCGTCACGAACATGCCGGTGTGGCGAACCGAGATCATGTCGCGATCCATGTCGCCGCCGCCGGTGACGAGGGTCGCCTGGCGGGCCGGGTCGGGCGGTGTCAGGCTGATCATGTCCATCATCGCCAGCACGCGTTGAACGCCCGCCACGTAGGCGTCGACCGAGGCTGGGGTCATCGCCCCCCCGCCTGGACACTCGACGTACATCGCCTGCTCGACCACGCTGACGGTGCGGCCCTCGGAGCGACCGGGGTGACGCCACAGAAAGTCGGCGCCGAACGCCGACGCGGCCTGCTCTGCGAGGCTGCCGGGTGCGGGAGTATCCGATTGGTAGCCGGCCAGGAACGGCATGTCGTAGCCCCGCCCCGACGTGTGGAGATCGATCAGCAAGTCGGCGCGCGAGAGCAGTTCGGTGTAGATGTGATGGGCCAGCTGTTCGGTGGCAGCGCCGCTCGCGTCGCCAGGGAACACACGGGCCAAGTTGCCTCCGTCGATGGCGCTCGTGCGACTGTCGGCATGGAACGCCGCCTCGTGACAGATCGGGACGATGTCGACGCTGCCGCGGGTCAAACGGGTGTCGTCGGCCGCCAACCGGCCCGCCGCCAAGACGCCCTGGGTCTCGTCGCCGTGGACACCACCGAGGATCACCACGCGCGGACCTGGTGCGGCGGCCCGGACGCTCCAGACGTCAAATCCGCCGGCGGTGCCGGCCGAGACCCTGCGCTGCGTGTGGTCGATCATGGTGAGACTCCGATTTCTGTGAGTACCGATTTGATGTCGCCGGCTGCAATGTGACGCGACGGGTTGCCCTCGCCGAGTCGCGTGGCCGCCACGGCGTCTTTGTGTCCTGCCCCGGACAAGATCACGATCACTTCGTCGTCGGCCGAGAGCGCGCCCCGTTCGAGGTCGGCCAGAACGCCTGCCAGTGCGGTCGCACCGGCAGGTTCGACGTACAGCCCCTCGTGGCGGGCGAGGATCCGCTGGGCATCCCAGGCCTGCTGGTCGGCGACCTCGACCACGTGGCCCCCGCTGTCCGTGATCGCGGTGGTGGCGTCGAAGTCGAACAACACCGGTACCTGGAGCCCTGAGATCGTGGTGGTGAGGGCGCCGTCGAGCGGGTCGAAGCTGCCCGCCAGCGCTCGATTCAGCGTGGGACATCCGTCGGGTTGCACACCGACCAGGCGCGGCATCGTGTCGCCGGGGCGCAATCGCTGATAGCCGCGCCAGATCGATGCCATCAGACCGCCTCCGCCGATCGGGATGTAGACGGCGGTCGCCGTTGGCCGCTGTTCGCTCAGTTCGTAGGCGATCGTCTCGGCACCGCGCATGGCCTCGGGGGCATAGCGCCCACCGGTGAGGAACGCCAGCCATCCTTCATCGGCCGCCATCGTGGCGATCGTCTGCGCCACAGACTCCACCCCGTCGAATGCTGAGCCGAGTTCGGACACGATGTTCGCCAGGGCACCGTGGGCCAAGATCTGCTGCAACTTGCCATCGACGATTCCTGCGACGGTGAACAACGTGACGGGGAACCCCGCTCGAGCGCCATAGGCGGCGATCGCCGCGCCACCATTGCCCGAGGAGGTGCCGACCGCACCGAGCAGTTGGTCCCTGGCGATGATCGCCGTCGCCATCGCCGCGATCCGGTCCTTGAACGAGCCCGTGGGGTTCTGGTACTCGGCTTTGAACGAGATCGTCGGTCCAGCGGGCAGGGTGAGCTGCGAACTCGTCGCGGTCAGCAGCGGCGTGTCGCCCTCGCCAAGGCTGACCGAGAACGACGGATCGATTTCGAGGAGTTCGGCGAACCGCCACATGCCACGATCGTAGCCAAAAAATGAAATTCGTGTTTCGGCAACTGGAATCGCGTTGCCAGGTGACTTTGGTCAGGAAGTCACCCGAAGAACCGGTTTGCCAGCGCCCGTTGATTCTCGTAGATCGATCCCTGGTTGGGCGCCGGGGGCAGTGGCATTCTGACCGGCACGGGCGTGACGCGTGGTTCGATCGTGGACTCTCCGGCAACGATCATCTGGTCGAACCGGGCGAGATCGCCCACAGGGTGCACCAGCGGAAACGCGTCGACCGCGGCGAACTGGAACAACAACAGATTCCGCGACCGGGTCGAGCGATTGGGCGCCGAGCCGTGTACGGCGCGCACGTGATGGAACGTCATGGAACCGGAGGATCCGATCAACGCCACAGCCGACGAGAAATCGATCGGGTTCTCGACCGGGTCGATCGCTCCACAGAAGAAGCCGTTCGCGTGGTGGTCATGGATCACACCGCGATGGCTTCCGGGCAGCACGAACAGCGGTCCGTTGGTCTCGTCGACGTCATCGAGCATGATCCCGACGGCGAGCAGATCGTCGTTGGTGTGCGGATAGAACGCCCAGTCCTGGTGCCACTCGACAGCTGAGCCATCACCGGCGGACTTCATGTTGAGCTTGCTCGATTGGAAGCGGACTCCCGGTCCGATCAATCGGCTGAGGATCTCGACCATCTCGGGATGGCGTACGAGAGCCGCCACACTCGGCATGACGGTGTGCGGTTCCTTGATCCGCCTGACCCTCGGCGCGGCCTGGGTATGGCTGTCCTCGAGGTCGTACACCACGTCGTTCTCGGTCACACCGGACGCCTTGTCGATGAGTTCGGCGAGTTCGGCT
>JBDQKM010000117.1:0-11019 GCA_040263275.1 Acidimicrobiales bacterium
CGGCTGGTCGATTCGCCGCTCGAGGCCGTGGCCTACGGCGCCGGCCGTGTCATCGAGCACTACGAGTCGGTACAGGCCATCTTCATGGAGGGTGGTAGCTCCCGGCGTTGACCCCGGCGATCGAGGTTCACTCGTCGTCGGGTCCCAGGAGCTCCTCGACGGCGTCGCGGACCTGGCGGTCTCGATCGGTGCGGGCCCGTTCCCATGCCGCCTCGACCTCGGGACCCTCGAACGCGACCAGCGCGATCACTGCCCGACGACGGACGGCCGGCTTGTCGGTCGTCGCCTCCAACACCGCCGGAAGCCCCCGATCATCGCCGATCGCACCGAGCGCGGCCACGGCCGCCTCTCTCGCCAGCGGGTCGTCGTGGGTGCGCACGATCGCGGCCAACGAGTCGATCACATCGGGATCGGCCTCGCTGCGCTCGCCCAGCGCCCACGCCGCGGACTCGACCACCATGGGCTCGGGGTCGTCGAGAAGCACCGCGATCGGCGGGTCGTGCCGGGGCGCGGCCAACTCGAGCGCCGTGATGCGCACGGACGGGTCGTCGTCGTGGAGGGCCGACACGAGGTCCTGCTCGGTGAGGTCGTCGAGCCGCGCCAGCGAGCGAAGCGCCGCGGTTCGGACGCGGGCGTCGTCGTCGCCGAGCGCGCCTCGTGCGATGGTCGGATCGCCGGTGTGGCCGGCGAGACCAACGGCTCGCCGTCGTTCGGCGGCCGACGCAGGATTCACGGGTCGGAGACTACTGCGGAACCGTCGGCGGCTCGCGGGTCGCAAACCCTCAAGACGAGTGGGGTTCGTGCCGACTTGGGGAACGGCAGCCATCCGTGAAGGAGCCGGTTCGATGAGTCACATCGTGATCCACGACAACAGCGACAACGTCACCCACTATGCAGAGTTCGACGACGTGCAGTCGGCCGCGACCTATCTCGAAGGCCTGGTCAACCACGATGGCGGCGCCAACGCCCGTCTCTTCGCACTCGAGCCGGTCGAGTTCGCCGTGAAGTCCTACGTGCGGGTCGAGATCGGTGGCGCCGTCGACGAACCCGCGCCGCAACCGACCGCCGAGGTGAGCGCGCTGGAGACGGTGGTCGAACCTCCGGCCCCCGCCCCGGAGGCGGTCGCCGAAGAGCCCGTCGACGACACGGTGGAGTACGTCGAGGCCGCCATGACTCCCGTCGACACCTTTGCGCCGACGTCCGACCGGGTCGAGCCCGACAACGGTGGCGAGGCACGCCGCGGTCTCTTCGGCCGCTAGATCACCGTTCGTCCGAGAGTCAGGCGATCGCCTGCTCGAGCAGGAACCCCGCGGCGAGCACGATGATGCCGATCGTCGCGGCGAGGGCGACGCCGATCGAGATGATGATGGCGGCGAGCACGATGAGCGCCCTGACGCGTTCCCACAGCCGGACGTAGGCCTTGCGTCCGACGACCGGCTGTTCGATGCGTCGTCGGACGAGCCCGAGCGCCCGGAGAGAATCCATGACGATCGATGTGTCGTCGTCGGGGTCGAACCGCAGGGCTGCCCAGACACCGGCCCGGCTTCGATGGCGGAGCGCGGCATCGCTACGGCGCGCCACCGTGGCAGGCTGAAGCGCCCACGGCGGCTGAGCGCTGCCGAAGAAGACCCCCGCCGCAAGGACGAGTACGAGCACGATGAGTGAGGTGAGCACGCCGGACCCGATGCTACCGCCCCCTCCGGGGCCGGCGGCACGCGCCGACGAGGAGCGGCCCGGTGGTTCCTCGGTGTGGTGGCGGGTGGCGGCGGTGGTCCTCGGTGTCGGAGTGATCGTGCTCGCGAGCGCGCTCGTGCCCGCCCGCACGCTCGCTGCGATCATTCCCGGACAGCGGCTGATCGACCAGGAGCTCGTCGCCCAGAAGCCCGGGTCGGCCCGGTCGACCGCGGCGCGGGTGACGATCAGTGCCGACGGCATCGATCAGCCCGAGGGGTCCATCCTGTTCACCACCGTGCAGCTCGACACGAGCATCTCGGTGTTCGACTGGCTCAACGGCGAGATCGACGACGACATCGACCTGCGCCCCCGAAGTGAGGTGATCGGCGACCAGAGCGATTCAGTTCGGCGGGAGCGGAACCTCGAGATGATGAGGGTGTCGAAAGACGCGGCCGTGATCGCGGCCCTCCACCATCTCGAGATCGACGTCTTCGAGGAGACGGGCCTCGGGATCGACACTGTTCTCGACGATGGTCCCGCCGAAGGCCTGCTCGTCGCGGGCGACGTCATCATCGCGGTCGACGGGACACCGATCACGGGGTTCGAGTCGCTGCAGACCGAGCTCGCCGGCCGGTCTCCCGGCGAGGTCGGCACCATCACGGTCGAGAACATCGACACCCTGGAGACCCGCGATGTGGAGCTCGTGTGGGGCGATCACCCGGAGCGCCCCGGCGATGCCTACATCGGGATCAACATCGTGCCGCGTCAGGAGGAGTTGCCCCTGCCGTTCGACGTCGACATCGACTCGGGCAACATCGGCGGTCCCTCGGCGGGGCTGGCTTTCACCCTCACGATCCTCGACCTCCTCACCGAGGGGGAGCTGACGGGAGGCCGGAACGTGGCGGTCACCGGCACGATCTCCGCCGACGGAATGGTGGGTCCGGTCGGCGGCTCCGGCCAGAAGGCGGCCGCCGCCCGCGATGCCGGCGCGGCCGCGTTCATCGTGCCGCTCGACATGGTCGACGAGGCCACCCCTCACGCCGGCGACATGCCCGTGATCGGCGTCGCGTCCCTCGACGAGGCCCTCGACGCGTTGGCCGACCTGGGTGGCGCGACCGACGACCTCGCGCTCATGGCTGTCGGCTGACCTGGGGGATACCCACGTGGGCTCGCTCCCGCTCATACGATCAGTTCCGTGAATCCGCCTGCCGACGACCTCGATCCAGCGCGTCTCGAGTCCGCGTCGTTCGAGCTCGTACGCCGTGGCTTCGACACGACCGCGGTTCGAGCCGAGCTCCAGCGTGCCGCGCAGGAGATCCGACGACTCCGGCTCGAACGCGATGAACTGACCGGGCGACTCGCCGAGTTCGACGGGTTGTCGCCCGATCAGCTCGAGGCTCACCGGGTGGCGGAAGCGCTCGGAGTCGAGGCGACGCAGGTCATCGAGGCGGCCCATCTCGCCGCGCGCGAGCGGGCCGATCGAGCCCAGCGGGAGGCCGATGCCGTCCGCGACGAAGCGCTCGCCGCCGCCGAGCAGACCCGCGACGAAGCGCAGAGTTCCCGCGAGACGATGCTCGAAGAGGCCCGGCGCGAGGCCGAAGCCATCGTCGAGGAGGGCCGGATCCGCGGCCGCGACATGGTCGCCGAGGCGCAGACCGTCCGCGAGCGGATGTTGCGCGATCTGGCTCGGAAACGCCAGACCGGGAGAGCGCAGGTCGAGCAGCTCCGGGCCGGACGCGACCGCTTGCTCGAGTCGCTGACCGTCGCGCAGGACAGCCTCCATACCGCAGTCGACGATCTCGTGGCATCGGTGCCGGAGGCACGAGCCGCGGCCGAACGCGCCGGACTGCGGGTCAGCTCCGAACCCACTCCCTCTCCCGATGAGCTCGAAGGTGAGATCGAAGCGGCCCGGCTGGTCGGGCATCCGATCGTCGACGACGTGGTCGACCCCGGTCCGGTCGACGATGTGTTCGTGACCGGTGAGATGGACGCGCTCCCGCATCTCGACGTGCTCGACGAGCCCGACCGCGAGACCGACGACGCCGCAGCGGATGACGAACTCGATGTGGAGAACGAGATCTCCCAGGACGAGGTCTCGCAAGACGAGGTCTCGGAGGCCGGTGGTTCCGACCCGGACACCGACAACGACACCGACTCGACCGACGGTTCGGTCGCCCTCTACGACGTCGACGACGAAGACGCACCCGGCGATGAAGAGCCCGAGCCGGACCCGGAGCCCGAGCCTGAGCCCGAGAGCGAGGCGGAGGGTGGGTCCCCGGCCGAGGCCGACGACGTGTTCGCGAAGCTGCGCTCGGCGCAGGAGTCGACCGACGACGCCCCCGAGGCCGATTCGGAACCCGAGCCGGAGCCGGAACCGGAACCGGAACCGGAGCCGGAGCCGGAGCCGGAAGTCGAACCCGGTCTCAGTGTCGCGAGGGCCGGAGCCCGCAAGCGTGCGGCCGAGGCCGCCGCGAAGGCGATGAAGAAGGTGCTGGTCGAAGAACAGGGCACGCTGCTCGACGGTGTCCGCCGCAGCGGCGCGGCCGCGCTCGGGTTCGTCGTCGACGATCCGGCCGCACACCGCAGCACCTACGAGAAGGCCGCTGCCGCGGCGCTCAAGGATCTCGCCGCCGAGTTGGGCGGTTCCAAACACCTCTCGTTGGCCGATGCCTACGCGCAGATCGACGCGATCGCGCTCGAGCCCGTTCGTCAGCGGCTCGGCGACGTGGCCGAGCGGGTCGACGACGCCGACGAACTGTCCGACACCGTGCGCGCGCTCTATCGGGAATCGCGCAGCCGCCGACTCGACGAAGCGGCGGCCGCCGCCGCCGTCGCCGTCGACGGCCTCGTGTCGATCGCCCTGGCGAAGGGTCCGGTGGTGTGGCGCTGTGAAACGGGCGGGCCGTGCGGGCCCGACTGCGCCGACAACGCCTTGGCGGGGGAGACGGAAGCCGGGGAAGAGTTCCCGACCGGCGATCGCCATCCCCCGAGCCATTCGGCGTGCACGTGCTGGCTCGACCCCGTCGACGCCTGAACCTCCGCGATTCGCGGCCGGCGACTCCGACTCTCGGTGGGCGGCCGATAGTCTCCTGACACATGCGCGCTGCTGATGATCTGCCCCGTCGCGAGAATGGCCGCGTTGGCGGTCGCGGGCGAGTGGTCGCCGTCATCGCCGTGGTGGTGCTGATCTTCCTCGCCGCATCGCTGTCGGGTATCGCGAGCTTCTACACCGACTACCTGTGGTTCGACGCCCTCGACCGGGCGTCGGTCTGGCGTCAGGTCCTCGGCGCCAAGATCGCCCTGACGCTGATCTTCGGCGGGATCTTCTTCGTCTTCATGTGGCTCAACCTGTTCCTCGCCGATCGGGCTGCGCCGACCTTCCGACCTGCCGGGCCCGAAGAGGAGTTGCTGGCCCGCTATCACGATGTGGTCGCCGGCCGGAAGACGCTCATCCGCACCGCCGTGTCGTTCGTGTTCGCCCTCGTCGCCGCTGCCGGGGTCTCGAGCCGGTGGGAAGACTGGCTGCTGTTCACCAACCGGCAGGACTTCGGGATCAACGACGATCAGTTCGGCTGGGACATCGGGTTCTACGTCTTCCAGCTGCCCTTCCTGAGTTTCGTCGTCGGCTGGGCGTTCGCCAGCTTCGTCATCATCTTCATCCTCACGTCGATCAGTCACTATCTCAACGGGTCCATCCGCGTCACCGCCGTCGCCGGCAGTCGGGCGACCCCGACCGTGAAGGTCCACCTCTCGGCCATCCTGGCCGTGCTCGCCCTGATCAAGGCCGTCGACTACTGGCTCGACCGGTTCGAGCTCACGGTCTCGAACCGGGGCGTGGTCGACGGTGCGCTCTACACCGACATCAACGCCCAGCTCCCCGCGATCCACCTGCTGATCGCGATCTCGCTCGCCGCCGTCGTGCTCCTCGTGGTCAATCTCCGCCTCCGGGGCTGGACCATGCCGGTGCTGGCCGTCGGCCTCTGGGCGTTCACCGCCATCGTCGTCGGCGGGATCTATCCGGCGTTCGTGCAGCGGTTCCAGGTCGAACCCAACGAAACCACTCGCGAGGCCGAGTTCGTCGAGCGGAACATCCGGGCCACGAGCTACGCGTTCGGGCTCGACGGCATCGAACAACAGCAGTTCGACTACACCGACGAGCTCACCGCCGAGCAGATCCGCGCCAACGCCACGACCGTGGCCAACGCCCGCCTCCTCGACCCCGTCGCCGTGCACCCCACCTTCGAGCGCGAGCAGACCGAGCGCGACTTCTACCGCTTCGTCGGCGTCGACACCGATCCGAGCGACCCCAACGCCGGCACTGCGCTCGACACCGATCGCTATGTCATCGACGGCGAACTCCGTCAGGTCGTGGTCGGTGCCCGTGAACTCCAGCTCGACAACAACCTGAGCTGGGAGCGGGAGCACGTGCGCCTCACCCACGGCTACGGGTTGGCCATGGCCACCGCCAACACCCCGACTTCCGCCGGCAGCCCCGACTTCGTCGTGTCGGGTCTGCCCACGGCAGTCGACGAGTCGCTCGAGGTCGCGGTCGACCGTCCGCAGCTCTACCACGGCGAGGATCTCGGCGGCTATGCCCTCGTCGACACGACTGTCAGCGAGATCGACTATGTCGACAGCGAGACCGGTGCCGACGTGCCCTTCCTCTACGACGGCTCCGGCGGCGTCGAGATGGGGTCGTTCATCCGCAAGGCCGCATTCGCCCTGCGCTTCCGGCAGATCGACCCGCTGATCTCCAACTTCGTCGACGGCGACACGCGGATCATCTACAACCGCGACGTCCACAGCCGGGTGCAGGCGCTCGCCCCGTTCCTCGAGTTCGATGCCGACGCGTACCCGGTCATCGTCGATGGCGACATCTTCTACGTGATCGACGGGTACACGACGTCGGACCGGTTCCCCTACAGCCAGGCCAGCGAGAACGGGCGGCTCACCGAGGGAGGGCTGTCCGGTTCGTCGTTCAACTATGTGCGCAACTCGGTCAAGGCCGTCGTCGATGCCTACGAGGGCATCGTTGCCTTCTACGTGATGCCGGGCGACGATCCGATCATCAGCGCCTGGCAGGGCGCCTTCCCAGCCCTCTTCTCGGAGTTCGACGAGATGCCGGTCGAACTGCGTGACCATCTCCGCTACCCGCAGGATCTCTTCCGGGTGCAGACAAACATGTACGCCCGCTATCAGGTCGAGGATCCCGAGGCGCTCATCATCGGAACCGAAGCGTGGGCCGTCGCCCAGGACCCGGGCCGCACGGTGCGCGCCGGTGGGACCTCGGAGGAGTCGACCGACGAGTTCGGCGTCACCACCACCAGCGAGCGCCGCGTGAACCCGTACTACTCGTTGCTGCAGCTGCCGGGAGAGGAAGAACCCTCGTTCGTGACCTTGCGGACGTTCGTCCCCTTCGCCGAGAACGACGACCGCAAGGAACTCGAGGCCTTCATGGTGGGTGAGACCACCGCCGACGGCGTGTCGCGACTGGTGAGCTACGAGATGAACAGCGCCTCCGCGCCCGGGCCGGTGCTCGTCGCCACGAGCATCGCCCAGAACGAGGAGATCGCCCAGCTCCTGACCCTGCTCAACGCCAACGGTTCGACCGTCGAGTTCAGCGACGTGCTGCTGCTGCCGATCGACGATGCGATCCTGTGGGTGCGTTCGCTCTATGTCGCGGCCGAGGGCACCAGCGTGCCGACCCTCGAGAACGTCATCGTCTCGGTCGGCGAGGGCGAGCAACTGGCCATCGGGTCGACGCTCGAAGAGGCACTCGAGAACCTGTTCCCGGGCGAGGAGTTCGGCACGGTCCTCGACCGGCCGGCCGGAGGCGCCGTGACGACGCCGCCGGTCACGGTGCCGCCGACGACCGGCGACCCCGACGATCCTCCGCCGCCGAGCGACGGCTTGCCCGATTCGCTCGAGGACCTCGTGATCGAGATCGAGGAGCTCTGGCAGGCTTCCAACGAGGCGCTCGCCGAGGATCCTCCCGACCGAGTCGCCTCGGCCGAGGCCCTGGCCCGCATCGACGAGCTCCTGGCCCACAGCCGGACGCTCACCGGCACGGAGCCGCCTGAGCCCGTCGATCCGGGTGAGGTCGAGAGCTGACCCTCCGGCGTCGCCTGCTGGCGGAGATCTACGGTTCGGCCTCGACCACGATCGCCGACCGACTCGACGATCTGGTCGCGGCCGCGAAACGGACACCGCGCGGGCCACGGTGGTCGAATGCCGAAGCGTGGCTGATCAGCTACCCCGATCAGTTCGGGCCCTCGGGGCTGCGGGGCGTGCGGGTGGTGGCGGAGGCGCTCGCGCCCGAGATCAACGGCGTCCACGTGCTGCCCTTCCACCCGTCGTCGAGCGACGGCGGGTTCAGCGTTGAGGACTACTCGCTGGTCGATCCGGCCGTCGGTTCGTGGGACGACGTGTCGGAGCTCGCCGAGCACTCCCGGCTGATGGCCGACGCCGTCGTCAACCACGTCTCGGCCCAGGGGACGTGGTTTCGTGCCCATCTCGACGGTGATCCCGCAGTGGCCGACTACTTTCGCACCGTCATGCCGGGCACCGACCTCTCCGCGGTGGTGCGACCCCGGCCCGGGCCGCCGGTGACCGCCTTCGTCCGCGGCGACGGCACCACGGCCGACTACTGGACCACCTTCAGCGCCGACCAGGTCGATCTCGACTATCGGTCTCCCGACGTGCTGCTCGCCGTCTGCGAAGCAGTCTTCCGTCATGTCGTCCACGGCGCTTCGGCGGTTCGGCTCGATGCGGTGGCCTTCGTCTGGAAGGACCCGGCCACGCCGTCCGTGCATCTGCCGCAGACACATGCGATCGTCGCCCTCCTTCGTGACTGCCTCGAGGAGATCGACCCGGGTGTCGTGCTGCTCACCGAGACGAACGTGCCCCACGAGGACAATGTTGCGTACCTGGGCACCCCGGACAGGCCGGGCAGTCATGCCATCTACCAGTTCACCCTCGCTCCGTTGGTGCTGCACGGGCTGCAGACCGGCGACACCGAGCCGCTGTGCCGGTGGGCCGCGGCGATGTCGCTTCCTCCCGGGACGACCGTCATGAACTTCCTTGCCAGTCACGACGGCGTGGGCGTCCGTCCGGCCAAGGGGTGGCTGAGCACCGAGCAGATCGGCGAACTCGCGGCCCGATGCCGCGACGCCGGTGGAGTCGTGAACGAGGCGGCCACGGAGACAGGCAGCGAACCCTATGAGCTGGCCGCGACCTGGCGCTCGTTGTGCGAGGTCGGGCGCGATGGTCCGTTCGGCGAGGACGAACTGGCGGCGCGGATCATCGCCGGGCACGCGGTCGCCTTCTCCCTCGTCGGGATCCCGTTGCTCTACGTCCACTCGCCGGCGGCGACCGGCAACGACGTCGACCGTGCGGCCCGGTCGGGCGTGTCGCGCGATCTGAACCGTGCCCGTTTCGCGACCCCTCAGGAGTACCTCGAGCGGCTGGCGCACGACCCGGTGGGCTCCACGGTGTGGCACGCGCTGCGCTCGATGCTGTCGTGGCGTCGCGACGATCCGGCGTTCCATCCCGACGCGTCCCAGGAACTGATCGAGGCGCCGCCGGGGGTGGTCGCCGTCCTCAGGCGGTCAGCGACCGGGCGTGCCCTCGTGGTCACCAACCTCGGCGGCGCGGTGCAGTCGATGGATGTCGGTCCCGGCTGGTCCTCGTTCGGGAGCGGCGAGGCCGCCGATCCCGTGCTCGAGGTGGCGCCGTGGTCGACGATCTGGCTCCGTGCGCCCTCGCCCGGGCCCTCTGTGTCACGACGCTGACAGACTGTACGTCACCCGACTGACGGCCGGCTCCGCTGAACTCCGGCAGCATGAACACTGTTCGTACGAGGTTGTTCTCGGGCGGCGGTCCTGAGTTCTCCGGTGTGGGCGCGGCGGCTCCACCGGGGGCTCGTGTCATCGGGTCTCTCCTCGGAGAGGCCCGATGACGCGTCATCACTGCCCCATCGGCGTCCGATCCCCCGACTACCGTGGTGTGCAGCAACCCGGAGGTCTCCCGTCATGATTCGCTTCCCGAGGACCGGCCGAACGTTCTGCCGTGTGTTCGCCGCAGTCGCCGTCGTCGCGGTCCTCGCGAGCGCGTGCGGCGACGACGACGGTGATGCCGCCGATGTCACGTCGACCACGGCGGCCGAGTCGACCTCGTCCACCACGACCGCGCCGACCACGACGGCACCGATTCCCGAGACCGGTCAGGCGTTGGGCGACCTCCAGCTCAACGTCGTGCAGTTCGGTGACGAGGGCTATGTCGAGATCATCAACACCGGGAGCGACCCGATCACACTCGCCGGCGTCTACATCTGTGAATTCCCCGACTACGCCGATCTCGGCGATGTCGCCGACGTGGCGACGCTCGACCCGGGTGCCAGCACCCAGATCGCCGCCGACGTGTTGGGCGGGCTCAGCATCGACAGTGGCGAGGCAGCCCTCTACGACGGCGACGACTTCGGTTCGGCCGACGCCATGTTGTCCTACGTGCAGTGGGGCACCGGCGACCACCAACGGTCATCGGTCGCCGCCGAGGCCGGCCTCTGGCCCTCGGTCGACGACTTCGTGACCCCCGACCCCGCCTTCGGTGCCATCGAGTCGGGTGGCTTCGCCGCCGACCCGGAAAGCTGGAGCTGAGGCCGGCGTCAGTCGCCCAACGTCGCCGCGAGCCGGTCGCGTCGACGATCGTCGAACCAGTCGGTCGTCAACCCGAGCACATCGGCCGCGTCGGCCATCCGACCGTCGCCGGCGCGTAGCGCGATCTGGTCGAGCCGGATGAGGCTCGGGTGCTCGACGCCCATTGCGTGACACAACGAGCGCAGATCGTGGCGGAACGAACGGAGGTAGCCCGCCGTTCGGGCGGCCTTGTCATCCGGGTCGAGGCCTCGGTGCAGGCGGGCCTTCTGGGTGGCCACGCCCGTGGGGCAATGCCCGGTGTGGCACTTCTGGGCCTGGATGCACCCGACTGCGAGCATGGCCTCTCGGCCCACACTGACCAGGTCGACCCCCATCGCCATCGCGATCGCCGCGTCGGGGACGAATCCGAGCTTGCCGGCGCCGATGAAGGTGGTCTCGTGGTGGAGGTCGTGGCGGGCGAACGCGTCGAACACCACGGGGAAGCCGTCGCGGAACGGCAGCGCGACATGGTCGGAGAAGACGAGGGGTGCTGCGCCCGTGCCGCCCTCGCCGCCGTCGACCGCGACGAAAGCGGGGCCCCGACCCGTCTCGGCCATGGCGGCGGCGAGCTCGTGCCAGAACGCGACGTCGCCCACCGCGCTCTTGATCCCGACCGGCAGGCCGGTCGCGTCGGCGATGCGCTCGACGAACG
>JBDQKM010000118.1:0-10921 GCA_040263275.1 Acidimicrobiales bacterium
TCTCCTGCAGCGACGCGACGGCCAAGTCGGCCTCGACGGCATCGAGGCGGGTCCGTCCGGCGGCGGTCAGCTCGCCCACGACGACCTGGTCGGGGAAGTCGTCCCCCGAGATGCCCTCCCACGCCCGGCGGGTGAGCACGAGACCGGTTCCGTCGATCTCGAGTTCGGTCACGCAGTACCCGAAACACATGCCGAACGAGGACCCGCCGCCGACCACGGCGAACTCGTCGCCGTTCGCTGCGATGGGCTCGGTGGCACAAGGCTCGACGATCGTGACCAGGTCGCCGGTCGCGCAGGTGGCCAACGCCTCGCTCACCTCACGGCGGAAGTCCTCCCAGCCGGCCAGGACATCCGGTGCGGTGCCGAACTCGTAGGTCGCCCTGGTCGCGGCCTCGACCGGGACCAGGTCGATCCAGGCCGGCACCCCCGTCGGCGCAGTCGGGGCAGCCGTAGGAGTCCTCGAGCTGTACGCCGACCAACGCCCGTTCCATCTCGTCGAGCTGCCGGCGGGCAGCCTCGCTCATGGTGCCCTGGGCGACCACCTGCTCCGACCGATCCCACGAGCGGCGGGTCAGGCTGACCTCGCGCCGATCGATGCGCAGCTCACCGACGCACAGTCCACCGCACTCGCCGAACGATGAGCCCCCACCCACGATCTCGGGCGCCGGACCGGTCGGCACGGTGGTTTCGGGCGCTGTGGTCGGGTCGGGCGCCTCGGTGGTCGACGGTGTCTGCGTGGTGGTCGCCGGATCGGCGGTCGACGACGAGTCGTCTCCGCATGCCGCGACGATCAGCGCGAGCGCCGCCACCAGCAGCAGGAGCAGGGATCGGAACGGGCGGATACGCAGCGGCGAGGCGATGTCGTTGGGACGTCCGCCGTGCCCGCCGGGTTCCCGAGTTCAGCCAGACGCCTTGCGTCCCAGGATCTGGGCGACGGCCTTGCCGTCGGCCTGACCCTGCGTGGCCTTCATGATCTGGCCGGTGAAGAAGCCCTGCATCTTCTTGCGATCGCCGTCGTCGCCCCCGGTGAAGCGCGACCATTCGTCGGGATGCTCGGCGATCAACCGATCGACGAGCGTCTCCAGCTCCCCGGTGTCCATGGCTTCGAATCCGCGCTCGGCCGCGTGGGCCGACGGTTCGCCGCCCTTCTCGGCCAGGTCACCGAGCACCTGCTTGGCCTGGGTGGCGCTGAGTTCGCCGGCCGACTCCATGCGGACCAGCGCGGCCAGCGCCGGTGCCGTCACCCTGGACCAGTCGTCGACCGCAAGGTCGTTGACCAGACGGGTGACGACCTTGTCGGGGTCGCCCCCCTCCGCGATGGCGGCGAGAGCGAGCGTGTCCTGACCGCGACCGACCAGCAGTGCGACCGTGTCGGCATCGGCACCGGTGGCATCGCCGAGCGCAGTACGCCGAACCGACGGGAGCGGCGGCATCGCTGCGTCGATGGCGGCGATCGTCTCCTCGGTCGGCTCGAGCGGGACCAGGTCGGGCTCCTGGAAGTACCGATAGTCGTCGGCGTCCTCCTTCGAACGGCCGGAACGGGTCCGTCCCCCTTCCTCGTCCCAGTGGCGGGTCTCCTGGTGGGGGGCATCCCCGCTGGTCCACAGGTCGATGTGGCGCTGGGCCTCGAACTCGATCGCCCGGCCGAGGGACCGGACCGAGTTGATGTTCTTGATTTCGCAACGGGTGCGGAGCTCACCGGACCCGAAGGGCCGGACCGAGACGTTGGCGTCGACGCGCATCGACCCCTCCTCCATGCGGGCGTCGGACACGCCCGTGGCGATCAGGATCTCGCGCAGCTCCTCGACATAGGCCCGGGCGTGCTCGATGGTGCGCACATCGGGACGGCTGACGATCTCGACGAGGGGGACGCCGGCTCGGTTGTAGTCGACCAGCGAGTACAGGGCGTCGTTGATCCGTCCACCCCCACCAATGTGGGTGGACTTGCCGGTGTCCTCCTCGATGTGGGCCCGTTCGATGCCCACCACGAAGCCGTCGCCGAGCACGATCCGGCCGTCGACGTTGGTCGGCTGGTCGTATTGCGTGGTCTGGAAGTCCTTCGGCATGTCCGGGTAGAAGTAGTTCTTCCGCGCCATGACCGACCGGTTGACGGTGCAGCCGAGGGCCCGTCCGAGGATCATCGCCAGCTCGACCGCCCGCTCGTTCATGACCGGCAGCGAGCCGGGAAGCCCGAGGCACGTCGGACAGACGTTGGTGTTGGGCTCCGACCCGAACTGGTTCGCGCACCCGCAGAAGAGCTTGGTGGCCGTGTCGAGCTCGACATGGACCTCGAGCCCGACGACGAGTTCCCAACCCTCGGCCAGTGCGGGCTCGATCGGGGTGTCGGCCGTGGCCGCCGCTGCGTGGAAATCGGTCATCGGGCACCTCCGGCCGCCGCTTCGAGCACCGCTCCCACCTGGAACGTGAGACCATCGCCGAGCGCCGGTGCGAGGACCTGCACACCGACGGGGAGTCCGTCGTCGCCGGTGCCGAAGGGCACCGAGATCGCAGGGTGACCGGTGAGGTTCGAGGGGATCGTGCAGACGTCGTTGACGTACATCGCCAGCGGATCGGTTGTCCGTTCGCCGAGCGGGAACGCGGTGGTGGGGGCGGTCGGGCTGATGAGCACGTCGACCTGTGCGTAGGCGGCGGCGAAGTCGCGCATCATCATCGTGCGCACCTTGAGCGCCTTGCCGTAGAAGGCGTCGTAGTAGCCGGCCGAGAGCGCGTAGGTGCCCAGCATGATCCGACGCTTCACCTCGGCGCCGAATCCGGCGGTGCGGCTCGCCGTGTTCATCTCGCCGGTGGTCGCTGCTTCGACCCGCAGGCCGTAGCGGACACCGTCGTAGCGGGCGAGGTTGCTCGACGCCTCGGCCGGCGCGACCAGATAGTAGGCACTGAGCCCGAGCGTCGACGACGGTACGGACACCTCGGAGATGGTCGCTCCCGCGGCGGCGAGCGCCTCGACGGCCTCACCGGTACGGGCCACCACGTCGGGCGACAGACCTTCGACCGAACCCTCGCCTCCCGAGAGCTCACGGACGACCCCCACCCGGAGGCCGTCCACCCCACGACCGAGCGATGCGGTCGCATCCGGCGCGAAGTCGGCGATCGAGGTGGAATCGAGCGGGTCGTGACCGGCGATCACATCGAACATCATCGCGGCATCGGCCACATCGGCGGCGAAGGGCCCGATCTGGTCGAGAGACGACGCAAACGCGATCAGGCCGTAGCGGCTGACGGCGCCGTAGGTCGGCTTCATCCCGACGATGCCGCAGAAGGCCGCAGGCTGACGGATCGAGCCGCCGGTGTCGCTGCCGATGGCGAGTGGGGCGAAGTCGGCGGCCACCGAGGCCGCCGATCCACCGCTCGAGCCGCCGGGCACACGGGACGGGTCGAGCGGGTTGCGGGTGGGACCGAAGGCGGAGTTCTCGGTGGACGAGCCCCTGGCGAACTCGTCGAGGTTGGTCTTCCCGACCGCCACGGCGCCGGCGTCGCGGAGTCGATCGACGACCGTGGCGTCGTAGGGCGGTCGCCATCCCTCGAGGATCTTCGACGAACACGTGGTCGGGATCCCCCGGGTGCACATGTTGTCCTTGAGGGCGAGAGGCACACCCGCCAGCGGGCCCGGGTCGTCGCCCGCGGCCACCGCGGCGTCGACGGCCTCGGCCTGCGCACGCGCCTCGTCGGCGGTGACCAGGTTGAACGCGTGGATCTCCTCGTCGCGAGCCGAGATCCGGGCCAGGTGCTCGTCGAGCACGTCGACCGCGGACCGTTGCCCGGATCGCACGGCGGCGGCGATGGCGCGGGCGCTCATGGCTCCTCCCCCAGCACGGGCGGGACTCTGAACTGGCCCGACACGGCCGCCGGAGCCTGGGCCAGCACCTCATCGCGATCGACCGACGGCACCACCTCGTCGGCTCGGTAGACGTTGACGATCGGCAGGGGGTGCGCCGTCGGTGGGATGTCGCCGACGTCGAGCGCCTCGATGTCGTCGGCATGTTCGAGGATGTCGCCGAGTTGGCCGGTGAAGAGGTCGATCTCTTCCGGGGTGAGCTCGAGCCGAGCCAGTCGAGCGACGTACTCGACGTCGTCCCGAGTGATGCGTTCCGTCATGGGTAGGAGGATACGCAGCGCAAGCGCCGACGCTGCGGCCGGTTATCGTGCCGATCGTGACTGCGCATCCCTTTCTCAGCCCGGAGTGGATCACCGCCGTTGCGGCGATCCGCGACCAGTACCGCGATCGGGTCGACTCCCCTGAGATCGACATCCGTGCCAACGTCACCGTCACCGGCGCGCCGTTCGACGATCCCACGGTGCACGGCCACGTCGACACGAGCGGCGGCGCGCTCTCGATCGACCAGGGCCACCTCGACGGAAGCGACTTCCAGATCGAGGTCCGCTACGAACTGGCCCGTCAACTCTTCGTCGAGCGCGACCCGCAGACCATCATCACCGCCCTCGTCGGCGGTCAGGTGAAGCTCACCGGCGACTCGGCCAAGGTCCTGGGCATCGCGGGCATGGCCACCCCACCGGCCGAAGACTCCGACGAGGCCTCGTTGGCCCGCGAGATCATCCGCCGGATCGACGAGGTCACGGCGAAGGACTGATCCGATCAGCCGTTGGGCGGTTCGGTGGTGATGACGATCTCGGTGCCGGGCAGGTGGAACTCCCCCGCCCTCGGCGTCGTGTAGAGCACGGGAAGGGCCGTGTTGCCCTCGATGCCGCCCACGACGAAGCCGAGATCCTTGAGGATCCGATCGGCCTCGGAGACGTTGCTACCGACGAGTTGCGGCACCTCGATCGGCTCGGGTCCGAGGGAGATCACGATCGTCACGGGGTCGTCGACCTCGACCACGGCACCGGTGCTCGGTTCGAAGCGAACGACCGACCCCTCCGGCACGTCGGGGGAATGCTCGGTCTGCTCAGCCGGCACGAGGCGGAGGTTGAGCAATCGATCCCGGGCCTCGTCGACGTCGAGCGACTCCGGGACTTCGGGGACGGCGCGAGACGCCGGGCCCTCCGAGATCAGCAGAGCGATCGGTGCGCCGGGTTCGACCTCGATCTGGCCCGGCTCGAGCAGGACCTCGATCACGCTTCCCGCCGGAATGGTCTCGCTCTCCCGGCGGGAGATGTCGCCGACGGTGAGGCCCACGGCGTCGAGCCGGGCCTCGGCATCGTCACGGCTCTGACCGACGAGATCGGGAACGGTGATCAGTTCCTCGCCCTTCGACACGAGCACCGCGAGGATCTCGCCTTCTTCGAGGTCGACACCGGCCTCGGGGTCGACCTCGAGGACTTCACCTTCCGTGGTGCCGTCGCGTCGGATCTCGTCGAGGCTCAGGACCCAACCGTTGTCACGGGCGGCCGCGACCGCGTCTTCGGCGGTCGCACCGACCAGGTCGGGAACCGGGTGGGTGACGGGCCGGCTGTTCTGGAACGCCGCGACGCCGCCGACCACCGCGGCGAGCAACGCGACGACGGCGAGCGCCAGCCAGGGCCAGCGCCGGCCGACCTCGTGGTCGTCCTCCGCCGGGCCGGTCGGCACAGGACGGGCCGACGCCGAGCCACCGATCTCCGGGACGAGCTGGGTGCGGTCGCCTCCCGACGTGTCGACCACGGGTCCGACCAGCGGCAACATCGCCGGTCGGGGCAGATCCTCGGCGGCCTCCATGAAGCCGCGCACGAACTCGCCTGCGGACGGACGGTCAGCCGGATCGAGGGCACCGGCCTTGCGCAGCGTGGCGCCCAACGGGCCGAGGTCGGGATGGGGCTCGAACGGGGTCTCGGCCCGGGCCATGAGCGTGGCGATGGTCGTGTCCGCGGTAAACGGGAGCTCACCGCTGACCGCCTCGTTGACCACCAACGCCAGGGCGTAGACGTCGGCAGCCGGCCCGACCCGCTCGCCCCGAGCCTGCTCGGGCGCGGCATAGCGGGCGGTACCCACCATGGAACCGTCGGGTTCGGTCCACCCCGCCTCGGCGAGGGCCCGGGCCAAGCCGAAGTCGGCGATACGCAGCCGACCCCCCTCACCGAAGAGCAGGTTCGCGGGCTTGATGTCTCGATGGACGAGTCCCTCGGCGTGGGCGTACTCGAGCCCACGGGCCGCTTCCATGCCGACCAGCAGGCCCTGGGAGACGGAGAGCCGATGACCGGCGTCGAGCATCGACTGGAGGCTGCCTCCCCCGAGGAACTCGCTGACCAGGTACGGGACGTCGTCGTTGCCCCAGTCATAGACCCCGAGCACGTGGGGATGGTTGAGCGACGCGGCAGCCTGCGCCTCGGCCCGGAACCGGCGCAGGAAGCTGTCGTCGGCGGCCAACGCCTCGTGAAGGACCTTGACCGCAACCCGCCGACGCAGCGTGATGTCGTCGGCCAGATAGACGCGGGCCGAGGCACCGACCCCGATGGGGGCGATGATCCGGTAGCGCCCGCCGAGGACGCGCCCGATATCGGCATCGGAGTCGTGGATGGCCATCGCCCACAACGTACAAGCACCCCGACCACCGACGGTGGCTCCCCCGGCCCACGATACGCGCCGGTTCTCTGGCAGGATTATGCCCATGGGTCGCAAGCAGTACCTGGTCTTCGCCGTTCTGGTCCTCGCCGGCATCGGCATGTTCGTGGGCGCGGGGCTGATCGGCCGCTCCGATCCGCCCGACGCGGCGCTGCGGATCCCCGGCGTCGAGGCCCTGATCCCCGAACGGGGCGACGAGGTCCTCCAACAGCAGCGCATCGGCATCGACCTCGAGCCGAGCTTCGTCGTGCGATCGTTCACCGTCTCGCCCGACGCCCGCTGCCTCGAGCCCGTCGAGCTCGTCGACTTCGTGCGCCCGACCGAGGGCATCAACCTCTACGTGTACCAACCCGACGAAGGCAAGCCCGTCGACGCGCTCTCACCCGACAACAACTGTGTCCGGGTCGTGATCGAGGACATCCGGCGGCCGGGAGAACTCCACGAGGTGGAGTGGAGCTTCACCGTCAACTGAGTCGGGCGACCAGCTCCCGCAGCTCGGCCATCGCCGGTGCCGGGTCCTGCTCGACCACGATGCCGTGCATGCCGACGGCGCGGGCCGCTTCGACATTGGCCGGCATGTCGTCGAGGAAGGCTGCGTTGGCGGCCGCCACCCCGAGGCGCTCGAGCGTGTGGTGGTAGATCGCCGGGTCCGGCTTGCGCATGCCGACCGCCGAGGAATCGACGACGACCGAGATCACGTCGATCGGGACCAGGCTCCGCCACCCGCCGTTCTCCGACTCGGAGAACTCCTTGACGTTGTTGGTGATGATCCCCATCACGACGCCCTCGGCGTGGAGGTCGCGCACGGTCTCGGTGACGATGGTGCGGTCGTGCGGGTCGTTGCCGAAACGGCGGAAGAAGTCGACGAGGCTGAGCTCGATGCCGAACGCCGCGATCGCGGCCTCCACGTCGGCCCAGGCGTCCTTGAGCGCGATCTCGCCGCGCTCCACCCGGTGCCAGGCGTGGTCGCCGTCGAGGTGGTACGGCCCGAAGATCGCCGCGAAGACCTCGTCGGCGTCGAGCCCGTGTTCGTCGGCCACGTCGGCGATGGCATCGACGGGACGGCCGGAGAAGACCCCGCCGACATCCCAACAGATCGCTTCGATCATCGTCTTCCGCTCCCCATGGCCGCCAGGTTGCCCGCGGCCGACAGGTCCGGCCAAATCCCCGATCGCGGTAGCGTCGCAGCGATGTCGGTCTCGGTCCCCTTCCCCCAGTCGCAACCGCCGGGCTACGAGTGGTTCGACGACGAGCCGACCTTCGATCCCTCGACGCATCTGGCGATCGAGGAGCCGGACGAGATCGTCATGTTGGAGGACCTCGGATACCGGGAGGACGAGATCGCTACGAAGGCGACACCGGTCGCCGCCTCGTCCCCGTTTCGTGTGCTCTCGGAGGAAGGAGCTGCGATCATGCTCGACATCGCCCGCCGGCTGCGCCCCTTCGCCAACCGGGCGGGCGATCGGGTCGACCGTGCGGTGCGCGGCGGCTGTCATCGGTCCCGATGGTTCCGCGACCTCTGTGTCTCGCCCCAGCTGACCGAAGCCATGGCCGCCATCTACGGGGTCGACGTGGCTCCCCACGCGATGCCGGTCCACCTGGGCCACCTCAACTTCGAGCCCGAGCGGCTCGAGACTCCCGTCGACCGATGGCACCACGACACGCTCCCGCTCGACAACGTCATGATGGTCACCGACCCGGCGACGTTCGAGGGCGGCCGGTTCGAGTGGTTCCGAGGGACGAAACACGAGATGGCCGACATGGCGGCCCGGGGCGAGACTCCTCCGCGCGACCGGGTCGAGGTGCCCGAGTTCCCGGCGGCGGGATACGCCATCGCCCTCCACGGCGACATGGTCGTGCACCGGGGCGCCCCGCTCGATGCACCCGGCGAGCGCATCACCATGGTCAACGGCTATGTCGCGATGGACCGACTCGTCGACGAGCAATCACGCAACCAGGATCTCATCGTGGTCGACGATCACACCGTCCTGTTCCCCGAGTGGGCCAAGCACGTCGCGTGGCGCGCCGCCGGACGGCTCGAGCACCTCCTCGCCGAACTGCCCTACGGCACCAGCGCGACCGAGGTCCGCGCCCGGCTCGCCGATGCCATCGTCGACGTGCAGAACGCGATCGACCAGATGCATCCCGAGCGCGAACCCGCGCCCACATTCCACTACGAACAGGCCGACCCCCGGCGCGAGTCCGGCCCTCAGACCGGGTCGACCGCGTGAGCGAACGGATCGGCTGACCAGAATCGCACGACGTCCTCGGGCGACTCGCGGGCCCGCAGCACATCGAACCGGATCTCGCCGGTCGGCGACCGTCGATGGCCGAGCACCAGCGGAATCCCCCGACTGCAGTGTCTCGACCACATGCCGACCGTGTAGGCCCCGACGTCGTGGACCACCACGGTGTCGCCCGCGGTCACCGGACCCAGCGGCACCGACCGACCGATGATGTCGCCCGCGAAACACAGCGGACCGCTCACGATCCAGGGGGTCGACGGGTCCGCGCCCGGCGTGGCGTCGACGACGCTGAAGCGGTGCTGCCAGTGCTCGGGTTGGTAGGCGGGACGCATCAGGAAGTCGGCGCCGAGATGCAGCACCGCGATGTCGCCCTCGCTCGACTCCTTCACGTACTCGACGGTCGATGCGGCCCATCCACAGTTCGCCTGGACGGCCCGTCCGAACTCGGTCATCAGCACGGTGTCGGCATCGAAGAGCGACGGCGCGGCCTCGGAGACGGCGGCCACGAACTCGGCCGGCTCGGTCGGGCCCTCGCCGACATAGTCGGTCGTGGCACCACCGCCGATGTCGACGGTGTCGAACTGGGGACGACCCAGCGCATCGTGCAGTTGATCGCGCAGCGCTGCGGTCGCCGCGGCCGCGGCCGCGTGGGCGTCGACGGCGATCCCCTGCGAGCCGACGTGGTGGTGCAGCCCGCGGATCCAGGGGTTGCCCGTTGCGCGTGGCACGAGACCCTCGACCACGCGATCGATCCGCACACCGAACCGGGAGGCCGTACCGGCGACACTCGTGGTCGGGATGGATCCGTCGCCGACCAGCGGGTTGACCCGCAGCCCGACGATCGAGGTCGAGTCCGGCGGACGCAACTCGATGATCCGATCGAGCTCCACGAAGTTGTCGGCGTTCAGGCGGATGCCCAGCTCGAGCGATGCCTGCAGCTCGGCCACCGACTTGGCCGGCGAGTCGAAGACGATGCGGTCGGGCGGGCATCCGGCGGCACGCGCCAGCATCACCTCCTCGAACGACGCCGCTTCGAGGCCGCACCCCCGCGCGACCACGGCGCGAAGCACCTCGACCAACGGGTTGGCCTTGATGGCGATCGTGTGGAGGGCGCTCGGCGGAAACGCGGCGACGAGCTCGTCGAGGCGGTCATCGAGCAGATCGAGGTCGTGGAACACGACGGCCGTGTCGACCTCTCCGACCAGACCCTGCGTGCGGCCGGCCACGAGCACGTCGCGGATCTCTTCGTCGGTCGGACGTCGGGCCCACGCCGAGGCGCTCATCGCGGTGCCCGGTTTGCGGGGCGACTCCCGATCTCGCCGGCGAGGTGGTCGAGTTTGCGCACCGCGAGCGTGATGTCGCGGTCGAGTGACTCGATCCGTTCGCCGAACGTTGCGCCGGGCGCCGAGGTCACGCAGGTCCGGATGATCTCGCGGGCGCCGAGCGCGAGGCGCAGCACACAGGGCGACTCCGTTCCGCCCAACGTCACCGGTTGACCGATCTCGACCCGCAGGTCGGCGACCTCCGCCGGAAGATCGTCTCGTACCGACAGCGGGTCCCGCATGGCGATGCGCACCTGGGCCAGCTGCTCGGCGACCATCGGGCGGCCGTCGACGTCGCGGCACAGGAAAGGGAACACGGTCGTCTTCGACTCGAGGAGCCGCATGGCCTCGTTCTCGACCAGGGGCGGAGGGATCGCCTCGAGCTGGAGGTGGGACGCCGTCGCGATCCGGGCGGGGAACGCGCTCTGGGCATGACGGAGCACCTCCAGGCGGAGCTGGGCCGGCACCGAGTAGTAGTCGCGGATCTCGGCCAGCGCCGCCCACCACCGGAGCAGGAGACCGATGTTGGCCGCCCCGCTCAACGATGCCCTCGCCCGAGTGCTCCCCTGCGGCACCATCGCCGGCGTGAAGTAGTCGTCGAACCCCCCGGGTACCGCCTCGACGCCGAGCGGAATCCTCGAGGGGTGGTGGGGAATGAGGACGGCTCCGGCGAAGGGCGGGCCCCCGAAGAACTTCGACCCGGTCGACCCGGCGATGGAGGGTCGGGTCGAAACGGTACTGGTCGGGGTTCGCGACGCTGATGGACAGCCGAGGGACGAGTCGAACATCGACGAAGAGGTCCAGGAGCGCGTCGAGCGAGCAGTCGCCGAGGGCAA
>JBDQKM010000119.1:0-10909 GCA_040263275.1 Acidimicrobiales bacterium
GGCTCCGGCGTCGCATCGGCCACGGGCGTGTCGGGAACGGCTGCCGGAGGTGTCTTGGGCGTGCGGGTCGGCAGCTTGTTGAGCCCGTCGTCGTTGACCACGACGGGAGCCTCGGGAGCCGGTGTGTCGTCCGGAGCCGTGAAGACGGGCGGGCTGTTGAGGAAGGGGTTGCTCGGCGGGTCGGCGTCCACCGGCGGCATCTCGTAGTCGGGCGCGGCCTCCGCCGGTGCGATCGGAGGCTCGGGGATCTCGGCGATCACCGGTTCCGAGAGGTCGACTCCGTCGTCGAGTTCGCCCTCTTCGCCGATGGGCGGTTCGAATGCGGTGTCGTCGGCGCGACCGACCATCTCCGAGGGGATCGTCACGACTGCGGTGACCCCACCCTCGGTACCGGAGGCCAGCTGAACCGTCACTCCGAGTCGATGGGCCAGTCGAGAGACCACGGTGAAGCCGAGCGAACGACTGAGGTCGAGACCGACGAGCGGCGGCTCGGCCAGCGTCTGGTTGGCCGTGGCGATCTGCTCGGCGCTCATGCCGATGCCCTTGTCGGCGAGCGTGAGCTGGTAGCTGTCGTCGGCGATCCGGTAGCCGACGACCTCGACGTCGAGCTCGGGCGGCGAGAACTGGGTGGCGTTCTCCATCAGCTCCGACATGAGGTGGGCGAGGTCGACGGCGACCGACCCGGCAACGGTCGAGGAGTCGACCGACATCAGCTGGATCCGGCCGAAGTCCTCGATCTCGCCCATGGCGACGCGCAACACGTCGGCGATCTCGACCGGGCGGCCGCGGCGTCGGGTCGGCTCGGCGCCGGCCAACACCAACAGGGACTCCGCATTGCGGCGCATCCGCGTCGCGAGGTGGTCGAGGCGGAAGAGGTTCTCGAGCTGGTCGGGGTTCTCTTCTCGTGACTCGAGCTGGTCGATGAAGTCGATCTGACGGTCGAGCAGGCTCTGATTGCGGCGAGCGAGGTTCACGAAGATGTCCGAGATGCCCCGGCGGAGCAGGTCGGTCTGTTCTTCGGCCACGTCGATCGTCACCCGCTGGATCTCGGAGATCGCATGGGCGAGCTGTGCGACCTCGTCGCGGCCCTTGGCCTCGATCGGGGTCAGCACGGGGGCCTCGGCACGGCCGGCACTGCGCATCGACTCCACCAGCGCCGGGAGCTCCTCCGCCGAGAGCTGCTCGGCGCTGCGGGTGAGACGGGTGAGCGGACGGCTGATCGATCGGCCGATGATCACGGCCATGACCAGGGCGAGGAGGACCACCGAGCCGGCGAGGATGAGGAACGACTGGGCCTCTTCGTTTGCGGCGGTCGCTTCCTGCTGGGCGGCGAACGTCGCGTCGGAGGCCAGCGCGCCGACGATCTCGTTGATGCCGCGGAGTCGGGCCTCGCCCAACTCCAACCAGCCGAGAACGCCACCTTCGGTGGTGCCGCGGATGTAGTCCTGGATATCGCCGATGGTGTTGTAGGTGCCGTCGTCCCCGAGGTCGGGAAGGACGTCGCTGTTGCGGAGTCGCTCGAGGCTGACGAGATAGTCGGCGTTGGCGCCGGCAGTGAAGGCGAGTGCACTCTGCTGTACCGCTCGTTCCTCGTCGGTCAGCAGCGGGACGGCCCGCAGGCTGACTTCGCCCTGGGAGATCGCCTCGGAGCCGATCGACGTGATCTTCGCGTAGGCCGACTGCATCTTGATCAGCTCGTTGAGGCTGTTCAGGGAGCGTAAGAGGTCGAGGTCGCTGGCCTCGGCGGCCAGCTGGATCGTGGCATCGTCGACGGCACGGCTGGCGCCGGCGAGCAACGTCGCGGTGACCGTGTCGGCCCCGCGCTCGGGGCTGATCGTGTTCGGGAGGCGAGCGACGAGGTCATCGAGGTCGGCGATCAGCTGACCGTCGGTCAGGTCACCGCCGACGGCGTCGTAGGCCCCGAGCCAGCGCTGGAGCTGGGCATCGGTGGCGGCCCGCTCGTCGGCGACGGGATCCGAGTCGGTCGGGGCGGCCTGCTCGATGGTCAGGAGCCGGATTCGTTCGATCTGGACCGCGAGCGAGAGGTCGGCGCCGGCGTCGGCGAACTCGGCGATGCGCGCCTCGCCTTCCTGGAAGTCGGTGCGCTCGGTACGGTCGATGATGCCCGAGTACGCGAACACCATGACGGCGACGAGCGGCGTGGCGAGCAGCAGCAGGAGCTTGCCTCGAACCTTGATCCTCTTGAGCATGCGGTCGGCCTCTGAGCGTCGGAGCACCCGGGGTGGGTGCCTCCCGGCTCAAATCGGCCGACCTGGCGCGGAGTTGAGGACTCGAAGAAATCCGACTCGGGGAATCGGGCCCCACGGCCCGTTCGCGTCTACCGGAGAGGGGCTGCGGCCGGCGTGATCGGCGCCGGGAGTTGGGTCTCGTCCATCAGCCAGGCGTCGACCGCAGCCGCCGCCGAGCGGCCCTCGGCGATGGCCCACACGATGAGGCTCTGGCCTCGGCCCATGTCGCCACAGACGAAGACCCCGTCGACGTTGGTGGACCAGGAGTCGTCTCGGACGACGTTGCCGCGCCCGTCGAGTTCGACCCCGAACTGTTCGGTGAGGGCACCCTGCTCGGGGCCCGTGAAGCCCATGGCCAGCAGCACGAGCTGGGCCGGGAACTCCTCCTCTGACCCCTCGACCGGATCGAAACGCATCCGACCGTCCTCGACGACCTGCTCGACCCTCACCGTGCGCAGCAGCGACACCTTGCCCTCGTCATCGCCCACGAACTCGACCGTGTTGATCGCGTACTCGCGGTCGCCGCCCTCTTCGTGGGCCGAGCTGACCCGGTAGGTCACGGGCCAGGTCGGCCAGGGGTTGGCGTCGGGTCGCTCCTCGGGTGGCCGGGGCATGATCTCGAACTGGTGGATGCTGTTGGCTCCCTGGCGATGCGAGGTGCCGAGACAGTCGGCGCCCGTGTCGCCGCCGCCGATGATGATCACGTCCTTGCCCTCGGCGGTGAGTGTGGGTTCGTCGAGGTCGCCTTCCTGCACGTGGTTGGCGATCGGCAGGAATTCCATGGCCTGGTGGATACCGGACAGCTCGCGACCGGGAATCGGCAGGTCGCGTGCTTCGGTGGCTCCGCAGGCGAGCACGACCGCGTCGTGGTCGTTGCGCAGTCCGTCGGCCGTGACATCGGTGCCGACGCTGACGTTGCAGCGGAACTCGGTGCCTTCGGCCTCCATCTGTTCGATGCGGCGGTCAAGATGGCGCTTCTCCATCTTGAACTCGGGGATGCCGTAGCGCAGGAGTCCGCCGGGGCGGTCGGCTCGTTCGTAGACGACCACGTTGTGGCCGGCGCGGGTCAGCTGCTGCGCCGCGGCCAGTCCCGCGGGGCCCGAGCCGACGACGGCGATCGACTTGCCGGTCCGGACCACGGAGATCTCGGGCGTGACCCATCCTTCCGCCCAGGCCCGGTCGATGAGCTCGATCTCGATGCGCTTGATCGTCACGGGCGGCTCGTGGATGCCGAGCACACAGGCGGCCTCGCAGGGTGCGGGGCACAGGCGGCCGGTGAACTCCGGGAAGTTGTTGGTGGCGTGGAGACGATCGATCGCGTCCCGCCAGTGTCCGCGGTACGACAGGTCGTTCCAGTCGGGGATGATGTTGCCCAGTGGGCAACCGTTGTTGCAGAACGGAATGCCGCAGTCCATACAGCGGCTCGCCTGCTCGCGCAGCTTGTCCTCGGGGAAGGGGTCGTAGACCTCCTTCCAGTCCTTCAGTCTGACGGGGACGGGACGCCGGGTCGGCAGCTCCCGGTCGTGCTTCATGAATCCGCGTGGGTCGGCCATCGTTCGCTCCTCAGCCCCTGGAGGCGGCCATGATCGCCTCGGTCTCGTCCTCGCCGGCAGCTCGGGCCGCAGCCGCGGCTTCGAGCACCCGGCGGTAGTCGGTGGGCATGACCTTGACGAACTCGCCGGCCGTCGTGCCCCAATCGGCCAGGATCCGGGCGGCGACGTCGCTGCCCGTCTCGTGGCGGTGCTTCTCGACGCGGTCCCGCAGCCACTCGAGGTCGTCGTCGTCGAGTGTCTCGAGCGCGACCATCTCCTTGTTGACCCGCTGGGGGAACACCCCGTCGGGATCGTGGACATAGGCGATGCCGCCGCTCATACCGGCCGCGAAGTTGCGGCCGGTCGGGCCGAGAATCACCGCTCGGCCGCCGGTCATGTACTCGCAGCCGTGGTCGCCGATCGCCTCGACGACGGCGATCGCGCCGGAGTTGCGGACGCAGAAGCGCTCCCCGACCGCGCCCCGCAGGAACACCTCTCCCCCGGTGGCGCCGTAGAGGATGACATTGCCGGCGATCACGTTCTGTTCGGCGACGAAGCGGGCGTCGTCGGGCGGTCGGACGACGATGCGGCCGCCGGAGAGCCCCTTGCCGACATAGTCGTTCGCATCACCGCTCAACCGGAGCGTGATGCCCCTGGGCACGAAGGCCCCGAAGCTGTTGCCCGCCGAGCCGGTGAAGTTCACGACGATCGTGTCGTCGGGGAGGCCGTCGCCGCCGTGTCGCGTCGTGACCTCGAAGCCGAGCAGGGTGCCGACCGTACGATTCACATTGCGGATCGGGATGTCGATCGTGACCGGCCGCCCTTCGTTCAGTGCGCCTTCGGCGAGCTGGATCAGGGTCTGGTCGAGGGCCAGTTCGAGCCCGTGATCCTGGTCCTTCCACTGGTGACGGCGCGACTCCTGCGCGATGTCGGGCACATAGAGGATCGGTGAGAGGTCGAGGCCGTCGGCCTTCCAGTGATCGATCGCGTCGGTCACGTCGAGTGCCTCGACCTGCCCGATCGCCTCGTCGAGGTTACGGAAGCCGAGCTCGGCCATGAGCTCGCGCACCTCCTCGGCGATGTATTCGAAGAAGTTGACGACGAACTCGGGCGAACCGCTGAACTTCGCCCGGAGCTCCGGGTTCTGCGTGGCGACGCCCACGGGGCAGGTGTCGAGATGACAGACCCGCATCATCACGCAGCCCATCACCACCAGCGGTGCGGTCGCGAAGCCGAACTCCTCGGCGCCCAGCAGGGCCGCGATCATCACGTCGCGGCCGGTCTTGAGCTGACCGTCGCACTGGACGACGATCCGGTCGCGGAGGTCGTTGAGCAGCAGCGTCTGCTGTGTCTCGGCCAAGCCGAGCTCCCACGGACCGCCGGCGTGCTTGATCGAGGTCTGGGGCGAGGCGCCGGTGCCACCGTCGTGACCGGAGATCAGCACCACGTCGGCGTGGGCCTTCGAGACACCAGCGGCAACGGTGCCGACACCGACCTCGGCGACGAGCTTGACGTGGATGCGCGCTCTCGGATTGGCGTTCTTCAGGTCGTGGATGAGCTGCGCCAGATCCTCGATCGAGTAGATGTCGTGATGCGGCGGTGGCGAGATCAGCCCGACCCCCGGCGTGGAGTGCCGAGTCTCGGCGATCCACGGATACACCTTGTGGCCGGGGAGTTGGCCGCCCTCGCCCGGTTTCGCGCCCTGCGCCATCTTGATCTGGATGTCGTCGGCGTTGGCCAGGTATTCGCTGGTGACCCCGAAGCGGCCACTGGCCGCCTGCTTGATGGCGCTCCGGCGCAGGTCACCGTTGTCGTCGGGAGTGAACCGGCGGGCGTCCTCGCCGCCCTCGCCCGTGTTGGACTTGGCGCCGATGCGGTTCATGGCGATGGCGAGGGTCTCGTGTGCTTCGGCGGAGATCGAGCCGTAGCTCATCGCGCCGGTCGAGAAGCGTCGCACGATCGACTCGACCGATTCGACGTCCTCGAGTGGCAACGAGGGGCGCTCCGCGGAACGGAACTTGAACAGTCCCCGCAGCGTTCCCAGGTTCTTGGCCTGGTCGTTCACCCGCGCGGTGTACTCCTTGAAGATGTCGTAGCGACCCTCCCGGGTCGCGTGCTGGAGCTTGAACACCGTGTCGGGGTTGAAGAGGTGGTACTCGCCCTCTCGTCGCCATTGGTACTCGCCGCCGACCTCGAGGGTTCGATGGGCGCGCTGGGTCGGGTTCCTCGGGAACGCCAGTCGGTGCCGGGCCGCGACCTCTTCGGCGATGACGTCGAGGCCGACGCCGCCCAGTCGGCTGACCGTGCCGGTGAAGTACTCGTCGATGACCTCGGTGCCGAGGCCGATCGCCTCGAAGATCTGGGCCCCGGTGTAGGACGCCACGGTCGAGATGCCCATCTTGGACATGACCTTCAGGATGCCGGTGCCGGCGGCGGCGACATAGTTTCGATGGGCGGCCTCGACATCCGTGTTCGGATCGAGGCCGTGGTCGCCGTTGGCGATCATGTCGTCGATGGTCTCGAACGCGAGGTACGGGTTGATGGCGTTGGCGCCGTAGCCGAGCAGCAGGCAGATCTGGTGGCACTCGCGGACGTCGCCGCTCTCGACGACGAGGCCGGCCCGGGTGCGGGTCTTCTCTCGCACGAGATGGTGATGTACGGCACTGGTCGCGAGCAGCGACGGCACGGCGGCCATGGTCTCGCTGGTCCCGCGGTCGGACAACACGAGCACGGTGGCACCGTCGGCGATCGCCGCATCGGCCTCCTGCCGCACACGCTCGAGGGCGGCGGCCATGCCATCGGCCCCGTCGGCGACCGGGTAGAGCGTGGACAGCACCGTCGATCGGAAGCCTTCGGGTCCGTCGCTGCCGTCGAGGGCGACGAGCCGGGCGAGTTCTTCGTCCCGGATCACCGGGTTGTCGAGATGGATGGTGCGACACGAGTCGGGTCGCGGGTCGAAGAGGTTGCCCTCGGGCCCGACCCGGGCGAAGGTCGACGTGATGATGCGCTCACGGATGGCGTCGAGCGGCGGGTTGGTGACCTGGGCGAACAGCTGCTGGAAGTAGTCGCTGAGCTGGCGCGATCGGTTCGAGAGCACCGCGATCGGTGTGTCGGTTCCCATCGAGCCGATGGCTTCCTTGGCGTCTCGGGCCATCGGAGCGATCAGGAGCTTCTTCTCTTCGATCGTGTAGCCGAAGGTCTGCTGTCGCTGGACCAGTGTCCCCTCCTCGCCCCGACGGGGCGTGCCGGCGGGCAGGTCGGCGAGGGTCACGAGGTGCTGGTCGATCCATTCGCCGTACGGCCGGGCCGCGGCGATCCGCTCCTTGATCTCGTGATCGCGGACGATGCGGCCTTCCTCGGTGTCGATGAGGAACATCCGTCCGGGCTGGAGGCGGCCCTTCTCGACGATCTTGTCCTGCGGGATCTCGACCACGCCGACTTCGCTGGCCATGACGACGAGGCCGTCGTCGGTGACCCAGTAGCGGGAGGGGCGCAGACCGTTGCGATCGAGGACCGCTCCCATGACCCGGCCATCGGTGAACGCGATCGACGCGGGCCCGTCCCAGGGCTCCATGCGGGCCGCGTTGTACTGGTAGAACGCCCGCGGCCCGTCGGCCATCTCCTCGTGGTGTTCCCAGGGCTCCGGGATCATCATGAGTACGGCTTCCTCGAGCGGGATGCCGCCGAGGACCAACAGCTCGAGCGCTTCGTCGAACCCTGCGGTGTCGGATGCGCCGGGGGTGCAGATCGGGAACGCCCGCTCGAGTCCGGGCAGGTTGGGTGAGGAGAGCAGCGCCTCCCGGGCACGCATCCAGTTGCGGTTGCCCTGGATCGTGTTGATCTCGCCGTTGTGGGCGACGATGCGGTACGGGTGGGCCAGCGGCCACGACGGGAAGGTGTTGGTCGAGAACCGCGAATGCACGAGGGCGAGGGCGCTCTCGACCCGCTCGTCGGTGAGGTCGGGATAGAACGCCGCGAGTTGGGGCGTGGTGAGCATGCCCTTGTAGACGATCGTGGCGCTGCTCAGCGACGGGAAGTAGACGCCGTCGTGGGTCTCGGAGGCGCCGCCCATGGCCTCGTTGACCTCGTCGGGGCCGGCCGGCACCGAGATCTCGTGCTCGATCCGCTTGCGGGCGATGAACGCGGGACGATCGAGTCCACGGCCCGAGAGCGGGTCGCCGTGGTCGTCGACGCCGGACACGAACACCTGACGGAAGATCGGCATCGTCATCAGCGAGGCCGAGCCGAGCATCGACTCGTCGACGGCGACATCTCGCCAGCCGAGGACCTCGAGACCCTCTTCGTCGAGAATGCGCTCCACGGCCTCGGCGGCAACCATCGCGACGTCGGGATCCTGCGGAAGGAACGCGATGCCCGTGGCGTACTCGCCCTTGGGCGGTAGCTCGAACGGCAAGACGTCGCGGTAGAAGCGATCGGGAACCTGGATCAGGATGCCCGCGCCGTCACCGGTGTTGATGTCGGCGCCCTGGGCGCCGCGGTGCTCCATGTTGCACAACGCCCCGATCCCCTTCATCACGGTGTCGTGAGACGCGCGACCATGGATGTCGCACACGAAGCTCACGCCGCACGCATCGTGCTCGTTGCGGGGGTCGTACAGGCCTTGACGGGGTGGCAGATCGCCAGCCATGGGGTCTCCTCGGGGTCTCCAACATCCGGGCGCGAACACCCGGGGTGATGTGGAGCTGGGACGACGTTGGCCCGGCTGCCAGGACGAGAAATCGTACCGATTCCCCGCCGGGGACGACCAACTCGGGCCGTCGCTGGGTCATCATAGGCCGATGCGTGCTCCTGACCTCTCGGTTTCCCGGCGACTGCTCGAACTGCTGGACCGGTCGCCCACCCCGTACCACGCCGTCGAAACGGCGGCCGACGAGCTGGTCGGGGCCGGTTTCGCCGAGGTCGCATCCGGGGCCCCGCTGCCGGCCCGCGGCCGCGTGTTCGTGCGTCGCGGCGGCTCGCTCGTCGCCTGGGTGGTCGACGAGGCGCACGGGCCGGCGAGCCCGGTGCGGGTCGTCGGGGCCCACACCGACAGCCCGAATCTGCGGATCAAACCCCAGCCCGACCGGCGCCGGGGAGCCTGGCGCCAACTCGGTGTCGAGGTCTACGGCGGTGTCCTGCTCAACTCCTGGCTCGACCGGGATCTGGGCCTGGCGGGGCGGGTCGCCGTGCGCGACGGCGCCGACAGCGTCGTGCACCTCTTCCGGGACGATCGACCGCTGCTGCGGGTCCCGCAGCTCGCCATCCATCTCGATCGCGAGATCGGTGAGAAGGGCCTTCTGCTCAACAAGCAGCAGCACCTCTCGCCGATCTGGGCGGTCGGCGACGACGCGCCACCGTTTCGGGCCTATCTCGGGGATCGGCTGGGGGTCGACCCTCTCGACGTCCTTTCCTGGGACGTGATGGCGCACGATCTCACCCCGGCGGCCCTCACCGGCCTCGATGAGGAGTTCCTCGCCTCGGCGCGGATCGACAACCTGCTCTCGTGCTTCCTCGGGCTCGACGCGCTGCTGGCGGTCGCGCCCGATCCGGGTCCGTCGATCCCGATGCTGTGCCTCTTCGACCATGAAGAGGTCGGGAGCACGAGCGCCACCGGCGCAGCGTCTCCCCTGCTCAGCGACATCGTCGACCGTCTCGGCGGCGTCCTCGGTGGAGACCTCGAGGATCGGGCCGAGAGTCGTGCCGCGAGCCTGGTCGTGTCGGCCGACGGGGCGCACGCCACCCACCCGAACTACGCCGAGCGCCATGAGCCCGACCACCAGATCGAGGTCAACGGCGGCCCGGTGCTCAAGATCAACGCGAACCAGCGCTATGCGACCGACGCGACCACGGCCGCGTCCTTCACCCTCGCCTGCGAGCGGGCCGACGTGCCCCTCCAGCGCTTCGTCAACCGGACGGACCTCGCGTGTGGGTCGACGATCGGGCCGATCTCGGCCGGCCAGCTCGGCATCGCGGTCGTCGACGCCGGATGCGCGCAGCTGGCGATGCACTCGGCCCGCGAGATGGCCGGCAGCCATGACCCCGGATGGTTCCTGGCGGTGTTGGTCGAGCTGCTCAGCGAGTGAGGCGGTCGCTGACCGCCCGGTAGGGCGCGGCGAACATCAACAGCATCGGGAAGATCTCGAGCCGCCCCACCAGCATCAGCAGGGCCAGCACCAGCCGCGCGGGCTGCGAGAACGCGGTCGAGAACGACGCGGTCGGCCCGGCTTCGCCCAACGACGGTCCCATGTTGCCGAGCGAGCCGATCGTGCCGCCGACCGACGCGTCGAAATCGCCTCCCAGCCCGGTCAGTACCACCACACCCACGAGGATCAGCAGGGCGTAGAGCAGGAAGAAGCCCGCCATCCGGGAGACGATGTCCTCCCGAACCGCCGTGGTGCCGTGTTTCACGGTGAGCACCGCCCGCGGCTGCTGCGTCCGACGAATCGAACGGATGGTGTGCGAGAAGAGCACCTGGACCCGCATCACCTTGATGCCGCCCGAGGTGGAGCCGGTCGAGCCTCCGGACACGAACAGGAAGAGGATCACCATCTGGGCGGCCGGGGCCCAGGTGACGAAGTCTCCCGCCGATCCGGTACCGGTGGCGTTGCCGAAGCCGGTGCTGGTGCCGAGGGAGATCACGTTGAAGGCACCGGTTCGCAGCGCCGTACCCACCGAGTAGGGCGAATCGAGGATGAGTATCCCCACCACCAGGGTCATGGCGATCGCGATCATCCAGAGGTAGGCCCGGAACTCCGGATCGCGGGGGTAGGCCCGGAACTCGCCCCGAGCCGCCCGCCAGTGGAGGGCGAAGTTCGCGCCGCCGTAGAGCATCCCGGCCATGACGACGAGTTCGACCACCACGCTGTCGTAGTGCCCGATCGAGGAGCCGTAGGGCGAGAACCCGCCGGTCGACGTGGTCGTCAGGGCATGGGCGATGCTGTCGTAGAAGCTCGGTCCCGGCACGGCGAAGAGCGCCGCGGCCACCGCGAGCGTGAAGAACACATAGATGACCCAGAGGTTGCGGGCCGTCTCCGACACCCGGGGGGTCAGACGGTCGCCGGCCTCACCCGGGGCCTCGGCCGTGATGAGGTCGAGGCCACCGACGCCGAGGAACGGAAGGATCGTCAC
>JBDQKM010000120.1:0-10559 GCA_040263275.1 Acidimicrobiales bacterium
GTCTCTGCGGGTGTGCGCGTCGGCGAAGAGTGCGGCCGCGACGACCGATCCGTCATGGGTTCGCCCGCATCGAAGCGGGCCAACCACTTCTGAGTTGTGCGGGCACTGCAGCCCGCCGCTTCCGCGGCCCGGGCGATCGGCCAGCCCTCGACACGGACTCGGCGACACATCAACTCGCGCTGAAACGGACAAAGACGGGCGTTACCGTGAAGATCCACGGGTCTCCTTGAGGTGTGAGTGACTAAGCACCCTCATTCTCAAGGAGACCCACCAAACCGAACAACGTCCTCAGGATCTACAGCTAGCGGGCCAGGATCAGCTGGAACTCGACGATGCCGTCGTCGGCCACCGACACCACGATCGGGGCCGACGGCGGGGTCACGCCGAAGTCCTCCCAGAAGAGCCCGGTGCTGCCCACGATGACGGCGAACCCGTCGTCTCGCACATTGGCGTCGATGTCGAACTCGACGCTCCGGGTCACACCGGCCACCGTCATGTCGCCCTCGATCGAGAAACTCTGCGCGGCGCCACCGACCTCGAGAGCCGACACGTCGACGCCGCCTGCGAAGGTGAACGTGGCTTCAGGGAACTCGCTGGCGCTGATCGCGTTGCGGATGGCGTTCTCGCGGCGGGAGTCATTGGACGAGATGGTGGTCATGTCGACGGTCACCTCGGCGCCCGTGAGCTGACCGTCGGCGATCGTCACGGTGCCGGTCACGTTGCCGGAGCGCCCGACCGCGGTCACCGCACCGATCGTCAGTTCCTCGTCGACCCGGAACCCGGCGAAGCTGCCGCTCGCCGACTCGAAGTCGAACTCGCCCACTTCGTCGTCGACGATCCACACGCCGTCGATCCCGTCGACGACCGGAGCGTCGTCAACGGGCGCCACGGTCTCGTCGGGTTGATCGGTTTCGGCCGCCGGAGGGTCGTCGGCGGCAGCCAGGTCGGCGTCGAGCTGGTCGTTGGCGCTGCCGACGTCGACCGCTTCGGGGGCGTCGTCCTTGAGGAAGAGGAACCAGACCGCGACCGCCACCGCGATCACCGCCACCAGTCCGCCACCGATCACATACTTCTTGTTCATTGTCCTGCTCCTGAGAGGGTCGTTGCTCGCCTGTTCGTGCACGGAAGCCGAACAGTTCGCGATTCGGGTGAGAAATCAGAGATTCTTCGCCACCTGGCGAACGGCATCGATTGTGGCCTCGACCTCATCGCTACCGTGGGCGAGGCTGGGGAAGAGGGCCTCGTAGGCCCCGGGAGCGAGCGCCACGCCGGCCTCGAGCATCCCGTGGAAGAAGCGTTCGTACACGCCGTTCTCGCAGACGGCCTTGGCGCCGTCGAAGTCGACCGGCGCCTGCGGGCCGAAGAAGAGGCCGAGCAGGGGGCCGACGCGTGGCACGCTGGCGACCACGCCGGCCTCGGCGAAGGCATCGATCATCCCCGCCTGGAGGGTCGCCGCAGTGGCGGTGAGCCGGTCGTAGGCGGCGGGGGTGAGCTGCTCGAGTTGGGCCAGACCGGCCGCCATGGCGAGCGGGTTCCCCGACAGGGTCCCGGCCTGGTACACCGGCCCGAGTGGAGCCAGGTGCGACATGATCTCGCGGGAGGCCCCGAAGGCGCCCACGGGGAGTCCGCCGCCGATCACCTTGCCGAAGCACCAGATGTCGGGTCGGATCTCGAACCACTCGGCAGCCCCACCGCGGCAGAGACGGAACCCGGTGATCACCTCGTCGAACATCAGCAACGCGCCGGCCTCGTCGCACGCGGCGCGAAGGCCGGCGAGGAACCCGGGCTGGGGCTCGATGAGCCCCATGTTGGCCGCCACCGGTTCGACGATGACCGCCGCGACCGTGTCGTCGATCTCGGGGACGACGTTGTAGGGCGCCACGATCGTGTCGGCGACGGCGCCCTCGGTGACCCCCTCCGAGCCCTTGAGCCCCTGCTGGGCGACGCCGGAACCGCCGGCGACCAGAAGCGAGTCGGAGTGACCGTGGTAGTTGCCGGCGAACTTCACGATGCGGTCGCGGCCGGTGGCGCCGCGGGCGAGACGGATCGCCGTCATCGTCGCCTCGGTGCCCGACGACACCATGCGAACCATCTCCATGCCGTCGATGCGACGACACATCTCCTCGGCCAACAGCACCTCGGCCTCGGTCGGTGCGCCATAGCTGGTGCCCTTGGCCGCGGCCGACTCGACCGCGGCGGTGACCGCCGGGTGGGCGTGGCCGAGGATGCCGGGTCCGTAGCTCATCACGTAGTCGATGTAGCGGTTGCCCTCGACGTCGTAGACGTGGGGCCCCTCGGCCCGAGCGACGAAGTAGGGGGTGCCTCCGACCGAGCCGAAGGCCCTGACCGGGGAGTTGACCCCGCCGGGGATCACGGCGCGGGCGCGCTCGAACAGGGCGGCGGTGGTGGGATCGGTCACTGCATGAGCTCCGACAGTCGGCGGGCGAAGTAGGTGAGGATCAGGTCGGCGCCAGCTCGCTTGATGGCGAGCGTGTGCTCGAAGGCCACGGCGTCGAGCTCGAGCCAGCCCCGCTCGGCGGCCGCATGGACCATCGCGTATTCGCCGCTGACGTGGTAGGCCGCGATCGGGATGTCGACCTCGGCCCGAGCCCGGGCGATGACGTCGAGGTAGGGCAGGGCAGGCTTGACCATGACCATGTCGGCGCCTTCCGCGATGTCTTCGCGGATCTCCTCCATCGCCTCGCGGGCGTTGGCCACGTCCTGCTGATAGCCCTTGCGGTCACCACCACCGGTGATGGTGACGTCGACCGCATCGCGGAACGGCCCGTAGAGGGCGGTGGCGTACTTGGCCGCGTACGCGAGGATCGCCGTCTCGTCGAAGCCGGCGTCGTCGAGCGCCTCACGGATCGCGAAGACCTGCCCGTCCATCATCCCCGACGGCGCAACGATGTCGGCCCCGGCCGTCGCCTGGGCGACGGCGATCTGCTCGTAGAGCTCGAGGGTCGCGTCGTTGTCGGGCTGGCCGGTGTGGTCGAGCACCCCACAGTGACCGTGGTCGGTGTATTCGTCGACGCAGAGATCGGCGATGAGCACCATGTCGTCGCCGTGGTCGTCGCGGAGATCACCCAGTGCGACCTGCACGATGCCATCGGGGTTCCACGCTTCGGACCCCTCGGCGTCCTTGTGTTCGGGCACACCGAAGAGCACCACCGCGGGCACGCCGAGGTCCTTGAGCTGTCGTACCTCTTCGCGCAACGACGCACGGGAGTGTTGGAACTGGCCCGGGAGCGACTCGATCGGCTGGGGCTCGTCGATCCCTTCGCGCACGAAGAGCGGTGCGATGAAGTCGTCGGGGTGGAGTCGGTGCTCGCTCACCATGCGCCGCAACGTGGGCGTGCGGCGGAGGCGACGCAGACGACGCTGGGGAAAGGTCACGCCGTGAGGCTACCGAGGTGTGCGGTGCCGATCCGCCTCGTGGCGGGCTCGCACACGAGGACGCCGAAGATCAGGGCGGACATGGGGTCACACTAGGCCGAAGCGGCCGAACGGGAAATCGAGCAGAGAGTCCAGCAGCAGGTCGGCATCGCCCGGTGGGTCGAGCACCGTGATGCGGTTGGGGACGACGAGGCAGGTCATGCCGGCGGCCTTGGCCGCCGCGCACCCGTGCCGTGAGTCCTCGATCGCAACCACATCGCCCGGATCGACGCCGAGTTCGGCGGCCGCCGAGAGGTAGAGGTCCGGGGCCGGCTTGCCCCGGTCGACGTGGTCGCGGGTCCGGATGGTGACGAAGTGGTGGATCAGCTCGAGCCGTTGGAGGTGCGGCTCGACCCACGCGGACGTGGAACTCGACGCGACCGCGAGCGGGATGCCGGCGTCGGCCGCCGCGGAGATGACCTCGACGACGCCGGGGAACAGTCCCATCTCCGCCGCCCAGGTCTCCCGCCGCCGACCGACCGACCGGATGATCTCGGGATCGGGCGGCTCACCCAGGGCGTCCTCGAGCAACTCCGGCAGCGGCTTGTTGTCGGCGAGTCCGATCCCCTTGACCCACTCCTCCAGCGCGTAGTCGAGACCGTGGGCCCGGAAGGCATCCCTGACGAGCTCGAAGATCGGCCACTCGGTGTCGGCGATCGTGCCGTCGAAGTCGAAGACGATGGCGGCCGGTCTGGCGCTCACAGGGCGAGGTGTTCGTCGTCGCGCAGCTTCGTGGCCATCGTGAACGCCGCGCCTCGGAGCGTGCGCAGCCGGTCGTTCACCGGACGCACACGATCCTCGGCGATGGCGTGGCCGTTGGCCGGGTGGATCGTCACGTCACGCAGGCTGCCCATGCCCCCGAAGGCGGCCAACAGGTGGCCCAGGGCGTCGGGGTGGCCGTCGGCGATGAGGCGCCGATCACGCTCGATCCAGTCGGCCCAACGATCCTCGTCCCAGGCCCGCAGGAGCGAGCCGAGTTCGTCGAGCACCCGGAGGAGATCATCTCGTTCGGGGGTGGCGTTGCGACGGGCCATCACCCAAGAGTGGCGCACCGGAGCGCGTCGCGGGGGTCAGACGGTGAAGTCGAGGGCGAACCAGTGGTCGGCATGGGGCTCCTCGTTGAAGGGTTCGACCTCCACGAAACCCTCGCTGCGGTAGAGCGCGATGGCTTCGGTCAGCGCCCGGTTGGTCTCGAGCCGCACCCCGGAACGCCCCATCGCCCTGGCCTCGGCCACGAGACGACGAAGCAGTCGACGACCGACACCGCGACCTCGGACCTCGTCGCTCACCCACATCCGCTTGATGTCGATGACTGCGGGATCGTCCGACTTGAGGACCCCACAGGCGACCGGCCGCCCGGCCAGTCGGCCCGCCACGAACAGGCCGTGGGGCGGACTGATCTCGTGCGGGTCCGATGTGAGGATCGCGCCGCGGTCGAGGCCGGATTCGAACCGTCGATCGATCTCGGCGTAGTACTGCTCGATCAGCCAGCGGGCGTCGTCGCTGTCGGCCGGCTCGGGCCGCAGGAGGACCATCGTCGGCACCGCCGCCGCGATGGCGGCCACGAGGCCGGGGATCGTGTGGGGATCCGACTCGATGTCGACCGGCAGGTCGAGGGCTCGCGCGGCTTCGGCGGTGGCCGGCCCGATGCAGGCGAGCACCGGCGGAAGGTTGTCACGCCCCACTCCCTCCACGAGGTGACGCACGGTCGAGGCCGACGTGAAGGCGGCGACGTCGGCGTGTCGGCAGGTCACGAGATCGGCGTCCGACACCGGTACCCCGACCGTCCGATACGCCGCGACGTCGTGCACGGTCCACCCGCGGGACCGCAGCCCGTCGGGCAGCACGGCCCGAGCCGTCTCGGCCCGGGCGAGCAGCATGGTGCCCCCGTCAGGTCCGGGGTCGGGCAGCGCGTCGAGCAGTCCCTCCGCGATCGAGCTCTCCGGCAGGAGGTCGACGCGTAGCCCCGCCGCGTGCGCCCGGGCGCGGGTGCCGGGACCGATCGCCGCGACCGACACCCCGTCGGGAAGTGGTCGATCACCGAGCGCGGCGGCCACCCGCGTCGCGCCGTTGGGGCTGCTGACCACCAGCCAGTCGCCGGCGTCGAGTGATGACAGCGCCGCGCGGAGGGCCGCACCGCCGTCGGCCGGATCGGTGATCTCGATGACCGGGACGGGGACGGCGGTGGCCCCTTCCGCCTCGAGCGCCGACACGAGGGAGGCGGCCTGCGCCCGCGGACGCGTGACGACCACTCGGACGCCGTCGAGCGGCGCGACGCTCACCGAGCGTCCACGAGCAGGTCGGCGCCACCCGCGTCGTCGAGCAGATGACGGGCCGCGGCCCGTCCGAGCGCCTCGGGCTCGTCCCCTCGCCGGCGATCGCGGATCAGCACCCGGCCATCGAGCGAAGCCAGCACGGCGACGAGTTCGATCTCGTCGCCCACGAGCACGGCGTGCGCCCCGGCCGGCAGATCGCAGTCGCCGCCGAGCTCGGAGAGGAACGCCCGCTCGGCATCCACGGCCCGGCGGGTCTCCGCATGATCGATGGCCCGCAACCGCTCGATGGTCGGACCGTCGTCGGCGCGGCACTCGATGGCCAGCGCGCCCTGGGCGACCTGGGGCAGCATCACCGACGGGTCGAGGCGGTCGATCACGGGGGCCGAGAGCTCGAGCCGGTCGATCGCCGCGGCCGCGACGACGATCGCGTCGAAGTCGGCGGCCTTCTCCATCCGTGTGGGCACGTTGCCCCGCAGCTCGAAGAACCGCAGGTCGGGTCGTAGCCAGGCCATCTGCGCCCGACGCCGGACCGAGCCGGTGGCGACGTGGGCGCCTGGCGCGAGATCGTCCCAACGACAGCCGACGAGCGCATCGCGAGGATCGGCCCGCTCGGGGACGGCGATCAGCACCAGACCGGCGGGTGTCTCCGCCGGGAGGTCCTTGCCGGAGTGCACGGCGAGATCAGCGCGGCCGTCGAGCACCGCCGCCTGCACCTCCTTGACGAACACACCCTTGCCGCCGATCGCGTGCAGCGGCGTGGACTTGTCGCGGTCGCCGAGTGTCGACACGATCACCTCGTCGACCCCGACGCCGCCCGACGCGTCGAGCAGCGCGCCCACATGGGCCGTCTGCCAACGGGCGAGAGCGCTGCCCCGGGTGGCCGCCCGCAGTGTCATCGTCGACGACTCAGAGATCGAACAGGTCGCGCAACGACTCGGCCAGGCGATCGCCGCGCGCTCGCCCGGCGGCGTCCTTGAGCCGAACGGTCGGTTGGTGGAGCAGCTTGTTGACGATGCCCTTCGTGAGGGCCTCGACCGCCTCGCGTTCGGCCGGCTCCAGGGCCGCGAGCTTCGCGGCATGACGCTCGAGCTCGGTCGTGCGGATGAACTCGGCAGTGGCGCGGAGGTCGCCGATCAGCGGCGCGACCTCACGGGCCGACACCATCGCGTGGTAGCGGTCGACCTCGGAATCGACGATCGCCCGCACGCTCTCGACCTCGTTGTTGCGTCCTTCCAGACCCGTGTCGATGAAGGCACCGATGTCGTCCATGTCGAGCAGGGTCACCCCGGGAAGGGCCCGGGCCGCGGGGTCGACATCGCGGGGGACGGCGACATCGACGATCACGAGATCGCGGTTGTCGCGCTGGGCGGCCAGACCGGTGACGTCGGAGGCCTCGAGGATGAGGTCTTGCGCACCCGTGGTCGTGACCAACACATCGACCCGGGCGAGTACGGTCGCCAACTGGTCGAGGGGCACGGCGACGCCCTCGCACGCCGAGGCGAGCGACACGGCTCGCTCCCAGGTGCGGTTGGCGACGAGGACTTCTTCCGCACCGGCCTTGGCCAACGACTTGACCGTTCCCTCGGCCATCTCACCGGCACCGATCACCAGCACGATGCGGCCTCGGATGCCACCGATGCGGTCATCGGCCAGCGCCACCGCGGCCTGCGAGACCGAGGCGATCCCACGAGCGATGGAGGTCTCGGTGCGGGCCCGCTTGCCGGTCTCGACGGCGTGGCGGAACAGGCCTCCCAGGGCGGTGCCGATGGTGCCTTCGGCCCGCGCCGTTTCCCACGCATCGCGGATCTGACCGAGGATCTCGTGTTCGCCGACCACGGCCGAGTCGAGTCCGGCGGCGACGGAGAAGAGGTGGCGGACGGCTTCGGTGTCGTGATGGGCGTAGAGGTGGTCGGCGACGTCCTCGGGGGCCAGACCGGCCTGCCGGGCGAGGAATTCGCGGACGTCCTGGTAGCCGCCGTGGAACCGCTCGGCGAAGGCGTAGACCTCGATCCGGTTGCAGGTCGACACCACGACGACCTCGGAGAGGTTGTCGGCTTCACCCAGTCCGGAGAGCACCTTGGGAAGACCGCCGGGCGCGATCGTCATCCGCTCGAGCTTGGCGAGCGGGGTCGACCGGTGGTTGCAGCCAATGGCGACGATCGACACGGAGGGCCTTACGGGCAGTGGGTGTGGGGAGAAACGAGCGGCCGACGACGAACACGTGCCGGCAACACTCCAGCGTGACGGAAAAGGCGGTGCTTTGCCAACCTCTGGGCGACCGCGGCGACCTTCGTCACAGGTCGCGCTGGAGATGGAATCCGAGGATCTGCAGCTCGGTCGACAGGTCGACCATGCGGACCTCGACGGTGTCGGGCACGCTGACCACCGTCGGACTGAAGTCGAGAATCGACCGCACCCCGGCGGCCACCAACAGGTCGGCCGTCTCCTGCGCGGCGGCGGCCGGCGTCGCGATCACCCCGATGGCCACGTCCAGATCGTGAACGAGCGCACCGAGTTCTTCGGGGGAATGCACCGGAACCCCGTCGATGGTGGTGCCGACGATGTCGGGATCGACATCGATCGCGGCCACCACCGGGAATCCTCGCTCGGTGAACCCCGTGTGTTTGGCCAGGGCCCGTCCCAGGTTGCCGAGCCCGCACACGACGACCGGCCAGGTGTTGGCCACCCCCAGTGCCCGGCTCACCTCGAAGGTCAGATGGCGCACGTCGTAACCGACCCCCCGGGTGCCGTGGGTGCCGAGGTAGCTGAGGTCCTTGCGCACCTTCGCCGCGTTGACGCCGGCCCGCTCAGCCAGGACGTCGGAACTGGTCGTGGACTCCCCCGCCGCGGCGAGTTCGGTCAGGCTGCGCAGGTACAACGGCAGCCGGGCGACCGTCGCCTCGGGGATGTGTCCTGTAGCCACACCCCCACGGTACGGAATTCGTGAACGTTTTCACAAGCGAACGAGCTAACGGAGTTCGCGGCGCAGGACCTTTCCGCCGAGACCACGAGGGATCTCGTCGACCACATCGACCTTCGTCGGGCACTTGTAGCGGGCGAGCTCGGTCGCACACCACTCGATGAGATCGTCCTCCTCGACGGCGCGATCGGGCTTCGCGACCACGAACGCCTTGACCGCCTCACCGCTGTGCGGGTGCGGGACCCCGACCACGCCGGCCTCGGCCACCGCCGGATGCGTCTCGAGCACCCGTTCGACTTCGGCGGGGAACACGTTGAACCCGCTGACGATGATCAGATCCTTCGCCCGGTCGACGAGATAGAGGATGCCGTCGTCGTCCACCACGGCCATGTCACCGGTGTGCAGCCACCCGTCGCCGTCGAGCACCCTCGCCGTCGCCTCGGGGTCGTCGAAGTATCCGGGGAACACGTTCGGTCCGCGCACGAGCACCTCACCGGTGTCGCCGATGTAGACGTCGTCACCCTCGACGTCGACCAGACGGACCTCGACGCCCGGAATCGGTCGACCGATGGAGCCGACCGGATCGTCGCCGGACGCGACGGTGACGGACGGACTCGCCTCCGTCAGGCCGTAGCCCTCGTGGATCCGGAAACCCAACCGGTCGCGGGCGTCGTGCACCACGCGGTCGGGAATCGACGCCGCGCCCGAGATGGCCAGGCGGAGCGAGGCGAACGCCTCCGGTCGGGCGTCGTCGATGTGGGTGAGGGCGGACCACATGGTGGGCGGGCCGGCCAACACGGTCACCCGCTCGTGCTCGATGGTGTCGATCATCGACATCGGGTCGAATCGCTCGGAGAGGATGAGGGTGCTCCCCACCCACATCGCCAGATTGAGGATCGAGTTCAGCCCGAGCACGTGGAACAGGGGGACGACACAGATCGACACGTCGTCGGGACGGGTCACCTGATCGGGGCGGCTCAGCATCTGGCGGAGGTTGGCCGCGAAGTTGCCGTGCGTCAGCATCGCCGCCTTCGGGCTACCAGCGGTGCCGCTGGTGAAGAGCAGGGCGCACAGGTCGTCGTCGGCCCGTTCGACGATCGGGGCGCCGTTGTCGAATTGCATCGCCTCGTCGAGATCCACCGTGCCGTCGAGCTCGGCGCCGGCCGGAGCGAAGATGTGCTCGAGGGTGGGCACCGCCGAACGGTCGAGGTCCCGCAGCGTGGCGATGCCCGCCGGACCCGCGATGACCGCCCGAACCCCGACTGCCGCGAACTCGCGTTCGACCTCCGGCGCCGGCGCCTGCGGGTTGACCGGCACGGCCACGAAGCCGGCACCGATGACGGCGTACCACGCCCGCACGAAGCGAGGGTTGGTGCCGCACATGATCGCGACCCGATCGCCCTCGTCGAGGCCCAGTCGTCCGAGCACGCCGCGCACCGCATCGATCTCGTCGCGGAGTCGCCCGTAGCTGATGCGGTCGCCACCGGCGACGATCGCCGTCCGGTCGCCGGGATGGTCTTCGAGGAGTGTCGCCAGATTCACGGCCGAATGATGCCACGCGCCCGGCCCGGGACAAGAAGGAGGCTCAAGGATCCCGCGGGTCGGCCGAAGGGAAGGTGTCATGAACCGCGCCCCGGATACCCGACGTCGCCGCACCCGGAACCGTCTCGTGTTCGCGGTCGTCGCCACCCTGGCGGTGGTCGGTTCGCTGATCTGGCACGAACCGTCGGCCGTGTCGGCGTCGGCCGACGACGAGGCCGCCTTCGTGGCTGCGCTCAACCAGGTGCGGGCCGAGAACGGCCTGGCGCCGTTCGTCGTCAACCGGGAACTCTCCGAACTGGCGCGCGCCCACGCCCAGGTGATGGCCGATGCCGGCGAGATCTTCCACGCCAGCCCGATCAGCGCCGGGTTCACCGGTTCGTGGAAGA
>JBDQKM010000121.1:0-10418 GCA_040263275.1 Acidimicrobiales bacterium
CGACCGGTTCGCCCAGCTCGCGCTCGAGGCGCCGTCGGGCGCCGACGGCGTCGTGCTCACGCCCTACTTCGACGGCGAACGGACCCCCAACCTGCCCGACGCAACCGGCACGTTCGCCGGCCTGCGCAACTCCACCACACCGGCCGACCTGGCCCGGGCCGCCCACGAGGGAGTGGTGCGGGGCCTCCTCCACGGCCTCGAGGCGCTGGCTGACGCCGGTGCCTCGGTCGGGGGAACCCTCCACCTGATCGGCGGCGGCGCGCAGAGCCCGGCCTACCGGGCCGTGGTCGCCGACCTCCACGGCGCGGCCATCCGGGTTCCCCACGACGACGAGACCGTGGCCGCAGGTGCGTGTGTGCAGGCTGCGCGGGTCGTCGGCGGCTCGGAGGCCACCGAAGCGTGGTCTCTCGGCGATGGTCTCGAGGTCAACCCGACAGGGTGAACACGCCGAGGTCGGCGATCTCGCCGGGGGCGAGGACCGGATCAGGCGAGCACGCTCTCCGCGATCCGCTCCTCGCACGTGGCCGCATCCCACCAGCTCAGCTGGAGCTGCTTGGCCCGACGGAAGTAGAGCTGGATGTCGTATTCGAGCGTGAAGCCGACGCCGCCGAAGATCTGCTGGGCCATGGCCGTCAGGTCTCGGTAGACCTTGCCGGTGAAGAGCTTCGCCATCGGGGCGAGACGGGTGATGTCGTCGCCGCGGGACTGCGCCCACGCCGCCTCGTAGACGAGGATCTTGCCGCCGTCGAGCTCGGTCCGGGCGTCGGCCAGGTCGTGGGAGATGGCCTGGAACTCGGCGAGAGCCTTGTCGAACTGCTCGCGGTCCTTCGAGTACTGGGCGGTGATCTCGAGCGCGTAGTCGGCACCGCCCATGGCCTGCGCCGAGGCGAGGATCACGGCCTCGTGCATCACTTCGTCCCAGGTCGCCCAGCCGGTGCCGGCTTCGCCGATCCGGTTGGCGACCGGGATCCGAACGTCGTCGAACTCGACGCGGTACTGGGTGTCGGACGAGATCGACATCCGCTGCTCCATAGAGACACCGGCGGTGTCGGTGGGCACGAGGAAGAGGTCGACATCGGTGGGCTGGTCGCCGGTACGGGCGAGCACGAGAAGCTGATCGGCGGACTGGGCGAAGTACACGTGCATCTTCGTGCCGTTGATCACGACCTGGTTGCCGTCGATGGTTGCCGTGGCCTGGACGCCCTTCGGTGAATAGCCGTTCTCGGGCTCGAGCCATGCCGGCGTGATGATGGTGGTCCCACCGGCGAGTCCGGGCAGCAGGGCCGCCTTCTGCTCGTCGGAGCCGCCCCGCAGGATCGCGCCGGCGCTGAGCACCGAGCTCACGAAATGGGGGACCGGGGCGAGTGACCGGCCGAGTTCCTCGTAGACGACGACGCCTTCGATCAGGCTCATGCCCGAGCCGCCGTATTCCTCGGGCAGCATGAGTCCGGTGATGCCCAGTTCGCCGAGCTGCTCCCAGAGCTCACGGGCCACGCCGTCGGCGTCGTCCTCGAGTTCCCGCACCTTCTCGAGCGGGGACAGCTGGGCACAGACGCCACGCACCATGTCGCGGAGCATGTCCTGTTCTTCGGAGAAATCGAGGTTCAGCATTTCACGGGGTCCAGTTCTGGCCCTTGCGGGCCCACGGGTTGTCAGATTCGTCGGTCGGGATGGCGACCCGCACGGTGCAGGTGCAGCACAGGCGAGGGTCGGTGCCGTCGTTCTTCACGGCCACGGCGATGTCGAGTTCGGCCCAGGCGCAACCCTGGTCGTCGGTGCTCACCGCGGTCACGGTGCCGGTGAACACCATGCGGTCGTCGGGGAAGATCGAGTCGCGCATGCGGAAGGTCATGCGGCCGATACGGCCCCGGGGTCCGGTCCAGTCGGTGATGTAGCGCTCGAACCAGGCGGCCAGGTTCGGTGTGTTGAGGAAGATGTCCTGCGTGCCGTTGCGTTCGGTGGCGAACTTGAAGTCGTGGTGCATGGGTCGCCAGTCGCGGCTGGCCAGCGCACCGAGGACGACGGTGGTCGCCGTGACGTCGTAGGCGAGCTCGGGCAGCGTGTCGCCCTCGCTGACCTGGTCGATGGTGAGGGTCACGACGCAGCCTCCTGTTCGGGTCGCCGATAGCCGAAGCCCGTGTAGCTCTCGATGCCGACGAGCACGTCGTCCTGGTTCGTGTAGACGATGTCGATCGACCAGAAGCGACCGGTGCCGAGCTTGGTGGTCTTCTCACCGCTCACGGAGCGCAGCACCTGGTGGTGGCTGATCACATCGCCGGGGCGTACCGGGTCGTGCAGGATGAGCGTGTTGTCGCTCATGATCGCCTCGGGGAGGTCGAGCAGCTCCTTGAGGTCGAAATGGACCTTGAGGGCGACGAGCTCCTCCTCGGCGCCGGGTTCCCAACGGTGGGGACGCATCCACAACGACAGCGTGGTCGGCGGCATGGTCGGTCCACCGGTCAGTTCGTTGGCGACCTCGGGATCCCAGTAGAGGGGGTTGCCGTTCTCGGTCGCCGAGAGGGTGTTGTAGCTGTAGCCGAACTCGACCGGGAAGTTCGCCGTGACGGGGTATTGCGGCGTGTCGATGAGTTCGGCGATGGCCGCGGGAAGATCGCTCACGCGATGACTCCGTTCTCGAGTAGGTCGTCGATGGTGGCGCGTTCGTAGCCCGCTTCGGCGAGGAGGTCGGCGGTGTCGGTGACGGTCCCTTCACGGACCGGGTAGGGACCGTCGGGCGCGGTCGTGCCGGCCCACACGGGCCCGGTCTGGCGGAAGGTGCCCTCGGACGCGTGGACGGCCCCGACGACCATGCCACGCGCCGCGTACTGGGGGTCGTCGATCGCCTCGGCGACCGTGTTGACCGGGGCCACGCAGCAGTCGGCCGGTCCGAGCTGGGCGGCCCATTCGTCGCGGCTGCGGGTGGCGAACCGGGCCGCGAACGCGGCGCGGATCTCGTCCTGGCGATCGTCGTCCATCTGGGCGCCGGTGAACTGCTCGAGGTCGAGTTCCCGGCAGAGGTTGCGCCAGAACGCGGGTTCGATGGCCCCCACCGAGAGATGTCGTCCGTCGGCGCAGGTGTAGACGTCGTAGCAGGCGTAGCGGCCGGTGAGGATGTAGTGACCGGGGCCGGGCTCGGTGCCGGTGGCCAGGTACTCGTCGACGTAGAGCGACATGAGGCCGAAGGCCCCGTCGGCGATCGACACGTCGAGCCACTCGCCGACACCGGTGCGCTCTCGCCGGAGCAGGGCCGCCATGATGGCCATCACCGCATGCATCCCGCCGGCGGCGATGTCGGCGACGGTGGCGCCCGGGAGGGGAGGGGAACCGTCGGCCCGACGCCCGGAGCAGTCGAGGTAGCCCGAGACGGCGAGATAGTTCACGTCGTGGCCGGCCCAGCTCGACTGTGGTCCGCTCTGGCCGAACCCGCTGGTCGAGCAGTAGACGATCCGTTCGTTGACCGCCCGGGTCGCCTCGTAGCCGATGCCGAGGCGGTCGACGACGCCGGGCCGGAAGCTCTCGAGGACCACGTCGGCCTCGCGGGCGAGAGTGAGGTAGGCCTCGCGGCCGGCGTCGGCCTTGAGGTCGATCAGGCCGCGACGCATGAGGCGGTGCCCGCTGTAGGCGTAGTAGGGCGGAACGATCTGCTTCCCGCCGTCCTTGGGCGTGGGGCCGAGCTTGATCACCTCGGCGCCGTAGTCCGACAGCATGCGCGACGCGCGGGCGCCGGGGCCGACCGACGCGAAGTCGAGCACGCGAATGCCGTCGAGGGCGGACGTCGTCACGGTGGGGCCTAGAAGTTCTTCGGGAGGCCCATCGCCCGGCGGGCGATGATGTTCTTCTGGATCTCCGAGGAGCCGCCACCGATGGTGTCGATCACGGTGTAGCGGTAGGTCGACTCGGAGCGGCCCTTCATCGGGGCGTCGTCGGTCTTGACCCGCAGCTGGGAGCCGGGGCCGCCGATGTCCATCGCGGCGTCGGCGAGACGCTTCGACAGTTCGGTGGCGAACAGCTTGTATTCCGACGCTTCGACGGTGGGCGGCTGGTAGGGCTTGCCCGCCTTGACCAGGTACTCGACCTTCACCGCCTCGGCCACGAACTTGAGACCCATCACCCGGGCGACCTCGGCATCGGTGTGGAGGCGAGCGAGCCGGGCGCGGATCTTGGGGTCGTCGCGCAGCGGTTCGCCGTCGCGCACGGCCGTCTTGACGTAGTCGGTGAGCAGGTCGAGTCGCTGCATGATCGGCGACATCGTGAACATCGTGAAGCGCTCGAGATCGAGGGCCTGGCTGATGTAGCGGAAGCCGTAGTTGACCTCGCCGACGACATAGTCGTCCGAGACGAAGACGTCGTCGAACCACACCTCGTTGGTGCGTTCGTCGCCCATCGTCCAGATGCCGTTGATCGTGATGCCCTCCTGGTCGAGGGGCACGAGCATGAGCGTGATGCCCATGTGCTTGTTGTCGGGATCGGTACGGGCGCCGACCCAGTACCACTCGGCGAAGTGGGCCGAGGTCGTCCAGGTCTTCTGTCCGTTGAGGAGCCAGCCGTCCTCGCCGGCGTCGCTGGTGACGCGCTCGGCCTTGAGCCGCATCGAGGCGGCGTCGGAACCGGCGTTGGGCTCGGAGTAGCCGACGGCGAATTCGACGTCGTTCTCGAGGATCTGGGGGAGGAATTCGTCTTTCAGCTTCTGCGACCCGTGGGCGATCAGGGTCTTGCCGATGATGCCGACACCCTTGCCGATCTGGGGGCCACCCCGGCCGGCCAGCTGCTCGTTGAGGATGTACTCGTAGACACCCTCGCCGTCGGTTCCGCCGTACTCCTCGGGCCAGGTGATGCCCAGCCAGCCCTTGCGGCCCAGCTGCTTCATGAAGGCCCTGCGCTTCGGCGTGTCGACGATCTGCGCCATGTTCTCGCGGGTCACATCGAACACATCGGGGTCGTCATTGGCATCGAGGAACTCCTCGACGTCGACCGCGAACTGCTGCTGCTCGGGCGTGAACTCGAAATCCATGGAGGGCCTTCTGTCGAATCTGACGGACCGTCAGATTGTACGCACATCCATGACCTCGCTTCTTAACCGAGAAGGTCGCGATATGCGCGACTTTCTCGGTTAAGAAGCCGGGGGTGAGGGGTCAGGTGGTGATGCCGGCGGCGCGGAGGGCGGCGAGTCTGTCGGCGTCGAGGCCGAGCTCGGCGGAGAGGACCTCGTCGGTGTGTTCGCCGAGCCACGGCATGCGCGTCTCCGGCCCCTCTTGGAGGCGGGACATCTTCACCGGGTTGCCGGGTACCAGGACGGGTTCGCCGCCGTCGTCTCGAGTGAACTCGACGAGCATGTTGCGCACGGCCACGTGTTGGTCCTCGACGATCTCACGGCTCGAGTTCGACTCGCCGGCGGCGATGCCCTCGCCCGAGAGGAACGCCACGGCCTCGCGGTTGGTCTTGTCGGCCGCCCAGCGTTCGACGCCGGGGCGAATGACGTCTTCGAAGTGCTCCTGCCAACCGGCCCGTGTGGCGAAGCGCTCGTCCGTGATCCACTCCGTGTTGCCCGTCAGCTCCGCGATCTTCTCGAAGTGGTGCTCGCGCACGATCTGGAGCACGAAGTTCCCTTCACCGGCCTCGAAGGTCTCGACGATGCCGACCCCGGACGAGGCCTCGTCGGGAATGCCCATCGAATAGAAGTTCGTGACGATGTCGGTCATCGCCATGGTGGCGTCGAGCATCGCGATGTCGATGTACTGGCCCTCACCCGTGATGTCGCGGTGGCGCAGCGCCGCGAGGATCCCGATCACCCCGAAGAGGGCGCTGCTGATGTCGCCCAGGGCACCCACCGGATTGGCCGTCGGGCGACGACCGGGTCGGCGCTTGTACTCGTAGATGCCGGACATGCCCTCGACCACGGCGGCATACGCGGCGCGGTGCATGTAGGGGGAGCCCGGATCGTTGCCGAAGCCGGAGACCGAGAGGTAGACGACCTCAGGGTGACGGGCGGCGACAGCCTCGTAGCCGATGCCGAGTCGGTCCGCGGTGCCCGCCTTGAAGTTCTCGCAGACGATGTCGAACTTCGTGGAGAGGTCGAGGAACAGTTCGACGCCTTCGGGCGCCTTGAGGTCGAGGGCCACGCTGCGCTTGTTGAAGTTGTTGCGCAGGAAGGTGGCACCGACCTTTCGGCCCTGCGGATCCTCGATGTAGGGAACGGACCCTCGGCCGCTGTCGCCGGTCGTCGGGTGCTCGACCTTCACGACCTCGGCGCCGAGCCGGGCGAGGAGCTGGGTCGCGTACGGGAGCGCCGCCATCTGCTCCGCCGCAAGGATCCGTACCCCGTCGAGCGGTCGAGGCCGGCCGGGTTCTTGCGGGTTGGCGATGTCTCCGAGGCGCATTGCGTCAGTCTGGACCGGGGGGTCCCCTGCGTGCACACCCGGCTTCGCTGCCGTACCCTCTGCGGCCGATGGACATCGGGGGCGAGCGATACCGCGAACGCGGCGGAGTCCACGCCGTTCCCGTCGCCGACGTCGAGGGCACGCTCATCCTCTGCGGGCTGGAGGTGATCGGCCCCGACCCGGTCGCGCTGATGTCGGTCGTCGAGGCCCAGGTCGCCGTCTGCCTCCAGACCGACGACGAGCTCGTGCGCCGATATCCGGACTATCTGGACTGGCTGGCCGAACCCGACCCGCACGAGACGATCCGGTTGCCGACGATGGATCATCTCGTTGCCGACGATGTCTCGGTGACCGGACTCGTGTTGGACCTGCACGGCCGCCTGCGCCGGGCCCAGCGGGTCGTTGTCCACTGTGGCGCGGGCTGGGGGCGGGCCGGCGTGGTCGCCGTCCTGTTGATGTGTGCCTCGGGGGCCGAGATCGGTACGGCGCTGCGCGACCTGCGGACGGCCCGTCCCGCCGCCGGCCCCCAGTCGTCGGACCAGGACCTCCAGATCGAGCGGTTGGCCGGCCCGATCAGGGCCGCGACGAGCGGCTGATCACTCCTGGCCGTAGCGAGGGATCTCGCCCACCAACCGGGTGAAGAGGTCGAGCACCTCGCCCGGCTCGGCGTGACGCCCGGTCTCGGCCTTGGAGTAGATCAGCTCACCGTCGACCGTGACGTCGTAGACGCCCTTGGTGCCGGTGCGCAGCGTCAACGATTCGATGACGTGTTGATAGTTCGAGAGCAGATCGGCGGTCGCGCTCACGGCGCGGCTCGAATAGTCTCAAGGCACGCAGTAGATGATCTCGATCGTGTGAGTCATGGCCTCGATCGTAGCGTTGCTCACCAGCTTGCGATCGGGGCGAACGTGGCGTCCAGCGCCTCGACGAACGCGGCGGGGGCGACCCCCACCTCGAGCCCTCGGCGGCCGCCGCTGCAGTGGACCACCTCGAGCGCCGTGGCCCACTCGTCGACGAAGGTAGGACAGGGTCGCTTCTGGCCGAAGGGACTGATCCCGCCGACGACATAGCCGGACCGGCGCTCGGCGACCTCGGGGTCGGCCATCGTTGCCCGCTTCGCGCCGGCGGCCGCCGCGATCGCCTTGAGATCGAGCCGGGCGGCCACGGGAACGACGCCGATCGCGTGCGAGCCGTCGTCGAGCGCCACCATCAGCGTCTTGAAGACCGAATCGGGGTCGAGACCCAGTACTTCGATGACCTCGTCGCCGTAGGACGGGTGGTCGGGGTCATGGTCGTACTCCTCGATGGTGTGTGCGATGCCCAGGGCGCGCAACAGCTCGATCGCCGGAGTCATGGCGACATCCTGACAAGCGCGCGGGGGAGACGCGGAGATCTGCGGTAGAAAACCGGTGCTCACCCACCAACCCCAGGAGCGAACATGGCCGAGATCACCCTCGGAGGCAACCCGATCCACACCAACGGCGATCTGCCCGCGGTGGGAAGCGCAGCCCCCGACTTCATCCTCACGAAGGCCGACTTCAGTGCGGTCTCCTCCGCCGATCTCGCCGGACAGCAGGTCATCCTCAACATCTTCCCGTCGATCGACGCCGGCATCTGCGCGACGAGCGTGCGCACGTTCAACGAGCGTGCCGCCGGCCTCGACGCTGCGGTGCTGTGCGTATCGGCGGACCTTCCCCAGGCCGCCGGTCGGTTCTGCGGTGCCGAGGGCATCGAGAACGTCTCGACCGGCTCGACGTTCAAGAACCCCGAGGTGCTCGACGCCTACGGTGTGCGCATGGTCGACGGCAAGCTCGAGGGTCTCGCCGCCCGCGCCGTGGTCGTGATCGGCGCCGACGGCAACGTCGCCCACGCCGAGTTGGTCCCCGAGATCGCCCAGGAACCCGATTACGACGCTGCGGTCGCCGCGCTCTCGTAGCCGCTGGGTGCCCGCTCAGAGCGATCCGCTGCGCAGGATGCGGTCGGCGGTCTCGATCAGGCCGTCGACCGCGGCGAGCGCGTCGGCGTTGGCGGTGCCCTCCTGGTCGCCCATCGCCCCCGCCGCGAAACGCACCCGGACCCCTTCAGAGATCGCGGCGAGGCGCCAGTGCTGGAACGCGACGTACCAGGGGAGATCGGACACGTCGCGATCGGAGTGCAGGGCGTAGCGCTCGAGCATGTCGACCCGCGAACCGAAGCCGTCGGCCCGGGTGGGCACGTCGGCGAGGCGCCCGCCCGCGGCGGGGTCGTCGCCCCACCACATCGCCATCCCGGCAACGTCGGCCAACACATCGCCGAGGGTGCAGAGCTCCCAGTCGAGCACGGCCGCGACCGACCCGTCGTCGCCCATCATGCAGTTGTCCATGCGGTAGTCGCCGTGGACGATGCCGGCCCCCTGCTGCGGTGGGATCGCGGCCACGAATCGTTCGTGGAGATCCTGGAAGAGCGGCATGTCGCGATCGGAACCCTCGTCGACCTGACGCTTCCAGCGCCGCAGCTGGCGGGCGCAGTAGTCCTCCTTGCGACCGAGGTCGCCGAGACCGACGTCGTCGGGATCGATGGCGTGGAGCGCGGCGAGGGTGTCGGTGAGCGAGTTCGTCATGACCGGCCGCAACGCCGGCTCCACGGCGTCGCCGTCGGCCCGGTCGAAGACGATCTTCCCTTCGACGAACTCCATCACGTAGAAGTCGGCCCCGTTGACCTCGTCGTCCTGGCACAGCCCGACCAGGGGCGGGACCGGGACCGCAGTGTCCTGAAGGGCGGCCATGATGCGGTGCTCGCGGGCCATGTCGTGGGCGCTGGCGAGTACGTGGCCGGTCGGGGGTCGCCGGAGGACCAGCTTCGTCCCGGCCTGGTCGGTGACGCGGAAGGTGAGGTTCGAGGCGCCTCCCGTGATCATCTCGAAGTCGAGCGGCTCGACGAGGTCGGGTCGACGCTCGAGGATCCACGCGGTGACCGGGCCGGGTTCGATCCCTCGGGGAGCGTTCACGAGGCTCAGCCCTTCGGGCTCAGGGCTTCGAGGAGCCGCCAGTCGGGCTGGCTGCGGTCTTCGGTGTTGACGGGCTGGATGCACACGTGGGTGGCCCCGGCGTCGTAGTGGGCCTGGATCCGGTCGGCGATCGCGCCTTCGTCACCCCACGCCATGACCGCATCGAGAAACCGCGGGGCCCGCGACTCGATCTCTTCTTCGGTGAAGCCGAGGCGGAGCCAGTTGTTGCGATAGTTCGGGAGGTCGGCATACATGCCGAGCTGGTCGCGGGTGGCCTCGTGGGCGACCTCGGCGTCGGTGGTCAGGACGCACTTCTGTTCGACGCAGAGGAGCGCGTCGGGGCCCATGATCTCACGGGCCTGCGCCGTGTGTTCGGGCGTGGTCCAGTACGGGTGGGCGCCTGCGGTCTTCTCCGCGGCCATGGCCAGCATCTTGGGCCCGAGTGCGGCGAGGACGGTGAGCGGTTCCTCCTCCGGGGGGACGCTCATGAACATCGAGCCGTTCATCGCGTCGACATAGGTCCGCATCGTCGCCAGCGGCTTCTCGTAGGGGAGTTGCCGCAGACCCTCGACCATCGGCGCGTGCGACACGCCGAGGCCGAGCACGAACCGTCCTCCGGAGAGTTCGGCGAGACTGAACGCACCCTGCTTCATCATCCCGGGGTGACGCATGTGGATGTTGGCGATGCCGGTGGCGACGATCAACTCGGTCGTCGCGTCGAGCAGTGTCGCCGCATTGACGAACGGATCTCGACCGAGCGTGTCGGGGATCCACAGCGCGGAGTAGCCGAGCGACTCGATGCGGGCGGCGGTCTCACGGGACTGCTCCGTCGTGAGCATGTCGGTGAAGTACCAGACGCCGGTGGTGGCGAGCTTGTCGTGAATGGCGGATGACATGCGGTGAGGATCGCAGGGTGGCGCGGTACTGGCAAGACTGGCTCCCGGCGACGGCGGGTGGAATGGTGAGCGGATGGCCGAGACCGACATCGACACCGACCTCGTGGTCGTGGGCGCCGGGTTCGCCGGGCTCTACATGCTCCACGCCGCCCGGGAGGC
>JBDQKM010000122.1:0-10377 GCA_040263275.1 Acidimicrobiales bacterium
GGCTTCGACCGTTCCCAGTCCCACACCACCCGCCGACTCGGCGACCGCGATGCCGGTCCACCCCTGCTCGACCATCGCCGACCAGAGCTCGGCATCGAATCCGCCGGCGGCGCGCACCCGGTCCGGCGAGCACCGGTCGGTCAGGAGATCGCGCGCCGCATCGCGCAGCGCCACCTGATCCGCGGAGAGGTCGAAGTCCATCGAGGCCGCATCGTAGGGGTCGAGCGTGGCAAGTGACAGTCCGCACGACCGACTGGTAGACCGCTGTCGTGGACCTCACGCCGACGCCCGACCAGGAGCGCTTTCGAGCCGAATGTCGGTCCTGGCTGACCGAGAACCTGCCGTGGGAGTACGGCGTCGGACTGCCGCCGCTGTTCGAGGACCTCGCCGAAGAGGTCGAGTTCCTCCGCCGTTGGCAGCGCGAGCTCGCCCATGCCGGCTTCGTGGGCGTCACCTGGCCGAGCGCCTACGGGGGTCGCGATGCCACGCCACTCGACCACTACATCGTGCAGGAGGAACTGGCCCGGGCCCGAGCGCCGGAGCTGGTGGGCCGGATCGGCGTGAACCTGGTCGGTCCGACCCTGCTCGCCCACGGGACCGATGCGCAGAAGGCGCGTTGGCTGCCGAGCATCCTCGACGCCGAGCAGCTCTTCTGTCAGCTCTTCTCCGAACCCGATGCCGGGTCCGACCTGGCCGCGGTCACCACCCGGGCGACGAAGACCGATGGCGGTTGGGAGCTCCACGGCCAGAAGGTGTGGACCTCCTACGCCCAGTTCGCCGACTGGGGTCTCTGCCTGGCCCGGACCGACCCCGACGCCCGCAAGAACCGTGGCATCTCGGCCTTCATGGTCGACATGCGGGCACCGGGCATCGACATCCGGCCGCTGCGCCAGATCACCGACGAGGCCGACTTCAACGAGGTCTTCTTCGACGGCGCGTTCGTGGCCGACGACCAGCTGATCGGTCCGGTCAACGGTGGATGGGGTGTCTCCGGCTCCACGCTGACCCACGAACGGGGCACCAACCCTCGCCAGCTGGTCATCCACACCCAGCTGTTGGACGAGCTCTTCCGCCTCGCCGACGAACGCGGGCTGTCGAGCGAACCGCAGGTCGAGCAGGCGCTGGCCCAGGCGTTCGTGGAGCTCCGCCTGTTCCAACTCCAGAACTGGCGGTCGCTCAGCCGACTCCAGCACGGCCGCGAACTGGGGCCCGAGGCCGCCACGGCGAAGCTCTACTGGAGCGAGATGAGCCAGCGGATGCACCACACGGCGATGGACATCCTGGGCGACGAATCGCCGCTGTGGCGGGGAGCGTCCGACAATCCGGGCGACGGACGCTGGCAGCGCTCGTGGCTCTACTACCGCGCCGCGTCGATCTTCGCCGGCACCAACGAGATCCAGCGCAACATCATCGGCGAGCGGACCCTCGGGTTGCCCCGTGAGCCGCGGCCGGCCTGACCGGCGCCGGACTCAGGACTCGAGCGCGACCTTCAGCCGTCGGAGCGTCTGCTCCATCCCCTTCTCCATGGCCCGGCGACGACTCCCCATCAGGTTGTAGAGCACACGCTGCACACCGGTCGTGCGGGGGTGGGAGAAGGACTCGGTCACCCGGGTTCCGTCGTCTTCCGAGGTGAGCTCGAAACGCCACGTCGTCGTGCCCTCGGCGACGAACTCGAACACGGCGGGCTCGCGGTACTCCGTCACCTCGGATGTGGTCGTCCACCGCTTCAGGGTGACCGGACCGAGGGCCGCCACATTGTCGCCCTCGAACCGGGCGCCGAGGGTCTGGCCGCCATCGAGCCAACGGCACGCCACCGTCTCGGGGCTCCACTCCCCCATTCGGGTGACGTCGGCGACCGCGGCGAAGACCTCAGCCGGGCGGCGCCGGATGAAGGTGTCGGCTCGACCGGTGGTGAGTTCTGCCATGGCGGGCAGTCTCGCGCCGACGCGGCGTCACCGCTCGATGGCGCTGATGTCGAGCGTCACCTCGGCGGGCCAGAGGAGGTTCGCGACCTCCGCCGCCGGCGCCGGCCTGGCGTAGAGGAACCCCTGTGCATGGGTGCCGCCGACTGCGATGAGCTGCTCGTGTTGGCCCGACGTCTCGACTCCCTCGGCGATGACGTTGAGCCCCATCGTCCGGCCGAGGCCGAGCACCATCGCGGCGATCGACGACTCGGCGTTGCCGCTCGTCAGTTCCTCCACGAACCGCCGATCGATCTTCACGATGTCGACGGGCATGTCACGGAGGTACGTGAGCGACGAGTAGCCGGTGCCGAAGTCGTCGAGGGCGATGAGGACGCCGGCGCGGCGGAGTCGGGCGAGATTGTCGATGGTCGTCTGGGTGTCGGTGACGAGGACGCTCTCGGTGACCTCGATCGTCAGGGCCGAGGGCGAGGCCCCCGCCGCGGCGAGCGTGTCGAGCACGGTGTCGACGATCGTCGGATCCATGATCTCGCGGGCAGACAGGTTCACGGCGATACGGCGCGTCCCTCCACCGCGTGTGCGCCAGTCGGCGATCTGGCGCGCGACCTCGCGCAGTACGACCCGGCCGACCTTCGTGATCAGACCGGTCTCCTCGGCGATCGGGATGAACTCGGCGGGTCCGATGAGTCCGCGTGTCGGGTGCTCCCACCGGACCAGCGCCTCGGCGCCCTCGAACTCCCCCGAGAGGAGGTTGACGATCGGCTGGTAGTGCACCCGGAGTTCGCCGCTGTCGACGGCATGGCGCAACTCAGTCTGGACACGATGACGTGACTGGACCTTCTCACGCATGGCGTTGCCGAAGACGGCCACCCGCCCTCGGCCCGCGGCCTTCGCCGCGTACATCGCGACGTCGGCATGGCTCACCAGGTCGTTGGCGCTGACCCCCGAGCGGTCGGCAAGCGCGAGGCCGACACTCGCGCCCACATAGGTGACGTTGTCGCCCAGCCGGAACGGGCTCTCGAGGTCGCGGATGATCCGACGCCCGAGGGCGACGAGTTCGGCGGCGCCACCGTCGGCCCGGGCCATGACGACAAACTCGTCGCCGCCGAAACGGGCGAGGAGATCGCCCTCCCGGATCGCGTTGCGCAGTCGGGAGCTGACGATCTTGAGGAGCTCGTCGCCCGCGGCGTGGCCCCAGGCGTCGTTGACCACTTTGAACCGGTCGAGGTCGATGAACAGCACCGCGGGAGCAGCAGCGTCGCCCCCTCCTTCGCGTCGCGATTCGAGCGCCTGATCGAGCTCCGCGACGAAGAGATCCCGATTGGGAAGCCCGGTCAAGCCGTCGTAGTGGGCGGACTCCCAGAGCCGCCGCTCGAAGTCGACCGACTCCGACACGTCACGGACCAGGGCGTGGAACGAGCCTTCCCCGTCCCGGTCGACCCGGCTCACGGAGACGCGGATCGGAACCCTCTCACCGGAGCTTCGGCGGGCGTACAAGCCGACGACCTCCTCGTTCCGATTCCAGATCCATTCGACCAGGTTCGCTCGCTCGGGGGGCACCGCTCCCTTGCTCGAACTCAGTCCGAAATGGACCCCGAAGGGCTGGCCCTCGATCTCGTCGGCGGTGCGGCCGAGCAGCACGGCCGCAGCCGGGTTGACCGATTCGATGACCCCGTAGCCCGAACAGGTGATGATCCCCTCGGCGGCGTGGTCCACGATGGATCGCTCACGGGCATCGCTGGCCTCGAGCTGTGCGTTGACCGTCTCGAGCTCTGTGACACGGAGCGCCTCGGCCGCATTGGCGCAGACCAGCGTGTCGGTCATCTTCGCCACCGCCGACGCGAGGGCGCCGATCTCGTCGCGGGTCCGGATGTCCGCCCAGGCATCGAGGTCACCGGCGGCGACGTCGACCGCCGCCTCGGTCAGTCGCTGGATCGGGCGGGAGATCCACCGGGCGAACAGCACGGCCATGGCGAGCACCAGAAGGGCGGTGACGACGATCGCCCCCATCAAGGTCGTGCGAAACGACGACACCCCGGCGAGGGCCTCGGAGCGATCGATCTTCACCACGACGGCCCAACCCGGCCCGTCGACCGTGCCGGTCACGGCCAGCACCGACTGTTGGCGGTAGTCGAGCACACCGTCGAAACGACCGGTCTTGCCGTCCAGGGCGAGCGTGATCGGCGCCTCCGTCTCGGTCGGCGGGACCACGACGTCGAGCACCACCCCGTCGGCGAACCGGAGCGGTGCGATGAACTCTGCACCGCCGCTGCGGTGCAACTGGGCGACCGAGGTCTCGCCCGTCTCGCTGAGTCCTTCGTAGTTCGTCGCCAACGCGGTGATCGCGTCGATCGACGTCTCGATCACCACGGACCCAACGGGCTCGCCGTCGACGACCACCGGCGTGGAGCTGAGGACGACCAGCGTGCCCTGCCCATCCTCGACGACGACTCCCTCGAACCATCCATCCGCCATCAACCGATCACCGACCGCGTCGACCCGTTCCCGGGCCCTGGAGTCGCTGGTGGCGATGATCTGGTTGTCCCGCCCGAGGAGGGCCACCGACTGGAGTCGGCCGATCTCTCCCACCGCGGCGATCAGCGCCGACTCGACGCCTGCGTGATCGTCGGCGGTCAGACCGTCACGAATCGCCGTCTGCGTGACGAGGGTCTCGGCGATCTCGCGATCGGCATCGACCATCGCGTCGAGCTGGCTCACCTGCGCGGCGGCGATCCCTTCGAGCCGCGCGAACGCACTGTCGATCGCCAGCGACTCCTGCGTCGCCTCCGAGACGAAACCGAGGATGGCGAGGGGACCGAGTGCGGCAACGAGAACCGCCACCGTCATCTTCGTGCGAATCGAGTGTCCGCCGGCCGTGAGTCGTCGGCCGACTCGGCGCCTTTGGGTCATGCCTTTCAGATCGACGGATCGAGCCGATTTCCGTATGGGCCATATCGCCCTGCTTGCCGAGGCCTGTCAGCATGGGGGGATGAGTGACTTTCAGGCAATCACCTACGAGGTCGACGGCGCGATCTGCACGATCACACTCGACCGGCCCGAGGTCGCGAACGCCCAGAACACCGAGATGATCGACGAGATCGACGCCGCGCTCGACCTGGCCGACGCGGACGACGCCGTGCGGGTCGTGATCCTTGCCGGCAACGGCAAGCACTGGTCGGCGGGCCACGACCTCAAGGCGCTCGTGGGCGACACCGAACCCGATCGCTGGCGCCTGATGCGCGAAACCCCCGAGGGGAAATGGCATCACGAAAAGGTCATGTACTTCGACCGGTGCCTGCGCATCCGCGATTTCCGCAAGCCGACGATCGCGGCCGTGCAGGGCAAGTGCATCGCCGCAGGAGTGATGCTGGCCTGCATGTGCGACCTGATCGTCGCCAGCGACGACGCCTCGTTCCAGAACCCCGTGCTGCGGATGACCGGCGCAGGCGTGGAGTTGCTCGTGGAGCCGTGGGAGATGCCGGCCCGCAAGGCGAAGGAGTTCCTCCTCGCGGCCGAGACGTTCAGCGCCGCCGACGCCGAGCGACTCGGCATGGTGAACCGGGTCGTCCCCCGCGCCGAACTCCGGGCCGCCACGGTCGAGCTGGCGGAGCGGATCGCCCTGGTGCCGCCCACCACCGCCCAGGTCGTCAAGCGTTCGATCAACAAGACGCTCGACCTGCAGGGCCAGCGCGACGCCTACGACTACCACTTCCAGGCGCATCACTGGATGCACAACACGGCGACGGCGCTCGATGCGCTCGAGGCCCGCAAGGCGAAGGGCTCCATGAAGGAAGTCTTCGCCGAGCACCGCGACGAGGGATCGTGAGACGACCGCTCGAGGGCCTGCGCGTCCTCGATCTCGGGACCCGCATCGCCGCCCCCTTCTGCGCCGGGCTGCTCGGCGAGCAGGGGGCCGAGGTCATCAAGATCGAGCAACCACAGGGCGGCGACCCGCTACGCGACCTCGGTCCGTTCGTCGAGACCGACGAGGGTCCGTATTCGCTGTACTGGTCGGTCGAGGGCCGGGGCCGCAAGTCGGTCACCCTCGACCTCCGCAAGCCCGAGGGCCAGGACCTCTTCCGCCGTCTCGCCGCCGAGTCCGACGTCGTCTGCGAGAACTTCCGACCCGGCACGCTCGAACGCTGGAACATCGATCCGGCCCAGCTCGACCCGAGGCTCGTCACCGTGCGCATCAGCGTGTTCGGCCAGAGCGGACCGAAGTCGTTGCGACCCGGCCTCGACCGCAACGGCGTCGCCTACGGCGGCCTGCTCCACCTCACCGGCGAAGCCGATCGTCCGCCGGTGCGTCCCGGGGTGACCGTCACCGACTATCTGACCGGCGTCTTCGCCGCCCAGGCCGCGCTCGGTCTCCTCTACGAACGCGACGCGCGGGGCACCGGTGAAGGAGGCGTGATCGACGCCTACCTCTACGGGTCGGCCCTGCGCATCCTCGAGTGGTCGATCGCGGCGTACGACCGGCTCGGCGTGGTCCGCAACCGATCTGGCAACCGCCTCGAACACTCGGCTCCCCTCGACAACTACCCGAGCAGTGACGGCCGCTTCGTCTGCATCGTCGCCGCCGCGCAGAACAACTTCGAACGGCTGTGTGCCGCCATGGATCGACCCGACCTGCTCGCCGACGAGCGCTACGCCACACCCAAGGGGCGCGCCGCCAACAACGCCGCGATCAACCAGATCGTGACCGACTGGGCGGCGGCATTGACCGCGGCGGAGATCGAGAAACGCTGCGTGGCCCACGACGTCCCGGTCGGCACGGCCTACGACGCCGCCGACCTCAGCGCCGACGAGCACGTCCTCGCCCGCGGCGACATCCTCCCCGTCGACGACCCGGTGATCGGCCTCGTGCGCCAACAGGCCCCGTTCCCCCGGATCGAGGACCAACAACCCGATGCGCCGACGGGAGCGCCACGGCTGGGTGCCCACACCGACGAGGTGCTCGGCGCCGTCCTCGGGCTCGACGACGCCGAGCTCGCCTGGCTTCGCCACGAGAAAATCATCTGAGGGCGGTCTCCCGGAGACACCACCGTGCGTTCACGACGGTGAGATGATTCCCTCCGTGGCGGAGCCGACCTCGACGAGGCAACCGATGGACCAATGGGTCGATGCAGCGCGCCGGAGCGACCCTCAGGGGTTCGACGAGCTCTACCGGTGGTTGGCACCGCAGATCGCCGGGTTCGCCCGAGCGCGCGGCGCAGCCGACCCCGAAGGCATCTGCAACGAGGCGTTCCTGCGGGTGTTCCGATCGCTCAGCACGTTCTCCGGCGACGGGGCCGCCTTCCGCCGTTGGGTGTTCTCCATCACCCGCAATCTGTTGATCGACAAGCATCGGAAGCGCCAACGCCGCCCGGACGAGATCTTCGCACCACCGCCCGAACAGGCGGTGCCGGGGGCCGACGAAGCGGCGATGGAGTCGCTCGCCCATCACGATGTGGTCGCCCTGCTGGCACCGCTCACCGAGGAGCAACGCGAAGTGATCGTGCTTCGACTCGTCGCCGACCTCTCACTGGCCGACACGGCAGAGATCGTGGGTCGGCCGGTCGCGGCCGTGAAGCGACTCCAGGCGCGAGGCCTCAAGCGACTCCAATCGACACTTCTCGACCAGGGGGTCTCCTGATGAGGGACGACGACGTTCACGGGGATGACATGACCCACCCCGAACTCTCCGACGAGCAGCTCGCTGCGCTGCTCGAAGGCCGCTCCGCCGGCATCGACGGTCACCCTGTGGCCGATGCCCTGGGGCGCGCCCGCGAGCAGCTGTCGGCAGAACCGGTCCCAACCCCCGGTGCCGCACTGTCGGAGTTCCTCGGGGTAGGTCGTGTCACCGAACCGATCCCCCGATCGACCCAGGCCGCCGGCGTCATCGACGTCGCGGACGAAGTCGATCCGACTCCGAGGAGAATTCCCGTGCTCACATCCATCTCTGCCTTCATCGGCACCGTCACCGGCAAGGTGCTCGTCGGCACCACCGTGGCCGCCGCGTCGATCAGCGGCGCCCACGCCACCGGCGTGGTCGACGTGCCCCTCCTGCCCGATGTCGACGACGCTGCGGTGGTCGAGACCATCGACGACCCGGACGAGACCGACGATCTCGACGTCTCCGACGACGACGGTTCGAGCGACGACGGCGACTCCGATGAGTCCGGCGAGGACAGTGATTCGGACGACGTCTCCGACGACTCGGACGATTCCGACGACGACTCGGATTCCGACGACGACTCGGATTCCGATGATTCGGATCCCGACGAGTCGGACTCGGACGAGTCCGACGACGACTCCGATTCCGACGACGACTCCGATTCCGATGACGACTCCGATTCCGACGACGACTCGGACGACGACTCTGACTCGGACGACTCCGACGACGACTCGGACGACTCCGACGACGACTCGGACGACTCCGACGACGACTCGGACGACTCCGACGACTCGGACGACTCCGACGACGACGATTCCGATGACGACTCCGACGACGACGACTCCGATGACGACGACACGACGACCACGTCGACGACCACGAGCACGACCACACTGCCGGTGAACAACTCGACGATCACCCAGGCCTACACCGTCCCGGGTGTGGGCACGACCACCGTCCAGGTCACGAACGGCCAGATCACCCTCGTCTCCGCCGTCCCCAGCGGGTCGTGGATTCTCGACGAAGCCGGGCCCGATGAGGACGGCGTGGAATCCGAATACGTCAACGGCGACCTCGAGGTCCGCATCGACTTCGAGATCGAGGATGGCCAGCTGCGAGTCCGGGTCCGCGAAGAGAACGACGCGACCGACGAACGCTCGGAGCGCTTCGAGTACTTCCCGCTCTCGTAGAGCGCTAGTCGCGCAGGAACTCCGACAGGTCGACCACTCGACCCTCGTCGATCGAGCGATGGGCTGCGGCACCGATGGCCACCGACACGAGTCCGTCGTGGAGGGTGACATCGGGGCCGCGGCCCTCGACGATGGCGTCACGGAAGCGGAGGTGCTCGAGGTACGACGACCCGTCGTGGGAGCCTTCGTACGCGACCGACTCGTCGTGTACCTCGTGGGTCTCCACGCTGCCCATCCAGTGCTCGCCCCGGCGACCGATGCGCACCAGCGGGTGAGGCACGTAGGTCTCGACCTTGCCTTTCGCCCCGACCACGCTGAGCTGCTCCTGGTCGTGAGTCGCCTCGGCGAACATGCACAGGTCGAGCATGCCCCGGCCCCCGTCGTCGAACTCCACGATCACGAAGGCGTTGTCGAGGATGTCGGGGACCTCACCGTCGTAAACCTCGTCGAGATGGTTGACGTCCTGTGCGCCGCTGGCCATCACCCGGACGGGTCGGCCGGGCATGATCCGGCACATGAGATCGAAGAAGTGACAGGTCTTCTCCACGAGGGTGCCGCCGGTGTTGCGGGAGAAGCGGTTCCAGTCGCCGACCTTCTGGAGGAAGGGGAAGCGGTGTTCCCGGATCGACACCATCCGCGGCTGCCCCACCGCGCCGCCGTCGACCTCGTCGATGAGGCGGGTGATCTGGGGGATGTAGCGGTATTCGAGGCCGACCCAGGTGAGGGCCTCCCGGCCCTCGGCGAGATCCATCACCCGATAACAGTCGTCGACGGTCGTGCAGAGGGGCTTCTCGACGAGGATGTGCAGGTCGGTGGCCAGCAGATCGGTCAGCACGTCGATGTGGGTCATGTTGGGCGAGGCGACGACGACCGCATCGCAGACGTCGTCGGCGATCAGCTGCCGATGGTCCGAGTAGACGGCGGCTCCCGGTGCCAACGCGGCCGCCGACTCGCGGCTGGCCGGGTGGGGGTCGGCGAGGGCGGTGATCTCGGCTCCGTCGACGTGCAGAAGGTTGTTGAGATGCTCGATGCCCATCATCCCCGTGCCGATGATGCCGTAGCGGAGTGCCGGAGAGTTCGAGCCCATGAGTTGGCTAGCTTACGGGCAATGACACAAACGCTGATCAACTCCCAGTCGCGCCGAATCGGCGAGTTCGAGGTCGGCCCCCTTGCATACGGGTGCTGGCGATTCACGACCGACTCGGTCGACGACGCCCGAGGCCTGATCGAGACCGCGTTGGATCTCGGTATGAACCTGATCGACAACGCCGATGTCTACGGCTTCGACTGGGGCGGTACCGGGTTCGGCGCCAACGAGGAGCTCCTCGGCAAGGTGCTCGCCTCGGCGCCCGAGCTGCGCGACCGCATGGTGCTGGCATCCAAAGGCGGGATCATGCCGCCGATGCCGTACGACTCGAGCCGGAGCTATCTCGAGTCCGCCTGCGATGCCAGCCTCCGCCGCATGCAGACCGACGTGATCGACCTCTACCAGATCCACCGGCCCGACATGCTCACGCACCCGGCCGAGGTGGCCACCACACTCGCGTCGCTGCGGGAGAAGGGGAAGATCCGCGAAGTCGGCATCTCGAACCACACCCCCGCCCAGCAC
>JBDQKM010000123.1:0-10375 GCA_040263275.1 Acidimicrobiales bacterium
CGGGCCCTGGTTGCCGAACGGCGCCGGGTGTTGGTGGTCCAGCGGACGGGGTGGGGCAAGTCGGCGGTCTACTTCGTGGCCACCCGGATGCTCCGAGACCGGGGCTCGGGACCGACGCTACTGGTCTCGCCCCTCATCGCGCTGATGGACAACCAGGTGCAGGCTGCGGCCCGCATGGGTCTGCGGGCCGCCATCGTCAACTCGACCAACCGCGACGAGTGGGACGACATCAGGGCCCGGACGGAACGCAACGAGATCGACCTCCTGCTGATCGCGGAGCAACGCCTGTCGAACCCGAAGTTCCGAGACGAGTGGCTCGACCAGATGGAGTCGCGCATCGGCCTCGTGGTGGTCGACGAGGTGCACTGCATCAGCGACTGGGGGCACGACTTCCGGCCCCACTACCGGCGTATCGGTTCGTTCCTCGCCGGTCTGCCCTCCACGCTGCCGGTGATCGGGTGTACCGCCACGGCGAACGACCGGGTGGTGGCCGACGTCGAGAGTCAGCTCGGCGAGCGGATTCTCACGATCCGGGGCGGCCTGGCCCGAGAGGGTCTGCGACTCGAGGTCCACACCGACAAGCGCCGGGCCGATGCCCGACTCGCGTGGTTGGCCGAGAACGTGCCGACGCTGCCCGGCAGCGGGATCGTCTACTGCCTCACCCGTCGCGATGTGGAGACGGTCGCCGCGTTCCTCCGTGATCACGGGATCCGGTGCGCCCAGTACGTCGGCGGCGGCCCCGAGGACGAGGTCGCGGAGAAGCGCGCCGTGCTCGACGGGTTTCTCTCCAACGAGATCAAGTGTGTGGTCGCGACCTCGGCCCTCGGCATGGGCTACGACAAACCCGATGTGGGCTTCGTCGTCCACTTCCAGATGCCACAGAGCCCGATCGCCTACTACCAGCAGGTGGGTCGTGCCGGCCGTGCGCTCGAGGAGAGCTACGGAATCCTGCTGAGCGGCAGCGAGGACCGCGACATCCAGGACTGGTTCATCAACCAGGCGTTCCCGGTCGAGGACGAGGTCGACGCGATCCTCGCGGCCGTCGAGGCGGGAGCGGAGCCGGTTCGGCGCGGTCAGCTCGCCGCCCGGGTCAACATCGCGACCGGCCGGCTCGACAACCTCATGGTCCAACTCGAGGTCGAGGGCATCGTGGCCAAGGAGGGAACGGGATGGGTGCGCACGGCGACGCCCTGGGTGTATCCCCGCGACCGGGTCGACCAGGTCAACGGTTGGCGACGGGCCGAGCAGGCGGCGATGGAGGAGTACCAGCGCATCGGCAGCTGTCGCATGCAGTTCCTGCGAGCCCAGCTCGACGATCCGACCGATCAGCCCTGCGGTATCTGCGACAACTGTCGCGAAGCACGTTTCGGGGTGGCCCCGGCCGACGAGGTCGTGAGCGATGCCGGCGAACGGCTGCTCCACGACCATGTCGAGATCGTGCCGCGCAAGCAGTGGGCGACGAACCTCGATGAGGTATCGGGCCGGATCGCCCCGGAAGAGCAGGCCGCCCCCGGATGGACGCTCGCCCGATGGGGGCAGGCCGGCTGGGGACCGCTCATCATGGAAGGCCGGGCCGGCGGCGGCTACGCCGATGAACTGGTCGAGGCGCTCGCAGCACTGTGCCGCGACCGGGTGGAGCCGTTGCCATCGTGGCTGACCTTCGTGCCGTCACGACGACAACCGCAGCGGGTGCCCTCCCTTGCGGCCCGGCTCGGCGAACGGCTGGGGCTGCCCGTGGTCGACGCGGTCGAGTTGGTCCGGGCGACCGAGCCCCAATCGTCGATGCACAACTCGACCGCCCAGCTCCGAAACCTCTGGGGTGTATTCGTGGTCGGTGAGCCGCTCGACGGCGACTGTCTGTTGGTCGACGACCTGATCGACAGTCGCTGGACGGTCACCGTGGTCGCACGCGAACTCCGAAGGGCCGGCGCGACGAACGTCGTGCCGGTCGCCCTCGCCTCTATGCAGCCGTGACGGTCAGATCTCGGCGTCGATCAGAAGGGCAGCGAGGTCGAGGGCGCTGAGGATGCCGACGAGCGCCCCGCCGGCATCGGTGACCAGCACGCGGTGAAGGCGTTGTTCCACCATCGCGTTGGCGGCCGCCGAGATGTCGTCGGCCGGGGCGACCGTCACCGGGGCCGAGGTCATGGCCTCGCCCACGGTCATCTCGACCATCCGGTCGGCGATCGCGGCGCGGTTCCGGGAGATCTCCTCGAGCGCCGGCAACGGGATCGGGAAGGGGCTCAGCAGGAACTGGGACACTTCGGTGGTCGCCACCTGGTGGTCGTAGAGCACCCGGATCACGTCGGACTGTGAGATGACGCCCACGAGCATGCCGTCGTCCAGCACCGGCGCGCCGGAGATCCCGTGGCTGGTGAACAGACGGTCGACGTCCTTCAGGGTCATCGTGGGCGATGCCGTCACGACGTCATCGGTCATCAGATCGGCTACGAGCATCAGGAAACCTCCGGGTCGACCGAAGCGTACGGAATCGGTGATCACCCGTCCCGGGTCCAAAGGCCCGGCGCGCGGGACCTAGGACACTGGATGGGTCGGGTGGGCGTTGCCGAGACTGAGGGCGTACCAGGGAGGTGCGTGATGTCAGTCAAGGATCGGCTCGAGGAGCAGTTCAAGGACGTCGAGAAGTCGTACAAGGAGCTTCTCGCCGAGATCGAGAAGCAGTTGAACGAGTTGGAGAAGCGGGCCAACAAGGCGCTCGACGACCTCCAGGAGCAGGTGCCCGACGAGGTGGCCGACGCGATCAGTCGGCTCCGCGAGGCGAACGCCGCGATGCGGCGGAGGCTCGCCTCGATGTCGGACCAGGCTCTCGAGACCACTCGCGAAGCCGTCGAGTCACTGGGCGAGAGTGCCGGTCGCGTCACCGGTCGGCCCGCGGGGAAGCCGGCGAAGAAGGCCGCGGCCAAGACCAAGGCGAAGAAGGCCGCGGCCAAGAAGTCGGCGGCCCCGACCGGCAGGGCGTCGTCCAAGTGGACCAAGGCCGAGCTGGCCGCCGAAGCGAGCCGGCTCGGGATCAAGGGTCGCTCCGGGATGACCAAGGCGCAGTTGGTCAAGGCGATCAACGCCGCCTCGTGAGTCAGCTGCGGGTGCTCCAGTAGCCCCTCACACGAGCGACGAACTGCTCGGGCGACTCGGCGTAGAGACGAGTCGACAGCGACGAGGCGATCGCGAGCAGCTCGCGTCGGTCGTGTTCGCAGAGCGACTCCACCACCGTCGCCGTGGTGTCGTCGACGACCACCGCCGAGTGACCACCCGGCGCGGTCGTGGTCGCCCACTGCAGCGCGCGGACGCGGCGGTACTCGGTCAACACGTCAGCAAGGTCGGTGGCGGTGGCGGCGGCGCCCCTGAGGAGCGCAGGCCACGCCGCGCTGAGCAGCTCGAGTTGGTGCGCCAGTGCCCGGGCGTGTCGCTCGCGCTTTCGCTGGCCGGAGCTGTGGTCGTCGATGCGACTTCGTCCCTTGGCATAGGTCCGCTCGAGCCCTTCGGCCATCGAGTCGAACGTATCGGCGATCGGCGTGTGGCCTCGGACCGTCTCGTCGACCGGCCAGGCGGCGAAGCGGGCCCGGGCCTGACGCAACTGATGGCGCACATGGTCGAGTTCTCCACCGGGTTGCATCGCGGGAAGCCGGTTGAGTCGATTGAGCTGGTGGCGCTGGAGGAGTTGCTCGCGTAGCTCGGACAGCGCGCCGGGCCGAAGGGCAGCGTCTTAGCGCGCTCGGATCTCGTCGAGGGCACGGAGTTCGGCCTGGCCCACCATGAGTTCGGTCAGGAAGCGGCGGACATCCCGGATGACCTCGAGCTCTCCGGCGCACGTGTCGGTGCCGATCGCCGGCCGCACCAGGCGGAGCAGCGCGGCGATCCGGTCGAGCGCGGCGTCGGCGGTCTCGACGGCATCGCCGAGCTCGAGTTCCGGGTCGCTGATCGCGTCGATCGCGTGGGTGAACTGTTCGGTGCTGATTCGCTGCAGCGCGACGGGAACCGACTCGTTCGACCCGATCGTGCGGGCTTCGCTTCGGATCTCGGGCAGGAAGCGATGACGCGGCGCGGTGGCGACGACCTCTGTGCGTGGCTCGAGCGACGTCGTCATGGCCAGATCGTGGTCGTTGCCGAGCAGTTCGGCCAACTCGCCGTGCGAGTGGGCGTCGTCGGCCGCCTCAGGCGGGCACGCCGACGCCCATGATCCGGGCCAGGTTGCCGCCCATGATCTTGGCGATGTCGTCCTGGGGGAGGCCTTCGAGGTCGTCGACGAACGAGATCGGATCGGACATCCCCTCGGGGTGGGGATAGTCGGAGCCGAACAGCACGTTGTCGGCACCGATCAGGTTGACGAGTCCGATCGGGTCGTCCTCGTGGAACGGGTGCACGTAGATGCACCGCTTGAACGTCTCGAACGGATGCTCGTCCCAGCCGTGGGGGTTGAAGTCGTAGGCCGATTCCATGCGGGCGACGAGGGGGCGGACCCAGTTGGATCCGTTCTCCACCGGCGCGATCTTGAGGCCGGGGAAACGGGTGCACAGGCCGTGACCGATCGCCGACGAGATGGTGTCGGTGATCGCCCGTCCGTGGGAGCCCGACAGTGCGTCGAACCCGCTGCTGTCGGTGAACGGGGTGAACTCGTCGCGGCGGCCCTCCCACTCGTTGGAGTAGCGGGTGTAGCCGCTGTCGCTGGCGTGCATGCCGGTCACGATTCCCGCCTTCTCGACCAGCGTCCAGAACGGGTCGAACTCGGGGAGGGCGAACGAACGCGGACCCTCGAGTCCGAAGACCGGAGCCGGCCGGATGAGGATGATCCGCGCCCCGCGCTCCAGGACCCACTCGAGTTCCTGGATGGCCCGGTCGACGATGCCGAGATGGATCACCGGCGTCGCGAAGATCCGGTCGTCGAAGTTGAACGTCCAGGTCTCGTGCATCCACTGGTTGAGGGCATGCACGATCTCGTGGACCGTGTTGGGGTCGTCGCGGATGCGTTCCTCGATGAGGCTCGCAAGGGTCGGCCACATGATCGCCCGATCGATCCCGAGCTCGTCCATGAGCTCGATCCGCGGACCGGGCTCGAAGTAGGCGGGCGGCGACTCGATGGCCTTGCCGAGCATCTCCCGCCGCGACTTTCCTTCGGGGTTGCCGCTCTTGAAGTACTCCTCCTGGGCGCCCGGCGCGGCGACCTTCCGGAAGGTGGGGTTGGGGATGTACTCGCTGATCTGGCCCTTGAGCGCGATCTTGGTCCGGCCGTTGACCTCCACATAGCGGACGACGCCCTCGTACTGCTTCGGCAGGAATTTCGTGAAGGCCTCGGGCGGCTCGTACATGTGGTTGTCGGCGTCGAACACCGGGAAGTCGAGTTCTCGTGACGGCATCGTGGTTCCCCTTGTCGTCTGCCCGAAGGCGAAGGTGACGTGACTGTTAGAAGAACCTTAACGGGTCACGCCGCGGCGAGCGAAGCGGGGGAGTTCGGTTGCTCAGAACGCATCGGCCGGGAGGTCGGCCACGCCCTCCTCGATCGCGTCGCAGATGGTCGTTGCGACCAGAGCGGGCTGCAGCCCCGGTGGGAACTTCGGAGCGCGGCCCTCGATCGCCCGATCGACGAGCCCGGTCTCCGTGTGGGGCGGGCGGGCGTCGAGCACCCGCAGCTTGCGGCGGCGGAATTCTCTGGCGAGCGCCTGGTCGAACGACCGCAGCGCCGCCTTCGACGCGCCGTATGCGGCCATGCCGGGCAGGTTCTGCTCAGCGATGACGCCCGAGATGTTGACCACGGCGCCGCCCGGCTGGAGCACCGTCATCGCTGCTCGGGCCAACATGATCGGCACGAACGTGTTGGTCAGGAAGAGTTCCTCCATCACATCGACGGAGAGTTCGTCGACCGGACCGAACGCCACGACACCGACCGCATTGACGACGAGGTCGAGTCGTCCGGCGTGCGCAGTGGCGGTCTGCACGGCCGTCTCGCATGCGCCGGGCGTCCGCAGGTCGACGGCCAGGCGCGCGCCGGGGACGGGGAGGCGCTCCAGCGCCCGCTCGTCGCGGGCGACGAGGGTGAGCGTCGCGCCGCGGCGGTGGAGTTCGGCGGCGAGGGCCTGCCCGAGGCCACCGGTGGCCCCCGCGAGCAGGACGGAGGCCCCGGCAACCGGGTGGGGGATCTGAGAGGTGTCGGTCATGTTGTCGCGCCGAGTTCTCGGGAGTCGGCACGGTCGACGGGCAGGGGTTGGCGGAACAGGCCGGGCGGCACGGATGCCCCTGCCCTGACCAGCGCGAGGTGCCACGACGGCGACGAGCCGAGCGCCCAACGGAGGCTGCGAACGGCGGTCGCGCCGACCTTGGCATCGCGCTCGCCCGCTTCGATGCCGATCAGCGTCGCGATCTCTTCCGGAAGGGTGGCCGCGGCGGCCCGGAACAGCAGCTGGTAGCCGACGCGAACCGGGAGGGCGAGGGGTGGGTTGCGGAGGAACGCGATCGCGTCTCGCTGGGCATCGGAGGGCTCGATCGCTGTATGTGCACCGATCCAGGTCCGCAGATCCGCGGCAGTCTCGGGCAGTGGGTCGGCGTCGAGGAGTGCACCGACCCTCGTCTGTTCGGCGACGAAGCGGTCGGCATCGGCCGGCGCCAGTGGTGTCGGCCCGTAGGCCTCGTAGGCCGCGAGGAACGAGTCGGTCAACACGTTGTGGACCCAGGCGGCCATGGCCGGGTTGGCGGCGCTGTAGGCCCGGCCGCGAGCGGACCGGCCTCGCACGCCTCCGTGGGCGTGACGCACCGCGGCGACCGAGGCCTCGACCTCGGGCATGGCGCCATAGGTCGTCTCGGTGACGTAGAGCGACGTGCGGGTGAGGCGACCCAGCGGGTCGTCCCGGTAACGCGAGTGCTGCTCGACGCCGGCGACGACCTCGGGGTGGGCGGTCTGGACGAGCAGGGCGCGGATACCGCCGACGAACGCGGTCGCGTCGCCGATCACGGGCCACGACACGCTGTCGGGGCCCAGGAGGCCGGGGTCGCCCATGTGGTCGAGCGTGTGCTCGAGCGGTCTCGGGCCGTGTGAGAACAACGACGTCGTCGCACCGACCACGCGGTCCTTCGCCCAACCGATCATGGCGTCCCGCCGTGCTGCCTCATATCAGGTGGTACGGACCGAACCGGTCGGGCGGATGCGCGGTTCGGGCTGGGGGCGGGTGAGGATGTGGCGTGACCGGACAGGACCTTCCGACCATCTGGGTGCTTGGCGACCAGCTCGCCCGTGATCACGGGGCACTGGCCGACTACAAGCCCGGTGAGTGTCGCGTGTTGCTCGTCGAGAGCGATGCCCTCATCGGTGGGAGTCGCTGGCACCGCCAACGGCTCCACCTCGTGCTGTCGGCCATGCGCCACTTCGCCGCCGAACTCCGCGACGAAGGATTCGAGGTGGATGCGCGGCGCTCGGAGTCGTTCGCTGCCGGTCTCGCCGAGCATCGGGCGCGCTACTCGCCTTCCCGGGTCGTGGCGGCGCGGCCGTTCAGCATCGATGCCCACGAACGCCTTTCGGCGATGGGGGTCGACCTGGTCGACCACCACTTCTTCCTCACGGGTGCCGATCAGTTCGCCGAGTGGGCCGACGGTCGCAAGAGCCTGCGGATGGAGGACTTCTACCGTTGGCAGCGCCGTCGGATCGACGTGTTGATGGACGGCGAGGATCCCGCCGGCGGCGCGTGGAACTTCGATCACGACAATCGGGAGGGCCCTCCGAAGGACGGTCGGTCGTGGCCGACCCTCACCCGGTTCGCACTCGACGACATCGATCGCGGCGTGTTGGCCGATCTCGACGAGTCCGGGGTCGAGACGTGGGGCGAAGACCCCGACGGCCTCTGGCCCGTCACCCGAGCCCAGGCTCTGGTCCGTCTCGCGGACTTCATCGAGCGGGGGTTGGGCCCCTTCGGCCCCCACGAGGACGCCATGCTCGCGGCCGAGTGGAAGCTGGCCCACAGCGTGCTGAGCAGCGCGCTCAACCTCGGGCTCCTCCACCCCGAGGAGGTGGTCCGGGCGGCCGAAGCCGCATACCGGGACGGCGACGCCCCGATCAACAGCGTCGAGGGCTTCGTCCGTCAGATCATCGGGTGGCGCGAATACGTGTGGTCGCTCTACTGGCACTGGGGCGCGCCCTACCGGGAGGAGAACCAACTCGCCGCGACCCGACCGGTGCCGCCCGCCTTCACCGGCGACGCGCCCACCGAGATGCGCTGCGTCGAGATCACGGTCGACGCGCTGCGGGAGCGGGCCTACGGGCACCACATCCAACGGCTCATGGTGCTCGGCAACCTCGCGCTCACGGCCGGCGTCGAACCATGGGCCATGAGCGAATGGATGCGGGTGAACTTCATCGACGGCGCCGAATGGGTGATGGTGCCGAACGTGATCGGGATGGCGCTGCACGCCGACGGTGGACGGATGGCGACCAAGCCCTACGCCGCCGGCGGGGCCTACATGAACCGGATGAGCGACTACTGCAAGGGCTGCCGCTTCGATCCGAAGAAGCGGACGGGTGACGACGCCTGCCCGTTCACCTCCCTGTACTGGGACTTCCTCGCCCGCAACGAACAGGCCCTGTCGAGCAACCACCGCATGGGCCGGCAACTGGCCGGCATGCGGCGGCTCGCGGACCTCGACGAGACGCGGGTGCGGGCCGCCGAGGTGCTCGATCGGCTCTCGGCCGGCGAACTCTGATCGCCGCTATCCGGCGATGCGAGCCTCGATGGCGGCGACCAGTCCGTCGAGGTCGTCGACCGTCACCGTGATCGCCGAATGGTCCTTGAAACCGATCACGCGGGGCACGCGCTCGGCGAAGTGCACGCACACGCCACCGTGGGTCGACGTGCCGAAGGTGAGGCCGTCGTCGGCGAACGACAGCCGCATGCCCACCGCCTTCCACCACTGGTAGTCGTGGGTCGAGTGGGCGCCCGTCACGTTGACGATCGGTGTCTCGAGCCGGGCCCGGCCGAAGGTCGCGGTGAAGGTCTCGTCGGTGAGGGTCACGCCGTCGACCCCCTTTCGGGCACCCAGCGGGCGCCAGATCATCGTGAAGCGGGGGTCGAAGCGGTAGGGGAAGAACACGCGTGGCTACTCGAGCGCAGCCGCGAGTCGGTCGAGCGTGGTCGTCATCGTCTGCCGGTTGTGGACGCCCCGGTCGTCGACACCGGAGATGCCGGCGCTGGCCTCACGCATCTCCTCGGGGATGAGGTTGCTGCTGTACTCCGTCACACGACACCCGCCGTCGGTCGGCTCGATCGAGTAACCCCACTTCGCGAAGATGAAGCCGTTCAGGTCGCAGTCGAAGAAGAACCGTTCGTTCTCCACGAACTCGACGATCGTGGCGTTGGTGGACCACTCTGCATCGCCGTTGCGATTGTGGCCGGTGAACGTGGCGCCGAGCGCGGGACCGTCGACGCCGTCGTTCCACTCGGCGGCATGGGTCTCCGGCGACCACTCACCCATGCGGGTCACGTCGGTGATGGCCGCGAACACGGCTTCGGGTGCCGCCGCGATGTCTCGGATCACTTCGATGTCGAACGTCATGGCCGCCACGCTAGGCGTGGCCGGCCGGTGACACCGAACCGTCAGGCGTGGGTGATGCAGCGATCGGTGGCGGGCAGCGCAGCCTGGCGTTCGGCGCTGATCGCCTCGCCACAGACCGAGCAGGTCCCGTAGCTCCCGTCGTCGATCCGGGTGAGGGCGCGGTCGACGAGAGTCAACTGGGTCTGCAGAGTCCGGGCCAGGACCTGATTCTCGCCCTGCTCGCCGGCGACCTGGCCACGGTCGGCGAAGTCGTCGTCGAAGTCGAGGTCGATCTCTCCGCCGACGGTCAGCTCGTCGATCTGGGTGAGGAGATGGCGCCGTTCGGATTCGAGTGCGCCGCGGATGTCGGACAGGTCTTGGGCCATGGCCGCAACGTAACCCACCTCCCGGTGGTCTGACCCGTGACCTTCGACCCTGTCTGGAGGAACCCGGCCCAGGGTTGACGCGGGCCGTCTGGCACAGTGGGGGCATGGATCTCGACCGACTCGTCGACCTCGCCGCCGAGGCCCGCTCGCGGGCCTACGCCCCGTACTCGGGGTTCCGCATGGGTGCCGCGGTCATCACCGCCGATGGGCGCACCGTCACGGGAACGCTGGTCGAGAACGTCTCGCTCGGGCTCGCCATGTGTGCCGAACGCGCCGCCCTGTTCGCCACGGTCGAAGCGGGTTCGCGTCCCGCCGCGCTGGCGGTGGTCTCGCCCCGCACCGACGGATCGGTGACCTACCCCTGCGGCGCGTGCCTCCAGGTGGCGCTCGAACTCGGCGGCCCGGAGACCATCGTGGTGGCGGCCACGGTCGACGGCGTGGTCGAGCAGTCGACCGTGGCC
>JBDQKM010000124.1:0-10363 GCA_040263275.1 Acidimicrobiales bacterium
GGGGTGGGGAGCATCGCGAGTGCGCGGTGGTGGCGGCGCCAGAGGAAGCGGATACCTATGCCCTGTACGAGGCTGGCGCGGAGGCAAGCGCGCTGCCGGTGGCCGTGGCCGCTCGGCCGATCACGTGGTTGATCACCGCGGCCAGCGCTCCGATGCGGCCGGCACCGGCTCGCTCGAGCGGGTCGGTGACCGCGGGACCCGGGGCACGCAACGCGGCCTCGCCGACGAGCACCGCGCCGCCGTCGTCCTGGGCGACGGCGCACACGGCCGCCGGACCGTCGGCCCCGAGCGACACCACGGCGGGCGCCGCGCCGGCGACGGCGTCGAGGCGCACCGCAGTGATCCCGTCGGACGAGACGTGGAGGCCGAGCGTGTCAGCCATGGAAACCGGCGGAACAGAGGGTGGACACCGGCAGGAGCGTACTGCCTCGCAAAACGCAAGAAGCGGCTGGTTTGTTCTTGGGGGACAACCAGCCGCTTCTCGAAGCCTCGGATCTACAAGGGGGACGAGATCCGGGCTGACTGACGGTGCGCTAGGGGGTAGCACCTCCGCCGTCGATGGGATCATTCAAGCAGAGGATCACCCATCTTTCCAACAGTTCTCGTGGATATGTGCCATCATTCACAGCGATGGATCTCCGCCAGTTGCACGCCCTGCTCGCGGTCGCCGAACACCAGTCGTTCTCGGCCGCCGCTCGGGCCCTCCACACCGTGCAGAGCAACGTGTCGACCCACGTCGCCCGGCTCGAGCAGGAGGTCGGTTCCACCCTCATCGACCGGGCGCAGGGCGAGCTCACCGTCGAGGGCGAGATCGTCGCCGATCGGGCCCGCCGGATTCTCGCCGAGCTCCGGGCCATCGAGGACGACCTGATCTCGCTACGTGACGACGTGTCGGGCCGGGTCCGGGCCGGCGTGATCGGCACGACCGCGCGCTGGCTGGTACCTGCGGTGCTCACCGCCGTGTCCGAGGAGTTCCCCCGGGTGGAGCTCCAGATCATCGAGGCCACGACGACCTCACTGCTGCCCCAGCTCCTCAACGACCGCCTCGACCTGGCGGTGGTGAACCTGCCGGTCGACGATCCCGACGTCGACGCCCAGGTGCTCTTCACCGAAGAACGCATCATCGTCGCCCCCAGCAACCACTCGTTGGCGGCCCACGAACGAGTCGACCTCGCCGAACTCAGCCGGCACTCGATCCTGCTCCCACCGCAGGGCACGGCGTTCCGCGACGAGATCGACGCCGACGCCCGGCGGGCCCGCGTCGAACTCGTCACGCAGGCCGAGGTCGACGGACTCAGGCTCCTGACCTCGCTCGCCTTCCAGGGGTTCGGGCCCGCGCTCGTTCCGGCCAGCGCCGCGCCCTCCTGGCTCGACGGCGACTGGGTGCGGGTCGCCGTCGACGGCCTCTCGCCCCGGATCGTGGGGCTGGCCACACCGCGGCGGTCCCCACCATCGGCACCGACTCGCACCCTCGCCGAACTCATCCACCGCATCGTCGCGGTGGCCGGTCCGGAGCAGGGCCTCATCTCCCCGGCCGACATCCCGTCCGACTGAACACCGGCACCCGGCGCCCGCGTGGTAACCATCACTCCATGACCGAGGTCGGACTGCGGATGGTCGGAGATGAGATGGCCCAGAGCGTATGACCGACACACCCGCGGTCGACATCCGCGCCCGCGCCGAAGGCTTCGTGCGCGCGTCGGCGTCCGACTTCCACGGTCGACGGGTGATCGTCGTCGACGCCCGGGGGGAGGACCTCGCCGGCGCCCTCTCACCGAGCGACGGTCACACGATCGCCGCGGCTGCCCGCTATGCCCTCGACCAGCGTCTCCCGCTGGTCGTCCGCCTGGCATCGAGCGGAGCGAATCTCGAGATGGGGGTCGGTGCCCTCGACGGCTGGGGCGGCGCCGCCCGGGAGATGACCCGCTGCTCCGGCATCGTGCCGATCATCGTGATCGTCACCGGGCCGACCGTGTCGGGACCGGCCCTGATGCTGGGCCTGGCCGACGCGGTCATCATGGTCAGAGGCGCCTACGCCTTCGTTTCAGGGCCCCACATGGTCGAACAGTTCACCGGCGTTCCGATCGACACCGACGAGCTCGGCGGCGCGACGGTGCACGGCCGCACCTCCGGCGTGGCCACGATGGTGGCCGAGGATCTCGACGAGGCCGAAGCGCTGGCCCGCGAGCTTCTCAGCTTCCTGCCCGATCACACCGACGATCCGGCCCCGGCCCACCCGTGCACCGACCCGGTCGAACGGCCGACGCCGGAGGCCTACGACGTCCTGCCCGAGTCGGCCAACGGCTCCTACGACTGTCGCGACATCCTCGCCTCGATCGTCGACGACGGATACCTGCTCGAACTCCACTCCGACTGGGCGGGCAACCTGGTCACCAGCATGGCCACCGTCGGCGGACGCTCGATCGGCATCGTCGCGAACCAGCCCCAGACCATCGCCGGCACGCTCGACATCACCGCCTCGCGCAAGGGCGCCCGTTTCGTGGCGATGTGTGATGCGTTCAACCTGCCGATCCTCACGCTGGTCGACACCTCCGGCTTCTACCCGGGCAAGGATCTCGAATGGCGGGGAATGATCCGCTACGGGGCCCAGATGGCCTTCGCCTACGCCCGGGCCACGGTGCCGAGGGTCAACCTCACCACCCGGAAGTCCTACGGCGGTGCCTACATCGTCATGGACTCCAAGCGGATGGGCAACGACATGGCGTTCGCCTGGCCGTCGGCCGAGATCGCCGTCATGGGAGCGAAGGGCGCCGTCGAGATCCTGCACCGCCGCAACACGCCGGAGGAGCGTCTCGCCCTGGAGAAGGGCTACGAGGAGCGCCTGCTCAACCCCTACATCGCGGCCGAGCGCGGCACGATCGACGCAGTGATCGACCCGGCGGAGACCCGATCGCGGGTGGCGACGGCCCTCGACATGCTGGCCGGCAAGCGTGAGCGCCTGCCCCGGCGGCGCCACGACAACACACCGCTGTAAGCGAGCGTCGTCGCCCAACGCGGCCCCAAGGTGTGAGGGATGCGCATCGCGGTCTAGATTCAACGCCGTGTCTGAGAGCGTAACCATCACCGACAACCGCACTGGCGAGTCGATCGAGATTCCGATCGTTGACGGAGGTGTGGATGCTGCGGAATGGCGGAAGCTGCTCCCCGGCGTCTGGTTCTCCGATCCCGGTCTGGCCACCACCGCCGCCACCCCGAGCGCCATCACCGAACTCGACGGCGAAAACGGCATCCTCCGCTATCGCGGCTACCCGATCGAGCAGCTGGCCGAGCACAGCACCTTCCTCGAGTGCGCCTACCTCCTCGTTCACGGCGAGCTGCCCAACCAGGCGCAGAACGACGAGTGGGTCGAAGAGATCACCCACCACACCTACATCCACGAGAACTTCCGCAAGCGCATCAACGAGGCGTACCACTACGACGCCCATCCGATGGGGCTGCTCACCTCTGCCGTCGCCGGCCTGTCGACCTTCTACCCGGAAGCCAAGGAGATCGAGGATCCCGCGGTTCGTCGCGAGCAGATCGTCCGGCTGATCGCCAAGATGCCGACCCTCGCCGCCAACGCGTACCGCCACTCGGTCGGCCAGCCCTTCGTCTTCCCCGACAACAACGTCGACTACCCCACCAACTTCCTGCGCATGATGTGGCAGATCGGTGGCCCCTACGAACTCGACCCGGCGCTGCAGAAGGCCATGGAGATCCTGCTGATCCTCCACGCCGACCACGAGCAGAACTGCTCCACCACGGCCGCCCGCGTCGTCGGCTCGGCCCACGCCGACCCCTACTCGTCGGTCGCCGCCGCGTGCGCCGCCCTCTACGGCCCCCGCCACGGCGGCGCCAACGAGGCCGTGCTCAACATGCTCGACGACATCGGGTCGTACGAGAACGTCGACGCCTTCATCGAGAGCGTGAAGGCCGGCGAGGGCCGCCTGATGGGCTTCGGCCACCGCGTCTACAAGAACTACGACCCGCGGGCCACGATCATCAAGAACGCGGCCTACGACGTCTTCGAGGTCACGGGCAAGAACCCCCGCCTCGACATCGCCCTGAAGCTCGAAGAGGCGGCGCTCAACGACGACTACTTCGTCAGCCGCAAGCTCTACCCGAATGTCGACTTCTACTCGGGGCTGATCTACCAGTCGATGGGCTTCCCCACCGAGATGTTCACCGTGCTCTTCGCCATCGGGCGGACCCCGGGTTGGCTCGCCCACTGGAACGAGATGCTCGAGCAGGACTCCCGCATCGCCCGTCCCCGTCAGCTCTACACCGGGCCCGACGTGCGCGACTACGTGCCGCTGGCGAGCCGCTGAGCCACACGCTGCGGGCACGACTCGGGCGGCTTCGACCGTCCCGGCTGGAGCTCATCAGCGTCCACATCCCCAAGACGGCCGGCACCTCCTTTCGCGAGGCGTTGGTGCGCGAGTACGGCGGCGACCTCGCGCCCATCTACGACGGCGCCCGACCGAACGGGCGGGAGTTCCGGGCCGTCCACGGCCACTTCTCCCCCGTCCAGTTCTGGAGCGCGGGCCGCAGGGCGACGCTGATCATGTGGCTACGCGATCCGGTCGACCGCATCGCCTCGTACTACGACTTCTGGCTCACCGCCGAGCCCCACGGCAACCCGAACCACGACGAGTTCCTCCGCCGGGAGATGACGCTCGCCGAGTTCGCCCGGTGGGAGCCGATTCGCACCGAGTTCGCCCGGCAGTACGTGGCCGGGCTCGAGCCCGACGACTTCGCCTTCCTCGGGGTCACCGAACGCTACGAGGACGACCTCGCTCGTCTCTCCCGTCTGCTCGGCTGGTCGACTACCGGTGCGGTGGCCGAGACCAACGTGACGCCGGGACGACGGTCAGTCGTCGACGACGCCACCCGTCGCGAGATCCTCGCCGCGCATGCCCTCGAGGTCGACTGGTACCGCCACGCCGCCTAGCCCGACGCGCCGACCTTCGCCGCGGGGGTGAACTTCACCGGCATCTCCTCGACCCCGGTGATGAAGTTGGAGTTGCGCCACGGCAGTTCGGACTGCGGCACCCGCATCTCGATGTCGGGCAGACGGGTGAGCACCTTGGTGAACATCTCCTTCAGCTCCAGACGGGCCAGGGATGCCCCCAGGCAGAAGTGGGTCCCGAATCCGAAGGCCATGTGGTGATTCGGGTCGCGGGCCACGTCGAAGCGGAACGGGTCGACGAAGTGCTCCTCGTCGCGATTGCCCGAGGGGTAGAGCATGATGATGTCGCTGCCCTCGGGAATCGTCTGGTCGCGGATGGTGACGTCGGCCATCGTCGTTCGGGCCATGTTCTTGATGGGCGTGACCCACCGCAGCATCTCCTCGACGGCGACCTCGATGCCGCCGGCCAGGTCGGCCTGCAGGCGTTCGCGCTCGTCGGGGAACTCCATGAGGGCCTGCATGCCGCCGGTGATCACGTGGCGGGAGGTCTCATCGCCCCCGATGAGGATCAGCAGTGACTCCTGGACGATCGACTCGTCGTCGAGGCGGTCGCCGTCGACCTCGGCTTCGCACAGGATGCTGACGAGATCGTCGCCACCGGGGTTGGCCCGCCGCTCCGCGATGATGCCCATCTGGAACTCGCGGAACGCGATGCCCGCGAGCATGGCCTTCTCCGACGCCTCGGGCGAGCTGGTCGTCGTCCCTCGGATGAGATCGTCCGACCACTCGAGCAGGTCGTCGAAGGACTCACGGGGGAAGCCGAGCATGTCGCCGATCAGCAGCAGCGGCAGGGGCGCGGCGATGTCCCAGACGAAGTCGCACTCGCCCTTCTCACAGATGCGATCGATGATCATGTCGCACAGGCCGTCGATCTGGTCGAGCTTGTCGCGCACCCGCTTCGGCGTGAACCCCTTGTTGACCAGCTTGCGACGGTTGAGATGGTCGGGGTCGTCCATCGAGATCATCATCGGCAACGGGTCGCCCTTGGGGCGCGGCGCCTTGTAGGACGAGTAGGTGGCCGGGTCGCGCGAGACGGTGAGGATGTCGTCGTACTTCGCCACGGCCCAGACGTCGGAATTCGGGTCGTAGTAGACGGGCGCGTTGTGCCGCATCCACGTCCAGTCGTCGTGCGGCTGGCCGGCATACCAGTTGCCGTCCATGAGGTCGATGGAGTCGCGGAGCGGGTGCGACGGGGAGGGATGATTCGCCATGGCCGAAAAATAGGCGATCATGCGCGTATGAGCACTTTCGTCACCGTCGTCGACGCGTTCACCGATCGCGCCTTCCGCGGCAACCCGGCGGCGGTGTGCATCCTCGACACCGAAGCCGACGACGAATGGATGCAGCAGGTCGCCATGGAGATGAACCTGTCGGAGACCGCGTTCTGCACTCCGGCCGACGATGTCTGGAGTCTCCGCTGGTTCACACCCCGCACCGAGGTGGACCTCTGCGGACACGCCACGCTCGCAACCACGCACGTTCTCGCCACCGACCACGGGGTCGAGGGCACGGTCCACTACTCGACTCGCAGCGGACTCCTCGCCGCCCAGGCCTTCTCCGACGGCATCGTGCTCGACCTCCCGGCCGACCCGACCGAGGAGTCCGACGCGCCACGCGGGCTCCTCGCCGCGCTGGGGGTGCCCGACGAGACCCCGGTACGGCGAGGCCGAACCGACTATCTGATCGCCCTCGAGCGGGCGGAAGACGTCCTGGCCCTGAATCCGAGCTTCGGGCTGCTCCGGCGGGTCGACTGCCGCGGCGTGATCGTCACCGCGCCGGCGGGCCCCGACGCCGACCACGACGTCGTCTCCCGTTTCTTCGCGCCCGCCGTCGGGGTCGACGAGGACCCGGTGACGGGCTCGGCCCACCGCACCCTCGCCCCCTTCTGGTCGACCCGGCTCGAACGCGATCGGCTGCGCTGCCACCAGGCATCGGCCCGGGGCGGTGACCTCGAGGTCACCATCGTCGGTGACCGGGTCGAGATCTTCGGTCAGGCGGTCACCACCATGCGGGGCGAACTCCTGGTGTGATTCCGCCGTTCGGTCGGCTCACCCGATGTCGAGCACGATCTTGCCGGCGTTGGCGTTGGCGCCCATGCGCTCGTGGGCCTCGGCCACGCGGTCGAGCGGGAACCGGCTGTCGATCACCGGCAGGAGCGCGCCATCGTCGACCCGCGGCAGCATCTGGGCGCCGAACTCCTGGGTGATGGCGATCTTCTCCTCGATCGGGCGGGCTCGCAGCGTCGTGCCGGTCACGGTCGCCCGCTTCATCAGCAGGCTCCCGACGTCGAAGGGCACCGGGCCGCCGGCCATCACCCCGACCTGGATGATCCGGCCACCGGTGCGCACCGAGCGGACGTTCTGCGGAAGGTACTCCCCACCGATCACGTCGAGGACCACGTCGACGCCCACACCGCCGGTCGCCTCGAGGACACGGTCGGCGAAATCCTCGGCCGAGTAGTCGATCACCACGTCGGCCCCCAGTTCGTGGCAGACCGCGTGCTTGCCCGCCGAGGCCGTCACCGCGATGCGAGCGCCCAGCGCCTTCGCGATCTGGATCGATGCGGTACCGACGCCCGACGCCCCCGCATGGACCAGGGCCCAGCGCCCCGACGTGAGCCCGCCCTGACGGACGAGCGCATCCCACGCGGTGATGAAGACCTCGGGGAAGGCACCCGCGTCGGCGAGCGGGAGCGAATCGGGAACCGTCATCGTCTGGCGCTCGTGGACGGCAACCATCTCCGCGTAGCAGCCACCGTTGTTGATGCCCATCACGGCGTCGCCGATCTCCCGGCCGCTCACCCGTTCGCCGACGGCGATCACCCGGCCGGCGTATTCGAGGCCGGGGATCTCGTGCACCATCGGAGGGCCCGGGTAGAGCCCCATCCGCTGGAGCAGATCGGCCCGATTGAGGGCGGACGACACGATCTTCACCACGACTTCCTCCGGGCCCGGAGCAGGGTCGGGGATGTCGTCGCGGACCCGGAGAACCTCCGGCCCGCCCTTCTCTTCGAGGACTACAGCACGCATGCCCGCACCCTACGACGACGCGGCCGCCGCTGCGGCCTCCAACATCGGCGCCAGCAACTCGGCGGCGACGGCGGCGCCGGCTTCGGTGAAGTGGACACCGTCGTGGCGCAGCGGAGCGCCGTCGCCATCGGAGAGGCACCCGCTGACGAGCCCGTCGCCGGCACCGGGACAGACCAGCGCGGCGAAGTCGAGCACCGTGACATCGGTCCGGCCGTCGGCGTATGCCTGCAGCTGTCGGTTGAAGGCGATCGGCCGATCCACGCCGTGCGCCTCGAAGAAGGCCGACAGGTCGACCTGCGGCATGTCGGCGGCAAGTAGCGGCGGCGTGGTGAGGAGGACCACCGGTGCGGTCTCGGCGAGCTCGCCGAACACGTCGTCGAGTGCTGACTCGAGCATGCGCTCGAACTCCGGCGAGTCGAAGGGCACGTCGACACCGTCGACCCGGCGGGATTGGACATCGGATGGACCCAGCAGGCCGACCACGAGGTCGGGCTGCGTCGCCGACACGGTCTCGCGCCACCAGGCTTCGTCGTCGATGTCGACCGCAGGTCGAGCCCGCTCGCCGCCGGCGTCGACGGTCGCGCCGGGAACGAGGCGGTACCCCTTGCGGGCCAGGTTGACGAGCGTCACCCGGTCCGGATCGAACGGCGACACGTAGGGGCCGTGATCGAGCTCGAATCCCACCGGGCCGCCGCCCAGCGTCCACGCCGTGCTGTCGCCGACGAGGACGACCACCAGCGGCTCCTCGGCGGCGACCGAGACCTCGTCGCCCGCACTGCCCTCCGGGGCGGTGGTCGGCGGACCGGACGTGGGGGGTGTCGTCGACTCGACGGCAGCCGCGATCGCCTCCTCGGGCGTGAGCGCCGACTCCGGAGTCTCGGTCCGCGTCACCGCCGCCACCAGGCCGGCCGCAGCGAGAACCGAGGCGAGGCCGACCGCCACCGGCCGCCATCCGACGAGACGACGACCCCGGCGGATCGGCGACTCGACCAGGACGTAGGACACGATTGAGAGCGCGAGGGTCGCCGCGACCACGGCGAGATCGAGCGACGCACCGCTCCAGCCCTCGCGTCGCAGCATCAGCAGCACCGGCCAGTGCCACAGGTAGACGCCGTACGAGATCGCACCGAGCGACACGAGCGGCGCGAAGCCCAGCACCCGCGCCAGGGGGCCGGTCGTACCGGAGCCGATCACCACGACGACGGCGAGGAGCGCCAGCGCCGCCGCGCCTCCCTCGTAGAAACCCGTCCACGCGTCGTCCACCACCAGCACGGCGCCGATCCACGCAATGAACGCCACGCCAGCGGCAGCGGCGGCACCCCGTGGGCGAGGCGCTCGGAGCGGAATCACGACCGCGGCGAACGCGCCCAGCAGCGGTTCGAAGATCCGCGTGTCGGTGCCGAAGTAGACCCGACTCGCGTCGCCTCCGTCGTGGGCGACGGCCATCCAGACGGCGGAGGCCACCGCCAGGGCCAGGGCCGCACCACCGACACCGCGGCGTCCACCGGACCGCATCGCGAGCCAGACCACGCCTGGCCAGACGAGGTAGAACTGCTCCTCGATCGCCAGCGACCACATGTGGCGGAAGTAGGACGGGCCGGCGATGTCGGCGAAGTACGAGTCGCCGTCCGCGATGAAGACCCAGTTGGCGACATAACCGAGGGTGGCGAGACCGTGACGACGAGCCCGTTCGATCTCGCCGATGTCGTCGGTCGTCGCGAGATAGACCGCAACGGCCACGACCACCAGGACGACGGCCGGAAGCAGGCGCCGTAGCCTGCGGCCGGCGAACCCGAGCAGATCGATGCGACCGTCGCGCCGGTGTTCGTCGAGCAGCAGGCTCGTGATCAGGTAGCCCGAGAGGACGAAGAAGAGGTCGACGCCGAGGAAGCCGCCGGGAACCCATTCCGGCCGGAGGTGATACGCGACCACCGCAGCGACCGCGACCCCGCGAAGGCCGTCGAGGGCGGCGACATGGTTGCGCAAGGGCTCAGTCGACCGCCGGCGTGGGCGGCAGCCGCCGCTCGAGCAGCGCCTCGAATCGGGCCTCGAGCTGCGCCCGGTACGACGGCTTCGTCGCGATCAGGAAGTCGCCGGCCTCGATGCCGGCGAGCACGATCGGCGGGACGTCGGCCGGGTCGACCCCGGTCTCGGTGATCTGGAAGAGCGACTCGCGCACGAACGACGCGTCGTCACCCTCGTCGGCGGGACCGCCGGGTCGCATCTTGTCGGTGTGAGCGATGTTGGTCCGGGTGGAGCCGGGGCACAGCACCGACGCACCGATCGGCGCGCCGACCGCCTGGAGGTCGTGGGCCAGCGTCTCGCTCATCGAGAACGCCGCCACCTTCGACACGTTGTAGGGACC
>JBDQKM010000125.1:0-10359 GCA_040263275.1 Acidimicrobiales bacterium
GACGTGGTCGCCGATCACGATGGATTCCGGCTCGAACTGTCTGGGCTCGAGGTCGGCCGACTCGAGTCCACCGACGACACCGATCGTCCTGCGTTCTCCGTGGGCGTGGGCGCCATCGACCGTGAGGCGACCCGGGTCCTCCACCGCCACGCCGACTCCTGGGACAACCTCGGGCGGGTCGTCGCCGAGGTGCGCCGCCATCGCCGGGCCGGCGGCGGGGGGCACCCGCTGTCGCTCATGGCCCGCGCCCGCTGGATGCGTCGGTGGCTGTCCGACGAACCTCACCGCATGGGGCTCGACCGCCTCACCCCGGTGCTCGACCCCCTGCCGTTCCCGGGCATGCGGGTCGACGGTCCGGCCGCCGGAATCGGCGTCGACCACACCGACACCCGTCGACTGGTGGTCGCCTCCGTCGGTGGCGACGTCGGCATGCTCTCGACCGTCGCCGACCTGGTGGTGCGCGAAGCCCCCGACTCGGTGCTGATCGTCACGCCGGCCGGCGCATCGGTGGCCGCGATCACGGACGCGGTGGCGATGCTGCGGGTGCCCACCGAGTCGGTCGAGATCGATCCGCCCTGGCGCTGACTCGGGCGGCCGACCTCAGCAGTCGCTGTGGTCGATCGTGATCCCGTCGTAGAGACGGTTCGGGACCAGCGTGCCGTTGGTGTAGAAGTTGCACCCGGCGGTGCCCGACTTGGGCGAGATGTCGTGCACGAGGAAGCCGTCGGGCTCGAACGACACGAAGTTCTTCTCGACCCGGCAGCTGGTCTCGCGATAGCAGCGGATGATGTGGGTGCCGAAGTCGCCGTCGAGGAAGTTGTTGGTCACCACTGCGGTGATGAACGAGTTGCTCGCCGCGAACAGCACGGCGTTCTCGCAGCAACCGTCGCGGTTGTACTGCCACCAGTTGCGATCGATGGTCAGCGTGCCGGAGGTGAAGTCGAACTCACCGAGCTGGATTCCGTCGGTGTGGGCGCTGCTGGAGGGCACCTGGTTGTGGAACACCGAACGGGTGATCTTCGAGTTGCCGAGACCGCCGTCGATGAACAGCTGGTCGTCGCAGTTCGTGACCTCGATGCGATCGATCGTGAAGTTGGTGGCGCCTTCGAGGAAGATTCCCTTCGACCCGTTGCCTTCACAGTCGATGCGGCTGTATTCGATGCGGAAGTTGTTCGCATCGTTGACCTTCACCGGGTAGGTGTTGTCGCAGTTGATGATGACGTTGCGGAACGTCACATTGTCGGCGTTGACCGTCATGGCGGCGTTCATCACCGAAGGGCTCGTCGATCGGATGGCGGTCAATCGGGCCCGGGTCGCCACGGCATGACCACCACCCAACGCCCCTCGGCGTTGCGGTCGGCGACCACCGACTTCCTCGCTTCGCCCAAGGAACTCGGCCTTGCCGCGAAGAAGCCCTTCGACGGCGTCTCCGTCCTGACCTACTGGATCGCGCTGGCCTTTCTCATCCCGGCCAGCCAGGTCGTCGAACAGGTGGGGGCGGCCGGCAAGCCCAGTGTCCTGTTCGGCTACGGACTGCTCCTCATGTGGGTGGCGACCCGGTGCCTGCCGAGTGCGGTCCTCCCCGGATTCTCGCTCAGCCGCTGGCTCGTCGGCGTCTACTTCATCGTGTTCGTCTGCGCCTACGCATTCGGGGTGCTGCGGGGACTTTCCCCGGTGGAGGTGAACGGGACCGACCGCTCGCTCATCGTCCAGGTGTCGATGGTGTCGGCGGCGATCGTGGCGATCGACGGGATCCCGAGCAGGAAACGCTTCGACGATCTGATGCTCAGGGTGATCGGACTCTCTGCGGCCATCTCGGTCGTCGGGGCGATCCAGTTCTTCTGGGCGTACGACCTCGCCGAGTTCATGACGCTTCCCGGCCTCGGCCTCAACGGTCAGGAGGCGATCGTCACCATCGATGCCCGTTCGGGGTTCAACCGGGTCTCGGCCACGACCGGCCACGCCATCGAGTACGGCGCGGTGATGGCGATGATGCTCCCGATCTCCCTGCACTACTTCCTCCACGACAAGCATGGTCTGAGGCGAAACCTCCTCGCCGTCGCCACCGGGCTCATCGCGCTCGGCATCCCCTTGTCGCTCTCGCGTACGAGCACCATCGCGGTGGCGATCGTGTCGCTCGGGCTTGCGATCACCTGGTCGGGCAAGACGCTCATCCGGGCGGTGGTCATCTCGCTCATCGGTGGCGCGGTGCTCCGGGCCTCCGTGCCCAACCTCCTCGGCTCGATCATCGGGCTCTTCACCGGATTCGGCGAAGACAGCAGCTTCACGGCGCGTACCTCCGACTATCCGATCGTGTCCCGGTTCATCAGGGAGCGGCCGTTCTTCGGTCGGGGCCCCGGCACGTTCGGACCGACCGGCTACATCCTGCTCGACAACGAGATCCTGTCGTCGACCGTCAACACCGGCCTGATCGGGTTGGCGGGCTTCCTCGGGATGTACATCGGGAGCCTCTTCATCCTGCGTCGCGTCGTGTGGACCTCACCCTTCGACGAGACCCGACACCTCGCGGTGACCATGTGGCTCTCGATGCTGATCGCGACGATCGTCCTCTACTTCGCCGACATGAAGTTCTTCACCGTCTACTCGAGCCTGACCTTCCTCTTCTTCGGGATGACGGGTGCCCTGTGGCGGCTGCGGAGCGATCGCAGTCGCTTCGACGTCGAGCCGCGCAACTTCCTCAAGCCGAAGCTGCGCGCCGATCGGGCTCGTCGCGACCGGCCCATTCCGTTCGAACGGATCGTCAACCGAGGAGGCCGTTCGTGACCGAGCGTCCGAGAGTGCTCGTCCATTCGCCGCGGGCGTCCAAGTCGGCGTCACCTGCCATCTCGCCCCACATCGAGATGGAGAACCTGATCGCCGAGATGGACACCGCGGAGATCGTGGCGCCGCCGTTGCGGTCGTCGGCGGGGAGGCTCCCGCTCGGCCCGATCGACAAGGTGCACAACCGACTGGCGAAGGTGTCGCATCGGGGAGCCGCTCGCAACCTCTCGTTCGCGCCGGTGCAGCCGGCCCACGACGAGTACGAGATGTTCTTCGCCCTGCTGCTGTGCCCCGACGACGCACTCGGTCTGTTGGCCGTCGACCGGTGGCGCGAGCGGTCCGGGGTCGCCGTCGCCTGGCTGATCGAGGCCTGGTACGACGATCTCGACACATGGAAGGGGCACTGGGATCTCCTGGCCCAGTTCGACCATGTGTTCGTGACGATGGAGGTGACCCGCGACAAGATCGCCGAGAAGATCGGTGCGCCGGTCGGTTATCTGCCCTACGGGACCGACACGCTGCTGTTCTCGCCGTCATCGCCCGACCGGGCGCGACCGATCGACATGCTCAGCCTCGGCCGCCGGACGGCCGGCACCCACGCCCACCTGCTCGACCGGGCCCGGCGCGAGGACTTCTACTACCAGTACGACTCCATCCATGCGTCCGAGGTGAAGGACCATGTCGAGCACCGGTTTCTCTATGCGTCGCAGGCCCAGCGGGCGAAGTTCTTCGTCGCCCACCGCTCGAAGGTGGGCGCGCCGGAGATCGGCGACCAGCACGAGTTCGGTGGCCGCTTCTTCGACGCCGCGGCCGCAGGCACCATCAGCGTGGGGGAGTTCCCCGACACCGACCGTTTCCGCGAGGCGTTCGACTGGGAGGGGTGGGGGATTCCCCTTGCCGTCGATGCCGATCCGGCACCGGTGTTCGAGATGGCGGCCGACGATCCCGACCGGATCGAAGCCGGGCGCCGGCGATCGATCGCGAACTCGCTCGACCGTCACGACTGGCTCCACCGCTGGTCGACGATCCTCGACGCCGCCGGTGTCGAGGAGAGCGAGGGGATGCGCGCCCGGCGCCAGGCACTCGCCGAGCGTCGCGCTGCGTTTCTCGACTGAGTGTCGGTTCCGGTTGCCTCTCCGGAGTCGCCAGGGTAGGTTGTGAATGAATTCACGAGCGGGCAACGGCGCCGGCTCGGGCTGCCGAGGACCCTCCGATGGAACGGAACGCGCAACGCGATCTGCATGATGCCCTCTGGCAGGCCAGCGGCGGCTACGATCTCGTGCTCGGCCCGGTGCTCTTGTCGCTCGGTGGGCTCTGGCTCGATCGTCGATTCGACACCACGCCGATCTTCATGATCGCCCTGTTGGTCTTCGGTGCGATCGGCGCGGGGGCGAAGGTCTACTACGACTGGAAGCTCCGGATGACCCGCGCCACCGACGAGCGCGATCGTCTGCTCGAAGAGGCCGCCGAACTCCGTCGCGAGGCGGCCCGGTGACATGAGCTTCCCCACCAACGCACAGCCGAACGTGCTCGCCCAACGCATGGAAGGCCCGTCGCCCGCCGTCGCCGTCGCCCGTGATCTCGCCCGTCGTGGTGCGATGATCGCGCCGGCCTCGATCATCCTGGGCGCGGTGTTCTGGGGCACTGACGGCGCCCTGTCGGTGGCCCTCGGCCTCGGCATCGTGGTCGTCAACTTCCTGCTCGCCGCCGCGATGCTCGGCTACGCGGCCCGCATCTCGCTCGCCTTCATGGCCGGTGCCGCACTCTTCGGATTCCTGATCCGATTGGGCCTCATCACCATCGCCGTGCTACTCGTACGCAACGAGCCGTGGGTCGAACTCGTCCCGCTCGGAGTTTCTCTGATCATTTCTCATCTCGGATTGCTCTTCTGGGAGATGCGTTTCGTGTCCGCGTCGCTAGCCTTCCCCGGGCTTAAGCCGACGCCGACCGAGCGGCGCATCGTCCAGGAGCCTGAGATGGGCCACGTCCAGCAACAGGAGCAATTGTGACTATCGGAGCCGTGGCGTTCCCCCCGATCGAGAACGTGATCGAGTGGCCGGCCTTCTTGTTCGAGGGGTCCGACTACTTCGCCTTCAACAAGATCGCGTTCATCCACTTCCTCGGGCTGGTCATCCCGGCGGCCATCTTCCTGCTCGCCGCCCGCGGCGACGGTCTGGTCCCGCGAGGCTTCCGCACCGCCGCCGAGGGCATCGTCGAGTTCATCGACGGCCAGATCATCCAGGCGGCCATCGGTCCCGATGGTCGGCGCTACATGCCGCTGCTCACCTCGCTGTTCCTCTTCATCTTCATCGGCAACATCACCGAGGTCATCCCGTTCTTCCAGATGCCGGCCAACGCCCGCATGGCCGGCCCGCTGGTGCTGGCCCTCATCGTCTACGCCACCTGGATCTCGGTCGGCGTCAAGCACAACGGGCTCGGCTACATCAAGGAGCTGCTGGTCCCGCCGGGCGTGCCGAAGCCGCTCTACATCCTCGTCACCCCGATCGAGTTCCTGTCGAACTTCCTCATCCGGCCCTTCAGCCATGCGGTTCGACTCTTCGCCAACATGCTGGCGGGACACATCCTGCTCGTCACCTTCTCGGTGCTGTGCATCTCGGTGTTCTCGGCCTCGGCGCTGATCCTCGTGCAGGTGGGCACCTTCCCCGGCCTGCTCGCCTTCACGGCCTTCGAGGTCGGTGTCTCCGCCATCCAGGCGTTCGTCTTCACCATTCTCACGGCCGTCTACATCGGCAGCGCCCTGCACCCGGCGCACTGATCCCACCCAGTCTTCTAAACCAAACAATCCAGGAGAGCACCCAAAATGAGCACCCTGAGCCAGCTTGCTGCGCTTGCCGCGGAGGCTGACACTTCCGCTGCCGACGATGCGAAGAACGCCGCCGCCGCCACCGGCGCCGGCTACGCCTACGGCCTCGCCGCCATCGGCCCGGGCATCGGCATCGGCTACCTCGTCGGCCAGGCCGTCCAGGCCATGGCCCGTCAGCCCGAGTCCGCCGGTCAGGTCCAGACCACCATGTTCCTCGGTATCGCCTTCACCGAGGCGCTCGCCCTCATCGGCTTCGTGGTCTTCATTCTGCTGAAGTTCGTCTGAGGTCGACGCCGTGAACCTGATGTTGGTCCTTGCCGCAGAGAGCACGGACGACCCGCCGAATCCCGTCATCCCCGAGGTGAACGAGATCGTCTGGGCCGCCATCTTCTTCGTCGCGCTGTGGCTTCTCATGAAGTACGTCCTCCTGCCCCCGATCACGCGGGCCATGGAAGAACGTGCCAACACCATCCAAGGTGATCGCGACGCCGCCGACGCGGCCACCGCGTCGTTGGGTTCCACGCGCCGTGACTACGAGTCGGCGCTCGCCGACGCCCGCACCGAGGCCAGCGAGATCATCGGTGCGGCTCGTGCCGCGGCCGACGAACGCCGGGCTGCGATGCAAGCCGAAGCCGACGCCGAGATCGCGGAGATGCGCCGTCAGGCTCAGACCGAGATCGACCAGGCTCGAGCCGATGCGCTCGGCGGGATGCGAGGCGATGTCGCCGCGCTGGCCGTCGGTGCCGCGGGTGCCGTGCTCGGTCGCCAGCTCGACGCCGGGAGCCAGCAGTCCGTCATCGACCAGGCCCTCGCGGCCGAGTGATCGGAGCCGACATGATCGGAATTCTCGCCGCCGAAGGACCGAACGGGAACTTCATCCCGGGCGACATCAACGAGTTCTACTGGGGCTCGGCTGCCTTCGGCATCATCCTCGTCATCTTCCTCTGGAAGGGCGTCCCGGCCATCTCCAAGCTGATGAAGGCGCGCACCGCCCGTATCGAGGACGAGATCGCCGCCGCCGCCGCCCAGAAGGCGGCCGCCGAGGACCAGTTGGCCACGCTCTCCGGCCAGCTCGGTGATGCCGATGCCGAAGCCGCCAAGATCATCGCCGACGCTCGTGAGCAGGCCACCAAGCTCGAAGCGGATCTCCTGGTCCGTGCCGAAGCCGACGTGGCCGAGACGAAGGAGCGCTCCCGGATCGAGATCCAGGCCCAGCGTGATCAGGCGCTCGCCGACCTGCGGGCCGCGGTGGCCCACCAGGCCCGCGTCGCCGCCGATGCCGTGGTTCGTCAGAACCTCGACGACGCCGGCACCCAATCGGCCCTGATCGACGACTACATCAGCCAGCTCAGTTCCTGAGCGCACAGAGCGACACCGAGGAAACGAACACATGAGCGACACCATCGACGGATACGCAGAGGCCCTCCTCGCCGTCGTGCGCGCCGAAGGAGCCACCGGAGCGGACGACGAGATCTTCCGCTTCGCGCAGGCGCTCGAAGGCAACGACGATCTCCGCAACACGCTGTCCGATCCCTACGTGCCGGCCGAGAAGCGCCAGCAGATCGTCGAGGACCTCCTGCAGGGCAAGGCGTCACACGTCGCCCGCGCGGGGGTGTCGCTCGTCGTCGGCGCCGGTCGCGCCGACGACCTGCCGGCCATCGCTCGGGCCCTCGTCGCCAAGGGTGCAGCGGCCGGAGGCAAGGAAGTCGCCGAGGTCCGCTCGGCGGTCGCCCTCACCGACGACCAGAAGTCCCGCCTCGCCGCCTCGCTCAAGCAGGCGACCGGCAAGGATGTCGAGATCAAGGTCACCCTCGATCCCTCCGTGCTCGGGGGAGTGGTGACCACGATCGGCGACACCGTCATCGACGGCAGCGTTCGCAGCCGCCTCGCCCAGGTGAAGACTCACCTCGGCTGATCCAGAAACTTCGCAGAGAGAGACTTAGGAAACATGGCTGATCTTCAGATCAACACCGACGAGATCACTGCCGCCCTCCAGGCGAACCTGCAAGGGTTCTCCCCGTCGGTCGAACAGACCACGGTGGGCCGCGTGCTCGAGGTCGGCGACGGTATCGCTCGTGTGTCGGGGCTGCCCGACGCGGCGGTGAACGAGATGCTCCGGTTCGAGAACGGCCTCATCGGTCTCGCCCTCAACCTCGACGAGCGCTCGATCGGTGCCGTGGTGCTCGGCGATGTCGAAGGCATCGAAGAGGGCCAGACCGTCCAGGCGACCGGCGAGATCCTCTCGGTCCCGGTGGGCGACGGCCTCCTCGGCCGTGTGGTCAACCCGCTCGGCGAGCCCGTCGACGGCAAGGGTGCGCTCACCAATGTCGAGCCCCGCCGCATGGAGATCCAGGCCCCGGGCATCCTCGGTCGCAAGCCGGTGCACGAGCCGATGCAGACCGGCATCAAGGCGATCGACTCGCTCATCCCGGTCGGTCGTGGTCAGCGAGAGCTGATCATCGGCGACCGCAAGACCGGCAAGACCACCATCGCCCTCGACACGATCCTGAACCAGAAGGGTCTCGGGGTGAAGTGCATCTACGTGGCGATCGGCCAGAAGGCCTCGACCGTCGCCCAGAACGTCGCGACGCTCGAAGAGCTCGGTGCCATGGAATACACCACCGTGGTCGTCGCCCCGGCGTCCGACCCGGCCCCGTTCAAGTTCCTCGCTCCCTACGGCGGCTGCGCCATGGGTCAGCACTGGATGGAGAACGGCGAGCACGCGCTCATCGTCTACGACGACCTCTCGAAGCAGGCCGAGGCCTACCGCCAGGTGTCGCTGCTGCTGCGTCGCCCGCCGGGCCGCGAGGCCTTCCCCGGCGACGTGTTCTACCTGCACTCCCGTCTGCTCGAGCGGGCGGCCAAGCTCTCCGACGAGCTCGGTGCCGGCTCCCTCACCGCCCTGCCGGTCATCGAGACCAAGGCCGGCGACGTGTCGGCCTTCATCCCGACCAACGTGATCTCGATCACCGACGGTCAGATCTTCCTGCAGGACGACCTCTTCAAGTCGGGTATCCGTCCGGCCGTCGACGTGGGCATCTCGGTTTCACGCGTGGGTGGTGCCGCACAGGTGAAGGCCATGAAGACGGCCACCGGCACGCTCAAGGGCGATCTCGCCCAGTTCCGCGAGCTCGAGGCGTTCGCCGCCTTCGGGTCCGACCTCGACGCCGTCTCGAAGGCCCAGCTCGAGCGGGGCTACCGCCTCACCGAGCTCCTGAAGCAGGGTGTCAACACGCCCTACCCGGTGCAGGATCAGGTCGTTTCGATCTGGGCTGGCACTAACGGCTTCCTCGACTCGCTGCCCGTCGAGGACGTGCTGCGGTTCGAGCGCGAGCTGATCGACTGGTTCAACAGCCGCCACGGCGACATCATGGACGAGATCCGCACCAACGGTGTGATTCCCGACCAGGACGCGTTCGCCGCCGGTGTCCAGGGCTTCGCCGATCAGTTCACCCCCAGCGTCCTTGACGGTGAGGAGCCCGAGGCCGAGGCCCAGGGCGCCGCCCACACGATGGTGGTCGACTCCGACACGACGCTGCCCGAAGAAGACATCACCCGAGACGAGGACTGAGGTAACTCATGCCGGGAGGGAAGGAGCGCGAGCTCAAGCGCCGTATCGCGAGCATCGGCTCGACGAAGAAGATCACGCGCGCCATGGAGCTCATCGCGGCCACGCGGGTCGTGAAGGCGATGCAGCGCGCCGATGCGGCTCGCCCCTACGCCCGCCAGATCACCTCGGTGATCGAGAACCTCGCCGCGGGCGGTGCCTCCGTCGACCATCCGCTGCTCCATGAGGTCGACGAGGTCAAGCGGGTCGGCTTCATCGTGATGGCCGGCGACCGCGGCCTGGCCGGCGCGTTCAACTCGAACCCGATCCGCGCCGCCGAGCGTCAGCTGATGGCACACCAGACCGAGGGCAAGGACTACGTCCTGTTCTGCGTGGGCAAGAAGCCCACCGCCTACTTCAAGTTCCGCAACTATCGCGTCGACCACGCCTACGAGGGCTTCACGGCCGACCCGACCTACGAAGACGCCCGTCGCATCGCCGACGAGGTCGCCGACGCGTTCATCTCTGGTGAGGTCGACGAGGTCGAGCTGATCTACACCGAGTTCGTCTCGATGGGCACCCAGCGAGTGTCGGTGCGCCGCTTCCTGCCGTTGGAGGACACCTCCGTCATGGCCGAGGTCGGTGGCGGTTCCGCCGAGGCCACCGCGTCCTACGAGTTCGAACCCTCCCCGGAGGCCGTGCTCGAATCGCTTCTGCCCCGCTACATCGAAGCTCGTCTGTTCGGCGCGCTGCTCGACAACGCGGCGTCGGAGCACGCCAACCGTCAGCGGGCCATGAAGTCGGCCACCGACAACGCGGAGGAGCTCATCACGAAGCTCAGTCGCGAGATGAACGCCGCCCGCCAGGCATCGATCACCACCGAGATCATGGAGATCGTCGGTGGCGCGGAAGCCCTCGGCTCCGGCGCCGGCGACGAACTCGACATCGCGTCGCTGTTGATGGAGGTCGCCGGCAGCGATGGCGGCACTCGCCCGACCGCCACCACGCCCCCCCGGCCTCTGTGGGTTCCGCCCGTGCCAGCTCCGCCGCCGCGGGAGGAACGAAACGTCAGCAGTGGTGCACGCCCGTCGCTCCCTCTCCCGCTGTTGCACAGAGAATCACTCAGCAGGTGCATGCACACACACAGGCAAACATGAGAGAGAGAGAGAGAGAGAGAGAGAGAGAGAGAGAGAGAGAGAGAGAGAGA
>JBDQKM010000126.1:0-10047 GCA_040263275.1 Acidimicrobiales bacterium
GCTTCCCTTCCATGACGCGGGCGATCCCACGCACCTTTTTCAAATCGTCCACCTGCTCAGGCCGGCTGTCGTAGATCTCGCCCAGCTCGACAGGCGTCGCAGTTTCCGCCAGTTCGGAGGCACGCCAGGCAAGCTCATCGTCGGCCTCCGAATCACGGAGGCCGACGGCGTCACCACCCCGCCCTCGTGGCGACACGCCGCCATGCGGGTGATCCCGTTCGCGATCCTCACCCAGATTCCGCTTCTCGGGATCCTGGCCTCGCTGACGATCCTGGTGCTCTGCCTGGTGTGGGTGAGCAGCGACGCCGAGCGTCGGAGCCCCTACGACCGGATCGGCGACACCCGCGTCGTCTACAAGAACCGCCTGTAGGCCGATGACCCGCTAGCTGTCGCGGGGGGCCTTCAGCCGCTTGACGATGCGGGCCCGCTCGCCGGCGTCGAGCACGGTCTTGCGCATCCGCACGGTCTCCGGGGTCACTTCCACGCACTCGTCGTCGGCCACGGTCTCGAGCGCCTGCTCGAGCGAGAAGAGCCTCGGCGGCGTCAGCCGGATGGTGTCGTCGCTCGACTGGGTGCGGATGTTTGTCTGCTTCTTCTCACGGACGATGTTGACGTCCATGTCTTCGTTGCGGGGGTTCTCGCCGACGATCATCCCCTCGTAGACCTTCACGCCCGGGCCGACGAACAGGGCGGTGCGCTCCTGCAGGGCCGCGATCGCATAGCCGGTCGTCTCCCCGGTGCGGTCGGCGACGATGCTGCCCTTGACGCGGGTGCGGATCTCGCCGGCCCAGGGGATGTAGCCCTCGAACACGTGGTGGAGCATGCCCGTACCCCTGGTCTCGGTGAGGAACTCGGTCCGGAACCCGATCAGGGCGCGGGCCGGGACGACATAGTCGAGCCGAACCCAGCCGGTGCCGTGGTTGGACATGTCTTCCATCTTCGCCTTGCGCTCACCCAGCAGCTGGGTGACGGCGCCGACGAATTCCTCGGGCACGTCGATGGTGAGGCGCTCGGTCGGCTCGTGGATCGTGCCGTCGATCTCTCGGGTGAGCACCGCGGGCTTGCCGACCGTGAGCTCGAACCCTTCGCGGCGCATGGTCTCGACGAGAATGGCGAGCTGGAGTTCGCCTCGACCCTGGACCTCCCAGGTGTCGGGCCGGTCGGTGTCGATCACCCGGATCGAGACGTTGCCGATCAGCTCGGCATCGAGGCGGGCCTTGATCTGGCGGGCCGTGAGCTTGGTGCCGGAGGCGCCGGCGAGCGGCGAGGTGTTGACGCCGAGGGTCATCGAGAGCGTCGGCTCGTCGACGGTGATCGCGGGGAACGGTCGCGGGTCGGCCGGATCGGCGAGCGTCTCGCCGATCGTGATGTGGTCGATCCCCGACACGCCGATGAGTTCGCCCGGACCCGCCTCGTCGACGTCGACGCGATCGAGCGCCTCGGTGACGGTGAGGGTGCCGACCTTGGCACTGGCGATGGTGCCGTCTTCCTTGCACCAGGCGACAGTCTGGCCCTTGCGGATGGTCCCGTGCTCCACGCGACAGACGGCGATGCGCCCGACGTAGGGCGACGAGTCGAGATTCGTGACCCAGGCCCGCATGGGATGATCCGGATCGTGCAGCGGCGCCGGCGCGGTCTCCAGCAGCACGTCGAAGAGGGGCTGCATGTCGGTGCCCGGCACGGCCGGATCGAGGGTGGCCTGGCCCTCGCGGGCGACCGTGTAGACGATCGGGAACTCGATCTGTTCTTCGTCGGCGTCGAGGTCGAGGAACAGCTCGTAGACCTCGTCGACAACATCAGAAATCCGGGCGTCCGGCCGATCGATCTTGTTGATGACCAAAACGACGGGGAGGCGGCGGGCCAAGGCCTTGCGCAGCACGAAACGTGTCTGCGGCAGCGGCCCCTCCGACGCGTCGACGAGCAGCACCACGGCATCGACCATGGTCAGCGCCCGCTCGACCTCGCCGCCGAAGTCGGCGTGGCCCGGGGTGTCGACGATGTTGATCTTCACGTCGCCGAAACGGATCGCCGTGTTCTTCGCGAGGATCGTGATGCCCTTCTCGCGCTCGAGGTCCATCGAGTCCATCACCCGGTCGGTGAGCTCGGCTCCCTCCCGAAAGGCGCCGGCCTGGCGGAGGAGGGCGTCGACCAGCGTGGTCTTGCCATGGTCGACATGGGCGATCATCGCAACGTTGCGAAGCGATTCGACCCGCTGCAACGAGGATGTGGGGGTGGCGGTCACCGCCGGAAGGGTACCGACACATAGGGTGGTCGAGATGCGCCGTGCCCTGCGCCACACCGCCGCCGTGCTGTGCCTCGCACTGGCAGCGGCGGCCTGCGCCGAAGTGTCGCCCGAAGAGCGGGCCCTGCTCGACGACACGCTCGACGCGATCGACATGGGCGACTTCGACCTCGGCGGCAGCGCGGCGCCGGGCGACGACCTCTCGGAGGAGGACTTCGACGAGGACGAGCCGTGGCTCGACGAGTCGGCCGTCGACGAGGCGGCGGTCGACGGGCGCCGCGGCCCCCGGCCCGAGATCACCCAGTTCCGTTGCCCGTTCGATCGCGACGCGACCACGGCGGCGCGGTGCGGAATGCTCGAACTGCCGGGGCGGGGCACGGATCCCGACTTCACGGTCGAGATCTCGTTCGTTCGCTTCTCCGCCACCGGCGACGAGGACGACATCCGACCCGACCCGGTCGTGTACCTCCACGGCGGACCGGGTGGCGCCATCATCGAATCGGCCGACTTCTGGTACGACAGCATCGTTCGTCCCCACATCGAGACCCGCGACGTGATCCTCTACGACCAGCGCGGCGCAGGCCGGTCGTCACCACTGCCGCTGTGTCGCGAAACCAGCCTGGCGAGCGATCCGTTCTACAACGAGGTGGCCGGCCACGAGTCGCTCGCCGACGACTTCCTCGACGCCCTGGCGGAGTGCGCCGAACGGATGCGCGAACGCGACGACGTCGACCTGACGGCGTTCGACAGCGCGGCCAACGCCCAGGACCTGGTCGACCTCATGTGGGCGCTCGGCATCGACGAGTACAACCTCCACGGTTCGTCCTACGGCACTCGTCTGGCCCAGACGGTGATGCGAGACGCCCCTGCGGGGGTGCGGTCCCTCGTGCTCTCCGGCGTCTACCCGACCGATGTCAATCTGATGGGGTCGGTCCCGACCTCGCTGGAAGGCGCACTCCAGGTCGTGTTCGACGGCTGCGCGGCATCCGAGAGATGCGCGAAAGCACTGCCGGACCCCTGGGCAAGCCTCGAATCCCTGGTCGAGCGTCTCGACCGCGATCCACTCCCCGTGTCCGTCGCCACCACTGCGACCGGCACGTTCGATCTCGCCTTCGATGGGACCGACCTCCTCAACGGGCTGCACTCCCTGCTCTATGTCGGTTATCAGGCGGCCACGATCCCGGATCTCCTGATCGACTGGCTCGACGGCGACCTCCGTCGGATCGAGCGGCTGGCGCGAGTGAGCGTCTTCGACCACGCCGACGTCATGGTGTTCGTGCTGGTGCAGTGCGCGGACGAAGGCGCCTTCACCACGCCGGAAGCGCTCGACCGGCCCCTCGAGCACGACTTCCTCCGGGCCGCCGACCTCGCACCCTCGCTCAACGGGACCGATTCGCTCAGGATCTGCGCAGCCTGGGAGACGGGCGAGACTCCCGACCCGATCGAGAACGAACCGGTGACGTGGGACGCACCGACGCTCCTCTTCTCGGGCGCCGCCGACCCGATCACCCCGACCGAATGGGCCCGGCTCCTCGCCGAGCGACTTCCGCGGGGCCGGCTGGTCACCATGGCCGATCTGTCACACGACAGCGACGAGGGCTGGTGTGCCACCTCACTCATCGCCGAATTCGTCGAGCAGCCCGACGTCCTGCTCGACACGAGTTGTGCGGCCTACGCCTCCCACCTCGTCGTCGACGAGCTCGCCGAACGCTTCCGCGAGCCGCTCTCCCTCGGATCGACCTCATCGGACTTCGACGGTGACGGCGAATGGATCGACTACGAGGCGCCGACCTGGGGTTCGGATCGGGTCGACGGCGCCGAGATCCGGTGGCGGGCCCTCGATCAACTCGACCAGACGGCGCTCATCCTCCTCGACGTCGGTTCGGACTACGAACCCGTCGACCATCTCCCCTTCGGCGGCCGGATCCCCGCGTGGGATCGGGAGGATCGACCCGACATGCCCTCGGGCTGGACCCGGCACGAGATGGCCACGACTGCGGGCACGCTCGTTCGTTACAGCCACTCACGCAGCGGTGTACGCCTCGTGTTGGTGCTCGAGCCGGGCGAACCGGAGGACCTCGAGCGGCTCGTCCTCGTGCCGACGGCCACCTCGATCGGTGACGGGTCGTGAGCCCGGAAGACACCTCTGCCGTCTGATCGCCGCCGCCGTGGCCTGGTTCGAGCGGGCCGAGGCCGACGACTCGGAATGCCGCACCCGACTCGTGATCGGCTTGCGAGACCCGGCCATCTCGTTGACCCCGGGCGTGTACGAGACCCCTGCGGTGACCGTCTCGCTCCCCCTACTGGACACCTGGGCCGGCTCCGGTGCCGGCACCTGGTGGCGCGAGGCCGACCCGCTCGACCGCACCAACCTCGACGTCTACGTCTGGGAAGCCACCGACGCCGAGAGGGCGCGCAGCCAGATCGTGGACGAGTGGTATCTCGACGATCCGGTGCTCTCCTCCGCGCAGGTCGACGACCGCATCTGGCTCGGGCCCATCGGTTCCTACGCCGACGGCTCCACGTACGACATCACCGTCGCCCGGATCGACGGTCACAACATCGCCCTCATCCTCGAATCCGAACCCGGGGAAACCCTCCACCTCGCCGAGGAAGTGCTGACGCCCGCCATGCGCGAGGTGAACGTGCGCTGAGAGCCGGTTCGAGGGGACGCCTCGGATGTGAGAGATTCGGTGCCATGACGGACACCGACGAGACCCCCGCCGAGCCGGACGCGGAAACCGCTCCGGAGCCGATGATCTCCGACCCGGCGAAGCTCATCCGCCTAGGCACGATGCTCCAGACCCTGATGGCGGAAGTGCGAAACGCCGACACCGACGAGGACAGTCGGCGGCTGCTCGCCCGGATCCACGCAGAAACGATGGAGGAACTCGGCACGGTGCTGTCGAGCGACCTCATGGCCGAGCTCTCGGAGTTCGCCGGCTGTTGTGACGACGAGGGCGTGCCGACCGAGGCGGAGATCCGTGTGGCCCAGGCGCAGCTCGTCGGGTGGCTGCAGGGTCTGCTCCAGGGCCTGCAGGCGTCGATGGCCGCCCAACACGCGGCCGCAGCCCAACAGATGCGTCAACTCGGCGCCGGCCGCGGCCCTGGCGGCCCCCCTCCCGGTGCAGCCCCGGGACGACCCGGCCTTCCCGACCAGAGCGGCACCTACCTCTGACCCGACCTACGATCCGCCCATGCCCACCGACTCCGACATCACGGTCCCCGGCCCCGCCGGTGACATCCCGGCCCTGCTCTGCGTTCCCGACGCCGGTTCCGGACCCGGCGTGGTGTTGATCCAGGAGATCTTCGGGGTCAACGGCTACATCCGCGACGTGGCCGAACGTCTCGCCGGCGAGGGATACGTCGCCCTCGCGCCGCACATGTACTGGCGGATCCAGAGCGACTTCGCCATCGAGGCGACCGGTCCCGACGACCTACCGGTCGCGTTCGAGGTGGCCGGCCAGCACGACCCGGCCGACGGCGTCGCCGACATCGGCGCGGCCCTCGCGCACCTCGCCGAACGACCCGAGGTCGACGGGCCCGTCGGTGTGATGGGGTTCTGCTTCGGCGGCTCGATGGCCTATCTGGCGGCTGCAGCCCACGATCCGGCGTGCGCCGTGTCCTATTACGGCTCGATGATCGGCGCGAACCTCGACCAGGCCGCCGCGATCGACTGCCCGATCCAGTTCCACTTCGGGAGCGACGATCCGTTCCTCCCCAACGAAGACGTGGCCGGTCTCCGGGAGGCCACGGCCGGCATGGGCAACGTCGAGATACACGTGGCCGAGGGCGCGGGCCACGCGTTCGACAACCATCGCAATCCGATGTTCTCCGACCCCGAAGCAGCGGCCACGGCGTGGGCGAGCACGTCGGCGTTTCTCGCCGCCCACCTCAAGGGCTGACCGGCACCACGCGTCCCCGTGCTCAGCCCGGTCGCCGAGCCCGGAGAGAGAACATCAACGGGATCTCGGGCCGATCGCCGGGCATGAACCAGACGCCGGGTTCACGCTCCTCGAGGAACGGCCCGCAACGGGTGGAACTCGGACAGGTAGAGCTGCCCGTCCGGCCGACCGAGTTCCCACATCACGCCCGCCCAGCGTGTCATGTCGGGGAGCCAGCACCGGGCGCCCTTGCCCGTGTAGACGAGGTCGAACGTCCGGCCATCGACGGCCGCGACACTGTCGTGGACGTCGCTCGTGGTCCACCAGGCCAGGTTCGGCTCACGCCATCTCTCCACGCCGGTCATGGGGCGCCCACTGCGGCACAACTACGGTCGCAGCGTGCCCGAAGTCGAACGCCGGATCGTCACCTGGAACGTGAACTCCATCCGGGTTCGCGCCGACCACGTGATCGCGTGGGCCGATGCCAACGACGCCGACGTGCTCCTGCTCCAGGAGACGAAGTGTGGCGACGGGGATTTCCCGTTCGACGCGTTCGCGGCCGCTGGCTACGAGGTCGCGCACCACGGCACGAACCACTGGAACGGCGTCGCCATCGCCAGTCGGATCGGGTTGCGCCGCGTCGCGCGGGGATTTCGCGGACCCCAGGCCGAGCCCTTCGACGAACCCCGTGTGGTCGCGGCCGACTGCGGCGGGATCCGGTGCTGGAGCGTCTACGTGCCCAACGGTCGCGAGCTCTGGGACCCTCACTACGCCTTCAAGCTGGTCTGGCTCGAGCGACTCCGCCACGAACTGATCAGCGCGAAGGCCGCCGGCGGCATGTCGATCGTCGCCGGCGACTTCAACGTCGCGCCGACCGACGAGGACATCTACATGCCGTCGAGATGGCGCAAACGCACCCATGCAAGCGAACCCGAGCGGGCCGGGATCCGCTCCCTGGTCGACCTCGGGCTGCGCGACGTGACCCGGGAGCACCTTCCCGGGCCGGGTGTCTACACCTGGTGGAACTACCGGCCCGGCCAGTTCGAGAAGGACCACGGCCTTCGGATCGACCTGGCCTTCTGCTCGCCCACGGCCGCCGACTCGACCCGTGCGGTGCGGATCGACCGCGCCGCGCGCGGGAGCGACCGCCCGTCGGACCACGCGCCGCTGGTCGTCGATCTCGTGGTGCCCTGAGACCGGGGCTAGCGTCTCGTCCCATGCGCCGCATGACCCGTCCCCTCGTCTCCCTCTTCCTTGCGCTGGCCCTGATCGCGACCGCCTGCGGCGACGACACCAGCACCGCGACGGCCGAGACGACCTCCACGTCCACCACGACAACGACAACGACCACCACTACGACCACGACGGCTGCACCGCCGGAGATCGAGATCCCCACTCCGGGGGCGAGCACCGTGGAGGGACTCTTCGCCCTCGGCCGACCGATGGTCCTGGGCCACGCCGGCGGGGATCGTTCATGGCCCCACTCGACGATGTTCGCGTTCAGCGAAGCGGCCCGGACCGGCACCGAAGTGTTGGAGATGGACGTCCAGCTGACCGGCGACGGGGTGCTGGTCGTGCAGCACGACGACACCGTCGACCGCACCACCGAAACCAGCGGACGCGTGCGCGACCTCACCTACCAGGAGATCCAGGCGCTCGACAACGGCTACTGGTGGTCGGGCGAGTGGGGCAATCAGTCCCTGCCGCCCGAGGACTACATCTGGCGCGGTGTGCGCACCGGCGAGGCCGAACCGCCACCCGGCTACACCGCCGACGACTTCCGCGTCGAGACCTTCCGATCGGTGGCCGAGGCCTTCCCCGACCATGTGCTCGACGTCGAACTCAAGGTGCCGCGGGGCGACGACGGCGAGAACGACCTCGACTTCGCGATCGAAGGTGCTCGGGTCCTGGCCGCCGAAATCGAGGAGCTCGAGCGCCAGGACTCCGTCGTCGTGGTCTCCTTCGATGACGACGTCATCGCCGCCTTCCACGACTTCGCCCCCGACATCCCGACCAGCCCGGGCACCGGCGCACTGACCGACTGGTTCCTCGGCGGCGTCCCGCTGCTCGAGAGCCATCGGGTGCTCCAGGTGCCGCCCGAATTCGACGGACTCGACGTGCTCAACCTGCCCGGCTTCCTCGAGAAGGCTCGGGCCGAGGGCCTGGGCATCTGGGTGTGGCCCAACGACGCGTCGACGCAGGAGAACGCCGACTTCTACGAGTCGCTGCTCGACTTCGACATCGACGGCGTGATCGCCGGCCGGCCCGATGTGGCCGTGGAACGCTGGCGCGAGATCGGCGCCATCCCGTAGACCACCGGGGCTCAGTCCTCGCCGATGTCCTCGTTCCACAACTCGGGCTCGGTGGCGATGAAGTCCCGCATGATCGACACGCATTCGGCATCGCCGACCACGACGGTCTCGACCCCCCGATCGGCCAAGTACGACTCGCCACCCATGAAGGTCGTGTGCTCACCGATGACGACCTTCGGGATGCCGTAGAGCAGCGCGGCGCCAGTGCACATGTCGCAGGGCGACAGGGTCGTGTAGAGCGTGGCCCGGGCATAGGCCGAGGCCGGCAGGCGTCCGGCGTTCTCGAGACAGTCCATCTCGGCGTGCAACACGACGCTGCCGCGCTGGACGCGCCGGTTGTGGCCCCGTCCGACGATCTCACCATCGATCATCAACGCGGACCCGATGGGAATGCCGCCCTCCTCACGACCGAGGCGCGCTTCGGCGATCGCCGCGTCGAGGCCCCGTCGGTCGTCGGGCTGCAGCGGTTCAGAACTCATAGCCACCGATTCCGAAGTAGCCGCTGGATGCCATCGGCTTGGGTTCGTGGCGGGGCCAGTCGGGCGCACCGGCCGGGGCGATCGGCGGGTTCGCGTCCAACACCGTCGCCCGATGGAGGATCCGTCGCTCCTTCGTGTCGTCGACCACGGAATGGAGGGTGAAGCGCTCGTCCCAGATCGCCACGTCGCCGACCGACCACCGCCAACGACAGCTGAACCTGACCTGCTCCTGCCAGCGGAAGAGGTGGGCGAGCAGCATCTGCGACTCGGGCCGGGACAGCTGCGGGATCCGACGGCTGAACTGCTTGTTGACGAACAGCGCCCGCCGCCCGGTCTCGGGGTGCACCCGCACCACCGGATGCTCGGCCTTGATCGACCCGCGATTGTCCTCGTGTGTGCACGTCAGCCCCTCGAGCAGCGCCCGGATCGGCTCGCTGAGGGTGTCGTAGACGTCGAAGGTGTTGATCCAGGTCGTGTCGCCGCCGAACGCCGGGCCCTCGGCCATGTGCAGCAGCGCGGCCACCGGCGGGGTCTCGGAGAACGTGACGTCGGTGTGCCACACGTCGGCCTTCGGGGAGACCTCCGAATCGAGCTCGACGACCTCGGGCACCGCCTCGTCGACCTTCGGCAGATAGGGATGGACCTCCAGCGCACCGAACCGGGACCCGATCTCGCGCAACGCCGCCGGGTCGGGGGCCAGGCCGGGCACGAAGAGCACGAGATGCGTCGCCAGGGAATCGCTCAGCTGGTCGGCCGCCTCGTCGAAACGATCGAGGTCGAGACCGCGCACTTCGGCCCCCAACGCACCGGCGATCGGGGTGATCTCGAGCGGTTCGGCCATGGGTGCGGATGATAGCGCCGCCGGGGAAATGGGCCGAACGGCCCATCAGATCAGGGTCAAGTGCCCCGACCCATCTGCCGTAGCACCCCGTGTGAAAAAAGCGTGTACGAGTCGCAGTGTTGGCCGGGTTGCTGTTGGCGCCCCTGCTCGCCATCGCGCCGGTCGCGCCCGCCGCCGAGGACGCCTGGATCGACACCAACGACCGCGCCGAGGTGCTCGCCGCCTACCTGGCGGAGTTCGAGCGCACCGAGCCGGACAGCGGCTGGAACGGCGACATCGACTCCTGCAC
>JBDQKM010000127.1:0-10038 GCA_040263275.1 Acidimicrobiales bacterium
CTACGCCGCCAACGAGACCGAGTTCGGCCAGCCGCTGGTGAACTCGCTGCTCACCCTGGGGGTCGTCGTCGGCATCTCGGTCCACGAGACGACCCTCGGCACGACGGTCGCGAACCTGGGCTTCGACAAGATCGACTTCCCGGCACCGCTGTTCCACGGCGACACGATCCATGTGGAGACAGAGGTGCGTGCGGCCAGAGGGTCATCGTCTCGGCCGACCCAGGGCATCGTCACGTTCGAGCACCGGGCCTTCAACCAGCACGATGCCCTCGTCTGCCGGGCGGTGCGCAACGCCTTGATGCTTCGCCGCCCCGCCTGATCCCGTCGGCGCCGCGCTCAGGGCTCGTCGGCGAGTTCGAGCACGTGGCGGGCCTGGGCGGCGACCGGCTCGTCGACCATCCGGCCCTCGAAGTCGATCGCGGCAATGCCCGCGTCGGTGGCCTCCTCGTAGGCGGCCAGGAGCCGAACGGCGTGGTCGATCTCTGCGGGCGACGGGGTGAAGGCGTTGCGGGCGATCCCGACCTGGCCGGGGTGGATGCAGAGCTTGCCGGTGTAGCCCATGGCCTGCGCTTCTTCGCACTCGGCGTGGCAGCGGTCGTGGTCGCGGAAGTCCGCCACGACCTGATCGAACGCAGGAACGCCGGCCAGTCGGGAGGAGAGCGCGACCAGGCCGCGCGCGTAGGCCACTTCGCGGTTGTGGTAGGTGCGGTAGCCGCCCATGTCGGCGATGAAGTCCTCAGCGCCGAAGTAGGCGGCACCGACGACGGAGTGCGCGAGGAGATCTCGGCTGTCGGCCACGCCCAGGGCGGTCTCGATACCGGCGACGATCGCCAGATCCGGGTGACCAGCGTCGCGTAGCGCCGATGCGATTCGATCGAGGCCCTGCACGGTCTCGATCTTGGGCACGATGACGGCGGCGAGCCCGTCGGGGAGGGCCGCGACGTCGTCGTCGAACCACGGGGAGTCGGCTGCGTTCACCCGCACTGTCACCGGCGAGCGGCCCCGGACCGAGTCGACGAGCTCGGGCAGCGAGGCGCGGGCGGCTTCCTTTGCAGAGACGGGCGTCGCGTCCTCGAGGTCGATCGCCACCAGGTCCGGACTCGATGTGGGCGTCTTGGCGACGAGATCGGGACGAACCGCGGGAGCGAAGAGCAGATTGCGCGGACGAGCGGGAAGATGGTTCATGACGATGCTCCGAGTCGTTTGGCTACTTCTTCGAGCATGACCTCGGTGGCGCCGCCCCCGATCGGAAGGATGCGGGCGTCTCTGCTCATGCGTTCGACCGTGGTCTCGCGCATGTAGCCCATCCCTCCGTGGAACTGGACGCAGTCGTACATCACGTTGTTGATCATCTCGCAGGCCCATGCCTTCAGCCCGGAGGTTTCACGGACGGGCTCGATGCCTTGTTCGGCCAGCCAGGCACAGTGATACATCGACGCGCGGGCCGCATCGACTTGAGCCTGGAGCATGCCGAGCCGTTGACGGATCGCACCGAGATCGAACAGGTGGCCGCCGAACGCGGCGCGTTCCTTCGTGTAGTCGACGGTGATGTCGATGGCCCGCTGGGCCGCTCCGAGACCCATGCCGACGAGCACGAGGCGCTCGTTCTGGAAGTTGCGCATCGTCTCGTAGAAGCCGCGATGCACGGTGCCCAGCAGTTGGTCGTCGCTGACCCAGACGTCGTCGAAGTGCAGCTCGGCGGTGTCGGAGCTGCGCCACCCCGTCTTGTCGAGCGCCTTGGCGACGGTGAAGCCCTCGGTGCCCTTCTCCACGAGGAACATCGAGATGCCGTAGCGGTCGCCGGGCTGGGTGCGGGCGGCGACGATCGTCATGTCGCCGTGGACCGCGTTGGTGATGAAGAGCTTCGATCCGTTGATCCGCCAGCCGTCGCCGTCCTTCTCGGCTCTGGTGCGGATGCCGGCGACGTCGGACCCGGCGTCGGGTTCGGTGACGCCGATCGACAGGATGCGGTCACCCGACAGCACGTCGGGCAGGTAGCGGGCGAGCTGCTCTTCTGAGCCCGAGTTGAGCAGGTGGGGGAGCGCCATGTCGGTGTGGACGAGCACGGTCACGTCGAAGCCTGCGTAGGTCGATGAGCCGAGCGCCTCGGAGAACGTCGCCGACGCCAGCGGGCCGAGCCCGAGCCCACCGCGCGACTCGGGGACCCGGAGACCGAACATGCCGAGCCCACCCATGCTGCGCAGCACGTCTCGGGGCACGTGGCCGTCGAGCTCCCACTGGTCACCGTGGGGAACGACCTCCTTGGCGACGAAGTCGAGCGTCTGTTGGTGGAGCGCCGTGAGGTCGTCGTCGAGCTGTGCGACGTGGGGAACGGTAGGCATGGCTGCAGCGTAGGCGTGCGCTCAGTTCGAGGTGAGTTCGGCCAGGCGCGCGCGGAAGCGCTCGACGTTGGCGAGCTTGACGTGTTCGTAGCCGCGGACGAGATCGGCCGCCTCGGCCACCTCGATGGCCAGTTCAGGCCGGCCGCCGCTGGCGGCGAGGGTGGCGTGGATCGCCTCGAGGTATTCGCCGGGGAGGGCGCGCTCTATCTTGCGTACCTCTGCTCGACCGAACGGATCGAGGGGCGTGCCGCGCAGTCGTTTGCCGGCCGCGAGGGCCCGGATCGCCGGGCGCCAGCGGGCGCCGATGGAGATCTTGGTGGACATGCCCAGGGCCCGCAGCGTGGGCGGGTGGAGACGCCAGGCCACACGGTCGCCCGGCCCGGCGACGGCGGCGACTTCGCGCTGACCGTCGGGGTCGAGCATGAGCCGGGCGACCTCGTACTCGTCCTTGTAGGCCGTGAGCTTGAACAGGCCGGCCGCGACTGCCGCGAGCAGCGCTCGCGAGTCGCTGGTGTCACCAACCCGTTCCAACTCGTCGAGGTAGCGAGCGGCCGACCTGGCGTCCTGGAACGCGGCGAGCTCGGCGGCGAACCGGCCGAGATCGGCCTGGAGTTCGGAGTCGCCGCCCGCGAGGCTCTCGACGCGAGCGAGGAGGTCGGCGGGGAGCATCGGCGGGTCCGCTCGTCCCTCGACGGTGCCCCGGGCCGACTCGACCACGCCGGCATCCGCGACCTGCCACCGACCCCAGCGAAAGGCGGCGAGGTTGAGATCGACCGCCACCCCGTTGAGCTCGATGGCCCGCTCGATCGACGCCGGTTCGATCGGGAGCAGTCCGGCCTGCACGGCCATCCCGACCACGAAGATGTTCGCGCCGACGGGATCGCCGACGAGGTCGCTGCAGACCGCGGCGGCGTCGGTCCAATGACGGGCCCCCTCCCGGGTGCCCTCGTCGATGCGGGCCAAGAGGTGCTCACGCGTGGGCATCTCCGTTTCGGGGTGGGCGGTCTTCGCCCCGGGCGGGGTCAGGTCGAGGGAGCCGACCACCGAGGTGCGGGTCGCCTCCGTCGCCTCGAGCCCGTTCCACGACGACGCGACGAGCAGGTCGAAGGCGAGGAGCAGATCGGCCTGACCGGCACCGACCCGGCTGCTCCCGACCTGGCGACCGTGGGCGATGCGCACGTCGGACACCACGGGCCCGGCCTTCTGGGAGAGGCCGATCTGGTCCAGCCCGAGCACCTCCGCATCCTCGAACATCGCGGCCGTGCCCAGCAGCTGGGACACGGTGACGACGCCGGTGCCGCCGATGCCGGTGATGTGCACGCTGACGTCCTCGGATTCCCTCGGCTGCGTGGCGGGAATGAGCTCGGGCGGCGCAACGCGGACCGACGATGGGGGAGTAGTCGGGGGGGTGCGGCGCCACCATCGACTCGGCCGACGGGTGACCGACACGAACGCCGGACAGTCGCCCTCGAGGCAGGAGAGATCGAGGTTGCAGCTGTGCTGGTCGATCGTGGTCTTCCGCCCGAAGTCGGTCTCGATCGGTTGCACCGACAGGCAGTTCGACACCCGGGCGCAGTCGCCGCAGCCCTCGCAGACGCGATGGTTGATCACCACCCGGGTGGGTGGTGTCGGTACCCGACCCCGCTTGCGGTCGCGGCGGGCTTCGGCGGCGCAGCGTTGGTCGTGGATGAGCACGGTGACACCCGGGGTGGCGGCGAGGACCCGCTGGGCCTCCTCCAGACGGGTGCGGTCCCACACGTCGACCTCCGGCGGGAGCCGGAGCGCACGGGCCCTTCCGGGGTCCTCGGAGGTCACGAGGACGCGGGCCACGCCCTGCGCGAGCAACTGGGCGCACACGCCGTCGAGGCCGATCGCGCCGGCGGGATCCTGACCGCCGGTCATCGCCACCGCCCCGTTCCAAAGCAGCTTGTAGGTGATGTTGGTTCCGGCATCCACCGATGCCGTGATGGCCAGCTGGCCCGAGTGGAAGAACGTGCCGTCGCCCAGGTTCTGCACCATGTGTGGGGTCTCCACGAAGGGCGACATGCCGATCCACTGCGTGCCTTCGTTGCCCATGCAGGTGATACCGGCGATGTCGCCGTAGCGGGATTCGTCGCCCAGGAGGACCATCGTGTGGCAGCCGATACCGGCCCCGACCAGGGTGCCCTCCTCGACCACGGTGCTGCGATTGTGCGGACATCCCGAGCAGAAGTACGGAGTGCGGGCCACCGTGAGCGGGATGCGCTCCCTGGCCGCGGGCTCGGGACGGAGGCGATCGCCGAGTCGGTCGTGGAGTTCCCGGCGCAACACCGGAATGATCTCGTCGGCGTGGAGGGCTCCCGCCGCCGGGACGAGTGGCGCCTCGAACTCGTCGGTGCGTCCGACCACCGTCGGGTGGTGACTGGCGTTGTAGAGCGCGTCCTTGACCAACGATTCGACGTTGGGCGTCTTCTCCTCGACGACGAGGATGCGATCCAGTCCCCGGGCGAAGGCGCGAATGGTCGAGGCGTTGAACGGCACCGGCATGCCCAGCTTCAACAGCCGGAGGCCCGCGGCCGCGACCTCGGAATCGGTTTCGAGGCCGATCCGGCGCAGCGCCTCGCGGAGTTCGCGGTAGGTGATGCCCGACGCGACGATGCCGAGCCAGGCGTCGGCCGGGTCGATGGTGACGTGGTTGAGCCGGTTGGCCGCTGCGTACTCGAGCGCGAGCGGGGCGCGGATGTCGACGATCTCCCCCTCGATGTCGAGCGAGCGCGGCGTGAGCAACATGCCGTTGGGGGTATGGGCGTAGGGCTCACCGTCGATGGTCGGAATCACCGGCTGCACGCGGTCGGGGTCGATCTCGACCGTACTCGAGCCGTCGGCCACGTCGGCCACGATCTTCAGACTCACCCACAGACCGCTCGCGCGGCTCAGCGCGATGGCGTGCCGGCCGAGATCGAGGGCCTCGGCGGGGTCGCCGGGGTAGAGCACCGGCACATGCATCGACGAGAACACACCCGCGCTGGTGGAGGGGATCGTCGACGACTTCGCGGCCGGATCGTCGCCCACGACGGCCACTGCCCCGCCATGTGGGTCGGTACCGGCGAACACGGCGTGCCGGATGGCATCCGACGCCCGGTCGACGCCCGGCGCCTTGCCGTACCAGAGGCCGATCACGCCGTCGTAGCGGGCATCGGGGCGGGTGGTGGCGAGCTGGCTGCCCATGACGGCTGTGGCCGCGTACTCCTCGTTGACCGAGGGTCGCAGGGTCAGCGGCAGATCGGGCGCGTCCTGCGCCGCTCGGGCCAGGGCGCCATCGAGCCCGCCGAGCGGCGATCCCGGGTAGCCGGCGGCGAAGGCCGCGGTGCGCAGACCGGTGCGGCGGTCAACCCGCAGCTGCTCGATCGGGAGCCGGGCGAGCGCCTGGATCCCCGTCATGAAGACGGTTCCCTCGTCCTCGGTGTAGCGATCGCTGAGACGGTAGGTGTCGGCGTCGGTCACTCTCGGCCTCCCTGCGTCGTGTCGGTTTTCGGCGCCCAGCGAGTATCGCACTACGGTCGTCGGCCATGGCGCCGACTCCCGAGGACCTGGCCGACATCGAGGCGATCCGGCAGCTGAAGGCCCGCTACTTCCGCCTCATGGACCAGAAGCGGTGGGATGAGTGGCACGATGTCTTCACCCCCGACGTGGAGATCTGCACGCCCGACGACACCGGCGACGACACTCCGACCGTGGGTTGCGACGAATGGATTGCCGGGCTCCGTCAGCTGATCGACCCGGTGATCACGGTGCATCACGGGCACATGTCGGAGATCGCAGTCGACGGTGATGAGGCGACCGGGGTGTGGTCGATGGAGGATCACCTCTTCTGGCCCCCCGAGTTCGGTCTCGGACACATGTGGGGCACCGGCTGGTACGAGGAGCGCTACCGGCGGGGCGATGACGGCGAGTGGCGGATCGCGAGCCTGTATCTGCGCCGCATCCGCATCGAGTCGGATGGACGACAACTGTTTCCCAAGGAGGAGCGATGACCGAGGCACACACCCGCCAGCGCGGGGTGAACCGCGTGGTGATGGCCGTGAACGATCTGGACGCCGGGCGCGCGTTCTACGAGAAGCTGCTCGGCTGCACCTTCCATTCCGGCAACGACGAGGAGGCCGCGTCGTTCGGTGTGCGCATGGCGTTCAGTTGGGACGCCGGAATCGAGCTCGTGGCACCGATCCCGGGCAAGGACAGCTATGTCGAGGGGATCCTCGCCGAGCGCGGCGAGGGCATCATCGGCGTGGTCTGGGCCGTTGCGGACGCCGACGCGTCGCGAGACGCCGGCGCCGAAGTGGGCGTCACCACCTTCCACACCCTCGACTACAGCCAGGAGCAGATCGACCGCGATCTCCAGGGGCGCTTCCGTCGCTACTACGAACACTTCATGGCGGGCCCGAAGACGCCGCTGGGCAACGCCTCGGTGCTCGTCGGCGAGTTCGACCTGCCGGGGGAGTCGTGAACCGTCCTGCCGCCGTCCGCATCGACGACCTCGTGGCGCCGCGCTACCCCGACGAGATCGCGGCCGCGTTCGAGATGGTCGCGCCTCTCGCCGAGGCGCTCGATTGGGCACCCGGTGCGATCCTCGGCCAGGCCATGGCCGAGACCGGCTTGGACGACTTCGGAGACGACCTCCACGTCGAACCGCTCTCGATACTGGCCCCCGCCATGGTGGAGGAGGCCGACCTCTCGACCCTCGGACAGTTGTCGAACCACTCCACCCTGGTCGGCTATGCCAAACAGAAGCTGTTGGTCGCGGATCTGCTCGCCCGTCACCCGGAGATCCACGACATCGAGATCGAACGGCCGGTCGTCATCGCCGGGCAGGGGCGCACGGGCACCACCCATCTCCACAACCTCATGTCGTCCGACCCGTCGTTTCGCACGATGCCCTACTGGGAGAGCGTCGAGCCGGTCCCGCCCCTTGCCGAGCAGGGACTCGACCACGGGCCTCGCGATGCCGACGACCCCCGCTTCCAACGCTGCGCCGAGACACTCGCCGGCCTCAACGGCGCGTTGCCGTACTTCAAGCGGATGCACGACATGTATCCCGAACACGTCCACGAGGAGATCGCCCTGCTGGCGATTCCCTACGGCGGAATGGCGCCCGAGACGATGGGGGTCATGCCGACCTGGCGCGACTGGTACCGGGCCAGCGACCAGGTTCCGTTCTACGAGTACATGAAGACGATGTTGAAGGTGCTCACGTTCCTCGGTCGGGGCACCGAGCGCGAGGCGCCGCGCTGGTTGCTGAAGTCGCCGCAACACGTGGAGCGACTGGGCGACCTCATCACGGTCTTCCCCGACGCGACCGTCGTGTGCACGCACCGCGACCCGGTCGCCGTCGCGAAGTCGATGTCGACGATGCTCGCCTACACCTCACGCATGAGTCGCAACCCGGAACGCCTCGCCGACGTCGGCCGGTACTGGATCGACCGGATGGCGATGATGTTCCGGGCCATGGTCGACGATCGCCATCTCGTGCCCTCGAGTCAGTCGATCGACGTGCGGTTCCACGAGTTCATGGCCGACGACATCGCGACGGTGAAGTCGATCTACGAGCTGGCCGACCATCCCTTCGACGACGGAACAGAGGCGGCGATGGAGGCGTACATGGTCGACCATCCACGGGGCGTGCACGGAAGCGTGACGTATCACATCGAGGAGGACTTCGGCGTCGACCCCGCGGTCATCGCCGAGGAGCTCTTGTTCTATGTCGATCGCTTCGGCGTCGCGGTGGAGGGAGCCCGATGAGCACGACCGAGGAGACCCGGGCGGCGCTCGCCAAGTGGTACGACGAGATGTGGTTCGTGAAGGACTTCGATCGTGTCCCGGAATGCGTGGGTCCGACCTACACCCGCCACGAAGCGGGCGGCACCCGCACCATCACGGCCGAGGAGTACCGCGACTTCCTGAAGGCGGCGATGGTGGACGCGGAGATCTCCGACGGGCGCTACCGGCTGATCGCGGAGGACGACCATGTGGTCGCCATCGGTTCGTGGGTGTTCAACGGCCAGCAGTGGGATTGGGTCCAGGCCTTCCGTGTCGAGCACGGCAAGCTCGTCGAGACCTGGCTCAGCGGGATCGGCTTCGACACCATGTGGGGCCCCGACGCGATCCGGCCCTGAGGGCGTCCGAGGCGACGGTTCAGCCGAGGGCGTCGCGTTGGTCCACGAGCGACTGGAGCGGCGCCAGGTCGAACGGTGCGCTGGACATCACGATGATGTGATCTGCGCCGGCCTCGACATAGCGACCGATGTCGTGCACGTCGTCGCCCTGGACGGCCACGGTGCGCTCGATCGCCGCGGGGTCGCGGCCGACCTTGGCGCACCAGTCGTCGAGCACCCCGTTGAGACGCTGGAGGTTCTCGGGCGGACCGAAGGTGTTCCAGGCGTCGGCATACTCCGCCACGAGGCGCAATGTGACCTTCTCACCGGATCCGCCGATCAGGATCGGCAGATCGCCGAGCGGCGGCGGGTTGAGCTTGCCGAGCCGGTCCTTCATCCGGCCGAGGTCGGCCTCGAGCTGACGCAGTCGCGAACCGACCGTGCCGAACTCGTAGCCGTACTCGGTGTAGTCACGCTCGAACCAGCCGGCACCCACCGCGAGATACATCCGGCCGTCGCACACGTGGTCGACCGTGCGGGCCATGTCGGCCAGCAGCTCGGGGTTGCGATAGCTGTTGCCGGTGACGAGGGTGCCCAGGCGAGCTGAACTGGTGTCGGCGGCCATGGTCGACAGGAGCGTCCATGCTTCGAAGTGGGTGGCATCGGGATCGCCGAACAGTGGATAGAAGTGATCCCAGATCCAGATGGAGTCGGCCCCCATCTCGTCGGCTGCCCGCCACGCCGTGCGCATCTCTGCGACCGACGTGCCCTGGGGTTGGATCTGGATTCCGACCTTGACCATGGTGGGCCCCGATCAGACCGAGATGGGGAACTCGGGCGGCTCGGCCATCTCCACGATCGGGTCGACCGGGTTGTTGAACATCGGGAACTTCGGCTCCGCCGCCACGCGCATGCGGGTGGTCGAGTGCACCGGGTCCTTGTCGAACTCGGGGATGACGTACTTGCCGAAGCACTCGATCATCTCGATGGTCTGATCGTGGGTGTAGCCCTCGTCGGGTGTGCCGAAGGCGACCTGGTCGCAGCCGACGTCCTGGTACGCCACGACCTGCTCGCACACCTCTTCGGGATTGCCACACAGCATGTAGCCCTCCTTGATGGCGTAGTCGAGCATGTCGTCGTCGAGTTCGAAGCGGTTGGTGGGGTTGGGCCACACGATGGCATCGGGGCTCTGGGGCATCGAGTCGTGGTAGAGGTTCACCATCGTGACGCGATAGCCGCGGAGGTTGCGCTTGGCCATGGCCCGCGCCTCCTCACGGTCTTCGAGGCAGATCACCGCGTTGGTCATCATCACGTTGTTGTTCTGGTACTGACCGATCTGGTCGGTGACGTTCTCGGCCGCCTCCTTGTAGGCCTCGACGCGGCCCTTGAGGTTGTGGATCGGTTCGAAGTTGAAGGCGATCGCGCCGATGCCGTGGCCGCCGGCCTTGGCGAACGTGGCGGGGTTGCCGCACGCGACCCACATCGGGGGATGGCCCTTGCCGTAGGGCTTGGGGAGGATGTTGTGCGGGGTGGGCACGTTGAAGTGCTCGCCGTGGTACTCGTAGTCC
>JBDQKM010000128.1:0-9886 GCA_040263275.1 Acidimicrobiales bacterium
GTGGGGGACGGCGCACTGCGGAGCAGGTTGACGATCCGACGTCGGGTCTCGGCCGGGTCGATGACGTCGTCGAGCTCGTGATGGGCCGCGGCGTTGAGCGCGTTCGACCGAGCGTACATCGCCTCGACGCGGGCGGCGTGGGCTGCGGCGCGCTCCTCGGGGTCGTCGATGGCATCGAGCTCCCGGCGGGCACCGAGCGTCACCGCCCCCTCGATGCCCATGCCGCTGACCTCGCCGGTCGGCCACGCCACCGTCGCCAGCGGACTCAGGAAGCTCCCGCCGGCCATCGCCTGGGCGCCCAGTCCGACGGCCTTTCGGAGCACCACCGTCGCGAACGGCACCCGGAGGCTGGCTCCGACCACGAACATCCGGCCGAAGCGGCGGACCTGCGCCTGCTTCTCGGCCTCCGGTCCGACCATGAATCCCGGGGTGTCGCACAGGAAGAGGATCGGAAGGCCGTGGCCGTCGCACAGCTGCATGAAGCGGGCGGCCTTGTCAGCCCCGTCGGCATCGATCGCGCCGCCGAGGTGCATCGGGTTGTTGGCGATGATGCCGACCGGTCGCCCCTCGAGGCGGGCCAGCGTCGTGATCATGCCCTCGCCGAAGGACGGCCGGAGCTCCAGCGTGGAATCGACATCGGACAGCACGCGTACGACTTCGCGCACGTCGTACGCCCGCTTGCGGTTCTCCGGGACGAGGTCGCGTAGGAGATCCTGGTCGGCCGATTCCCAGTTCTCGACCCGGCCCTGGAAGAACGAGAGATAGTGCTTCGCCGTGGCGACCGCCGCGGCGTCGTCGTCGACCAGGACATCGATGACGCCGTTGGCGGTCTGGACCTCGACCGGGCCGATCTCCTCAGGGGCGAAGACGCCGAGGCCGCCGCCCTCGATCATCGCGGGACCGGCCATGCCGAGGTTCGCGTCGGGCGTGGCGATGATCACATCGCACACGCCGGCGAGGGCGGCGTTGCCTGCGAAGCAGCGACCGGAGACGATCGCCACGCTCGGGACCAGTCCGCTCAGTCGGGAGATGGCCGCGAACGAGGGGACGTTGAGACCGGCGATCGTGGGTACGTCGGTGTCACCAGGCCGGCCGCCGCCACCTTCGGCGAACAGCACGAGGGGCAGGCGCAGTCGTTCGCACAACTCGAACAGCCGGTCCTTCTTCTGGTGGCCGCGGTAGCCCTGGGTCCCGGCCAGCACCGTGTAGTCGTAGGACATGACCGCACAGCGGCTGGCGTCGTCGGCGAACCGGTCGCCGTTGACCCGGCCGATGCCGCCCACGATGCCGTCACCCGGGGTGTTGGCGATGAGGTCTTCTCGGGACCGCCGGGCCGTCTGGGCGGCGTACATGAACGACCCGTACTCCTCGAAGCTGTCGTCGTCGACGAGGTCGGCGAGGTTCTCCCGAGCCGTGCGACGACCGCGGGCATGGACCTTGGCGACCGCCTCGGGGCGGGCCGAATCGTCGAGCAGTCGCCGTCGCCGACGGAGCTCGGCGAGGTCCGCACGCTCGCCGGGGCCGGTGACCGTGTCGGGTGCCGGACCCGGGGCGGCGATGGCACCGGCGGCCACGGTCGCGATCACGGCGTTCCTTTCGAGCACGTCGCCGACCGCCGCGAGCACGTCGACGACGGTGCCGTCGTGGGGAGCGACGACGAGCTGCTCCATCTTCATCACCTCGACGACGGCGATGACGGCACCGGAGGCGACCTCGTCGCCGGCGGCCACGTCGAGCTGCACGACCGAGCAGTCGGTGGGGGCGAGACACGCCGTCGGATCCATCAGCGGCAGTCTCGCGGAGCACGTCAGTCTGCTCCAAGGCGACCCGACATCGATTCGGTCGGGGATTTCTCTAAGCTGGCCTGTGCCGGTACCGCTTTGGCGCCGGCGGTAATCGAAAGGAAATGCCCAATGCCGACGGGCACAGTCAAGTTCTTCAACAACGAGAAGGGATACGGGTTCATCTCCCGTGAAGACGGTGACGACGTCTTCGTTCACTTCTCCAACATCGATGGTTCGGGTTTCCGCACCCTCGAGGAAGGCCAACGGGTCGAGTTCGAGATCGGTCCGGGTCGCAAGGGCGATGAAGCCCTCGGCGTCAAGGTCGTCTGAAAGACCCTCGTTCCTCGCTCGAGGACGCGTGAACGGCACCCCCTCGTGGGGTGCCGTTGTCGTTTTCGGCGTCCTTCACTTCTCGACCCGTCCTTCACTTGTCGACTCAGAGTCCGACGGGACAACCGTGGACCCTTTCGCCCGCGGCGAACGCACCAACCAACGCCTGATCGGCCTCACGGCCCGGCTCGCGCTCGCCTGGACGGCGATCTATCTCGTCTGGCGGGCGGTCTTCACCCTCGGTGCCACCGATCCGGTCGGTGCGGGAGTGCTCCTCACGGCCGAAGTGCTGGCCTTCATGGTCTTTGCATCCCGTGTCCGCGCGGCCGGCCCCACGCCGATCGAGGTGGTCGTCTCGCCCGACGCACCGATGCCCGACATCGCTGCTGTGGTCGAGGCCACCGGCACGTCGGTCGACGAGCTGCGCACGACCCTTGTGGCCTTGCGGCGAGTTGCCGGCCTCGATCGCACGATCGTGGTCGACCGCGAGGGGTCGCGCTGGCTCCGGACGATCGCCGAGCGACTCGACGTGACCGTCGTGGAGCGATCTGTCGCCTTCGACGAGGCGGTCATCTCCGCCGGAACCAGTTGGGTGCTGCTGCTTCGCTCGGGTGACCTTCCCATGCCCGACCTGGTGACGGTCGCCGCGCCGCGATGCTCGTCGCCCGACGTCGCGGTGATCCAGGTCGGGCTCGAAGAGGCCGATCCGACGTCATTCGAGTACGACCCCGATGGTCACTGGTCGCTCGAACCCTTCGAGCAACAGGTGGTACGGCCTGCGCTCGCGACCCGCGGTTCGATTCCCTGGTACGGCGACGGCCCCGCCCTCGTGCGCCGCAGCGCGGTCGCGTCGCTCGGCTCGGTCGGGTCGGGGCACATGCTCGACAGCTCGCGGCGGATCGGACTCGACCTGATCCGCAACGGGCGGACCGTCACCCACCTCCCGCTGACGCTCGCCCGGGTCCGCGGTCCCGACGGGCTGGGCGACAGCCTCGTGCGACGGCACGGGCGGGCGGTCCGAGCCTTGCGGGCGCTGCGCCCCGCCGATCTGCGGGCCGTCCCTGCCGCGGCCCGTATGGCCCATCTCGATGCGGTGGTCCCGACCGTGTCGGCCGCCCAGCGCGTCCTGCTCGTGCTCGCCGGCCTCCTCGTGCTCGGCATGGGCCAGGTGCCCATGCGCACGTCGCTCGGTGCGCTGCTCGTGTTCGCGGTCCCGAGCTATCTCCTCCGTTGGGTCACCCACCGGCTGCTCGGTCGGGGGCGCCTCGGCCCGTTCTCGATCATGCGCAGCGACCTGCGTTCGCTCGGCGTCGACCTCATGCCCTGGGGCCGGATCAGAAATCGGCGGGCCAATCGGGCCGGACTGGGTGCGTTGCTGACGGCCGTGGTTGCGCTCGACGCCGCCGTGGTCGTCGCGGCAGTCTCGATGTGGCGGGAGTCGTCCGACCGGCTCCCGATTGCGGTCGCAACGGCCGCGCTCGTGCTGACGGTCGGATTCCTGGGTGTCGCCACCGAGGTGCTCATCGATGCGTTGGCCCGACGTCAACGGCGAACGACACAGCGGGTGCGACTCGGTCTCGTCACGTGCCGCGTCGGAGAGATCGAGGGACAGCTGGTCGACCTCTCCACGGGCGGCGCCGGTGTGGCGGTTGCCGAGCTCGAAGCCGGCGAGCTCGAGACCGGCTCGGTCACCACCGTCTCGTTCCGGATTCCCGACGCCGATGGGGCGTGGCGCAATGTGTCCGCCCTCGTGCGCATCGCGCATCACAGCGCGGACCCCGACGGCGGGGTGCGGCTCGGACTCGCGTTCGACGATCCGACCGACGCGCCGCTCGATCCGGTCGTCGAGTTCCTCACGATCGACCGCAGGCTCGTGGCGCTCGGCCGTCACGAGCCCGTCGCCCACTGAGGGCGACGATCAACCCAGACGCAGGGTCTCGAGCGGTTCGAGCCGAGCCGCCTTCACGCTCGGGTAGAGGCCTGCGATGACCGAAGTCACGAGGGCGGCGGTCATGCCGAGGACATAGACCGTCGGGATGCCGAGGAAGTGGCTGGGAAACTCGTAGCTGCCGACCACGAGCACCGGATCGAGCACGTGGGTCCAGTCACGGATCCGCGAGAAGTAGACGACGATTCCGACGCCGACCGCCAAGCCTCCCAGTCCGCCGAAGAAGCCGACGGCGACGGATTCGAGCAGGAACTGCCAGGCGATGAGCCCGCGCCCGTGCCCGAGGGCGCGCCGAATGCCGATCTCGGCCGATCGCTGGATCACCGAGATCGACATCACGTTGGCGATGCCGACCCCACCGACCACGAGGGCGAGCACGCCCATCGCGGCCACGATCACCTGGAGCGTCGCATCGGCGGCGGCCTCGGCCTCCAGCGCGTCGGACGGCACCGACACGTTGACCTCGTCGCTGCCGCCGAGGTTGATGGCGACAGGGAGCGCGTCCTCGACGGCGGACACCTTGTCCGGATCGGCCCGGACGTAGATGGTGTTGGCCTCGAGGCCGACGTCGAAGTCGTTGTCGGCGGCCAGGGGTGGGATGAGCACGGCGGTGTTGAAGTTGGTCACCAGCTTGACCGGTTCGAAGACGCCGATCACGGCGTAGTCGAGTCCGTTGAGCTGGATTGTGACGTTCTCACCCGGTCGGTAGCTGTACTCGTTGGCGATGTCGAGGCCGATGACGGCGACGCGGGCGCCGGTCCGATAGTCGAAGTCGTTGAGCCACCGACCGCTGCGCAGATCGACCTCCATCACATCGAGGAAGTTGGCGTCGGCCGTCAGGACCGGGGTCGGGAACGCGGTGTAGTAGGTCGCCGCAGCGTCGTAGGGGGAGGTCACGATCCCGGTCAGGGAGAGGGTCGCGGTCGCCCGCTGGACGCCCTGCAGGGCGGTGACCCGGTCCACGACGTCTTCCGGGAACGCCGGGTTCTGGGTGCCGAACGAGCCCGCAGCCTCGGCGGTGACCAGGTTGGTGCCGAGCTTCGCCAGTTCGGCCTGGAGGTCGCCCTTGGCCGACTCGGTCAGCCCGACGGCGGCCACGATCGCGCTCACCCCGATGATCGGCCCGAGCATGATCAGCAGGGTGCGGCTCAGCCGGGCCGTGAGGCCGCTCATGGCCACGCTGATCAGATCGAGGACGCTGCGCATCAGGGCGTGGCTCCCGGGGCGGGAGGCTCCGGTGAGGGGCGGCCCATCGTGCCGCCGTAGCCACCGACCGGTGTGGTCGGCGTGAGGATCTCGTCTGCCACGATGCGGCCGTCGCTCATGGAGATCCGCCGCTGCGCAGTGGCGGCGACCGCGGGGTCGTGCGTCACGATCGCGATGGCCCGCAACGGCGAGTGCAACTCCTGGAAGATCTCCATCACGTTCTCGGCGTTGGTCGAGTCGAGAGCTCCGGTCGGTTCGTCGGCGAGCAGGAGCTTCGGCTCCGTGACGATGGCGCGGGCGATCGCCACCCGCTGCTGTTCGCCGCCCGAGAGCTGCACGGGCCGGTGATCGGATCGGGGAGCGAGACCGACGACGTCGAGCGCCTCCAGCGCCCGCCGACGGCGTTCGCCGGGCGTGAGATTCCGGTAGAGGAGGGCGGTCTCGACGTTGCGACGGGCATCGAGATGGGGGATCAGGTGGAACTGCTGGAAGATGAACCCGACCACGTCGCCCCGCAGTCGGGACCGCTCGTAGTCGCTGAGATCGCGCACCGACTTCCCGGTCACCCACATGGTGCCCAGGGAGGGGAGATCGAGCAGGCCGAGGAGGCCGAGCATGGTCGATTTGCCCGAACCCGATGGACCCACGATCGAGACGAACTCGCCGGCTTCGATCGACATCGACACCCGGTCGAGCGCGTGGACCTGGATCTCGTCGCCATAGATGCGAGAGACCTCCTCGAGCTGGAGGAGCGAACCGTCGGGCATGAGCTAGTTGTCGACGTCCACGATGACCAGCTCGTTGCCGCTCAGACCCGACAGGACCTCGGTGAAGCTGCCCTCCTGGAGCCCGGTGACGATCGGCGTCTCGGTGGTGTTCCCGGTCTCCTCGTCGACGACGACCACGACGTCGTTGCCGGTGCCGTCCTGACGGATCGCGGCGATCGGCACGACGATGGCATCGACCCGTTCCTCGAGCACCACCTCGATCCTCACGCTGGCGCCGTCGACGGCGGCGAGGTCGGTGTCGGCTTCGACCACCCCCTCGTAGGTCTCGGCGCCGCCCTCGGTGATGGTGGCCGCGTCGTCGAGCTGGGTGATCACGCCGCCCGATTCCTGGTCGCCGGCTTCGATCTCGACCTGGACGACCTGGCCGACCGCGAGCTCCGACCGGTCGGTCGGATTGGCGAAGAGCCTGATCGTGAAGTTCGGTTCGGTGAGCGTCAGCAGTTCCTTGCCGAGCTGGACCGTCTCGCCCTCGTCGACGAAGACCGTGCCGACCCGGGCCGGCCAGTCGGCGACGATCATGTCGGATGGCACGAAGATGACGTCGTCGTCGATGGTCTCGATGACGAGGGAGATCTGCGTCCGCCCTCGGGGGAAGGTGATGGACCCGGTCAGGGTGTTGTAATCGACACCCATGGTCGCCGATCCGTTGATCGTGTAGTCGACCGAGATGTCCTCGTTGGGAGGCTGGTCGGCCCGGATGACCACCTCGACCACCGAACCCTCCGGCACGGTCTGTTCCCGGGTGACCATCGTGAGCTCCGGGTCGTCCTCGTCCTCGATGGTGACCGTGCCCACGGTGTTCGGCCCGAGGAGGTATTGCTCGTCGGGGTCGTCGGCGGGCAGGAGCTGGACGGTGATCGTCTCTCTCGGCTCGATGTCGTCGTCCTGCGTGGTGCCGATGGTGAAGGTGTCCTCGAGCGTGTTGGCGCCATAGTCGAACGTGGGGCGCTCGTCCTGTTCGTCGTAGTCGTCGATCTCGTCGGCGGTGCCGCCGATCACCATGTAGCGGACCTCGACGGCGGCATCGAGTTCGATGTCGCTCTCCACGGTGAAGGTGGCGGCGCCGCCCTCGTCCACCTCCTCGTCGTCCTCGTCCACTCGCAGGTTCAGCACGGGAACCTTGGTGGTGTTGGTGTCGAGGATGTCGACGGTGATCGTCTTGATCGGTCCGATCTCGTAGTTGGCACCGGTCAACACCTGCTCGGCGATGAGGGTCATCGTCCAGGTCTCGTCCTCTTCGTCGAGGTCGTCGGCCAGCACGTCGAGTTCGAGGATCACCTGCGTTTCGCCGGCCGGCCAGATGAGCGGCAGGTCCTCGAGCGGCTCGTCGAGATAGTCGACGTCGGTGTCCGGGTCGTCGACGTCGTCCTGGTCGCCGCCGGTGGCGTCGCCCCCGAACTCGACCTCGATCTCGGTGTCGGCGGTCGGTGCCAGGTCGGCGTCGAGCACGATCTGGAGCGTGTCGCCCTCGCTCACACTGGCCGTGGCCGTGGCCATGCCGATGCGGGGAATCGCCGGCTCCTGCATGGGGACGAGTCCGGCGCCCAAGGTGGGCACCAGAACGGGCCCGTCGGCCACTTGACCGGGCACGGACGGGCCGATGATGAGCGCGGTGGTGTCCTTGTCGGCGATGGTGTAGCCGTTGCCTTCGGCGAGGGTGACGACGATCGTCTCCTCGGGCTCGGGGGTGGCCCCGCCGTAGCCGTAGGCGATCTGCCACTGACGCAGCGCCGATCGGGTGGCCTCGGTGTAGAGCCGGTCGACGGCGCCCGGGTCGTAGCCCGATTCGAGGAGGATCCGCTCGAGCTGCAGCACGTCGGGCCCGTCCGAGCCGACGTCGAGTTGCCGGTAGAACGAGAAATCGCCGTTGGCGGCGACGGCGGGGCGGCCGTCGAGGGCGAGGAGCACGTCGCCTGCGTTGATGTTGTCGCCGTCCTCCACCGAGAGCTGGCTGACCCGGCCGTCGAACGGCGAGTTGATGGTCGACAGTTCGTCGCGCCGGAGTTCGCCGTTGATGGTCAGTTCGTCGCGCAGGGTCTGGGTGCCGACCCGGTTGACGAGCGGGGCCGCGGCCTGCTCCGCGTCGTCGTCCTCGCCTGTGACCTGCCAGCCGACGATGAGGCCGGCGACGAGGAGCAGCACCACGACGATGCCGATGAGTTGATTGCGTCCGATGGTCATGGCGGTCGGTTCAGCTCAGCTCGGTCTGCGAGAAGCCGCAGTCGACGAAGTCGTCGGTCTCGATCGTGCCGTCGCCGAGGATGCTGGTGCCGTCCGGCGGTGTCCACGAGCGGGCGATCTCGATGTAGGGCGTGCGTAGGACGCCGTTCTCGTCGGGGGTGAGCGGCGGAATGATCCAGCCGAGACCCTTGAGGCAGTCGACGAACACGCCGAAGGCGCGGTTGCTCTCCTCGATCTCCTCGGGCGACAGGCTGGAGGTGTCCTCGGCGGCTTCCATCTTGTCGACGATCTGGGTGGAAGCGGCGCAGCCGGTCAGGGCATCGATGTAGCCGGGGTAGTTCACCGGCGCGGTCTCGTCGAGGTCGCGGCTGGGGATCCCGATGAAGCCGTACCCCTCGGTCGAGAGGCACTGCATGAACCCGCCCACGGCGTCGAAGAACTCGCCGTCGGCATCCTCCTCCTCGTTGGTCGGGATCGTGCTCTCGGTCTCGTCGAAGCTGGGGGCTGCGCTGCTGCCGTCCCCGCCCTCGGCCGCCCCGCCGGCACCTTCCTCGGTGGCCGCGGCGGTCGTGGTGGTGGCGGTGTCGAGGTCGACGGACTGTTCGCCCTGGACGACGAACCCGGCCCCGTCGGCCTCGGTCGACCCGGAGTCGCCGCCGCACGACGCGGCGAGCATCGCGACGACGACGAGAACGGTCGTGCGGACGCCGGAAGCCCGATTCGCGTGTGGATGATGCATGGCGGAGGCGTCTCCCCGGTACGGCGGTTGGTCACGGGACGTGTCCGTCGGCATGCAGCTGCCCAGGGCTCCTCCCGCTCGGGCGAGAACGTAGTGTCGATGTGTCCGACGACACAAAGTCCCCGGGCAACCGTGCTGCCGGACCGTCAGCCGGAGGTCGCCACGTCACCACCGTCGGCGGCGGCGCTGCGGTTGGCGGCGGCAGTGAGCGCACTCACGCCCAAGCCCACGCTCAGTGGGGGCCACGGCTCGACCCGACCGTCGCACATCGCGGCGAAGCGCCGGATCTGCTCGGCGAAGCCGAGGGCGACGAGGGGATGCTCCTCGGCATCGGCGATCTCCCGACCGTCGATCTCGAGCCGCGGGGTCGGCCACAGGCCGATCGTCACCACGCCGGTCGCACCGGCGGCCTCCAGCTCGGTCCCCGCCGTCACCGCGTCGTCGGCGCCGATCCATTCGAACTGGGCGCTCGGCGAGCGGCCGTCGTCGAGGGTCAACACCGCCCGCGCGGTGGACTCGGTGCGCGTGGCCGCAACTGCGACCACGGGAGCTCCCGCTGCCATCAGGAGGACGGGCCACGCGCCGGCGAACGGCTCCGCGAAGAGATCCGATGCGCCGTCCCGGCGGATCGCCCGCCCCCGGAGCACGAGATGGTGGGCGTGGCCGAGACCGGCGATCGCCCGGAGGCCCTTCTTCACCGTTGCGGCGTGGAGCAGGTTGGCGGCGGTCATCGCCCGGGGACGCTCGACACCGGCGAGTGCGAGGGGGACGGGCGACTCCACGAGCACGGGGAGGTCGGCCGGGAGCGCGGCGACGACCTCGGGTACGGCCCCCGCAGGGACGGCGATGACGAGACCATCGGCGCGGGCCCGTCCGGCAGCGAGCGGACCAACCGGCCGATCGCCGGGCA
>JBDQKM010000129.1:0-9769 GCA_040263275.1 Acidimicrobiales bacterium
ACGTTGGCCGCCGGCTTCCCCTCGTCGTCGAAGATCGCACTCGGCGGCTGGCGGAACTCGACGGTCGCTTCGGTTGCCGTCGTCGCCAACCCCTTGCCCGCCCGGATGATGAACGGCACACCGGCCCACCGCCACGAGTCGATCTCGAGCCGGACCGCGACGAAGGTCTCGGTGTCGGAGGTCGGATCGACACCGTCCTCGTCTCGATAGTCGCGGTACTGGCCACGCACGATGTCGTCGCGGGTGAGCGCCTTCGTCGCCCGCATCACTTTGACCTTCTCGTCGCGCATCGCATCGGGATGCTTCGAGACGGGTGGCTCCATGGCCAGGAGCGACACGATCTGCAGCAGGTGGTTCTGCACGACGTCGCGCAACGCCCCGACATCGTCGTAGAAGCTGCCGCGGCCTTCGATGCCGAACGCCTCGGCCATGGTGATCTGCACCGAGGCGATGTGGTTGCGGTTCCACACGGGTTCGAGGATCGAGTTGGCGAAACGGAAGACCATCAGGTTCTGCACCGGTTCCTTGCCGAGAAAGTGATCGATGCGGAACACGGACGATTCATCGAAGTGACGATGGAGGATCCGGTTGAGCTCGATCGCCGAGGCGTGGTCGCGTCCGAACGGTTTCTCGACGACGATTCGGCCGCCTTCGTTGAGCCCGACTCGGGCGAGTCCGGTGGCGACATCGTCGAAAAGGCCCGGTGGCACCGCGAGGTAGGCGACCGGCCGGGTCGCCCCATCGAGCGCCTCGAGCAGTCGGTCGAACAGCGCCTCGTCGCGATAATCCCCCGACACGAAACTGAGCCGGGCGAGCAGGCGGGCGACGACCTCGTCGTCGAGTTCGTCGCGGCCGAACTCCTCGAGCGCAGCGCGCCCGTGAGCCCGGAACCCCTCGTCGTCGATCTCGGTACGACCGACACCGACCACCGGCACGTCGAGCCGGTCGTTTCGCTCGAGCTCGTAGAGCGCGGGGAAGAGCTTGCGGCGAGACAGATCGCCGCTGGCGCCGAAGAGGACGAGGACGTCGCCGGGCGCGCTCATGCCTTCTCCTCCGCAGCCTTCTCGAGATGGCCGCCGAAGGCGTGACGCATGGCGGAGAGCACCTTGCCCGCGGTCTCGTCGTTACCCCGGCTCGCAAAGCGTTGGTGCACCGCAGCGGTGAGCACCGCCGCCGGCACCCCGAGATCGATCGCCGCCTGGGCGGTCCAGCGCCCCTCCCCCGAGTCGCTCACCCGTCCCTCGTAGGCCTCGAGCTCGGGATCCCTCGCCAACGCACCGGCGGTGAGGTCGAGCAGCCACGAGCCGATCACCGAGCCGCGACGCCACACCTCGGTGATCGCGGCGAGATCGAAGTCGTAGCGGTAGGCCGCCGGGTTGCGCAGAGGTGCCGTCTCGGCGTCGGCCTCGCGATCCTCCGCGCCGAGATCGGCCCGATCCAACAGGTTGAGCCCTTCGGCGATGGCCGCCATCATCCCGTACTCGATCCCGTTGTGGACCATCTTCACGAAATGGCCGGCGCCGCTCGGGCCGCAGTGCAGCCACCCCTTCTCGGCCGGCACCAGGTCGCCGGCGCGACCCGGCGTGCGCGGGGCGGCGTCGACCCCGGGCGCGATCGTGTCGAGGATCGGCTCCAGCATCGCCACCACGTCGTCGGGGCCGCCGACCATCAGGCAATAGCCCCGCTCGAGTCCGTGCACGCCGCCGGACGTGCCGATGGGGTCGAGATCGCCGAACCCGACGAGCCGGAGGAGGACGACCCGGTCGTGCTGATGTACACCGGCGGCACCACGGGTCTGCCGAAGGGCGTGTTGCTCGACCACCGGGCCGAGATCCTGAACCTCTACCACGTGGCCATGGCGTTCGGCTTCGACGAGCACTCGGTCAACCTCGTGCAGACCCCCATGTTCCATGCCGCGTCGATGGGCGCGATCCTCGGCACCCCGATGAGCGGCGGCACCGCGGTGACGATGCCCCTCTTCGACCCGGCCGGCGCCATGGCCCTCATCGAGGCCCACGGCGTGACCCAGACCGTGATGGTCCCCACCATGATCGGCATGATGCTGAACCATCCTGAGTTCACGCCGGAGAAGATCGGCTCGCTGGAGCAGCTGATCTACGGCGCGTCGCCGATGCCGGCTGCGATCCTCGACCGGATCATGGAGCTCCTGCCCGACATCGACATCATCCAGGGCTACGGCATGACCGAGTGCTCGGCGATCCTCACGATCCTCGGAGCCGAAGAGCATCGTGCCGGCGGTCCCCGGTTGCGCTCGGCCGGTCGCGCCGTGCCCGGTGTCTCGCTGTCCATCCGCGACGACGGCAACCCGGTCGCACGGGGCGAGACCGGTGAGGTCTGGGCCCGCGGCGGCAACTTCATGCAGAAGTACTGGAACAAGACCGAGGCGACGGAGGAAGTGTTCGAGGGCGGCTGGTACCACACCGGCGATGCCGGCTACCTCGATCCGCAGGGCTATCTGTTCCTCGTCGACCGGGTGAAGGACATGATCGTGTCGGGCGGTGAAAACGTGTACTCGGCCGAGGTCGAGAGTGCGCTGTCGCAGCATCCGGCGGTGGCTCAGGTCGCCGTGATCGGCATCCCCCACGACCTTTGGGGCGAGCAGGTCCACGCGGTCGTCGTCCTCGCCGAGGGCGCCGAGGCAACCGAGGAAGAGCTCCAGAACTTCGCCAAGGAGTCGATCGCCGGCTACAAGGTGCCGAAGTCGGTCGAGTTCCGCGACGAGCCGCTGCCGCTCTCGGGCGCCATGAAGGTCCTGAAGCGCGAGTTGCGGGCCCCGTACTGGGAAGGCCACGGCCGAGGCGTCAACTGACAACTCGCGCTGTCACACCCTCGTCGTAGGGTGGTGGTTGCTCGGTTCATCGGCCCCGAGTCGAAACGGTTCGGTCGTTCACTTCGGTACTTCCCCATGTGATGCCCCTCATTCGGGGTGGAAGGGGTGTGTGTCGTGTTCGAGTCGTGGCGTCGTGAGCTGCAGACGATCAGTGTCGAGGGCTTGGGTCGTCGTGGGTTGTGTGATGCGGCTGCGGCGTCGGGTCGGTTGCGGGCCGCGTTGGACGCGTTCGATGCCCGCGTCGCTTCGGCGGTGTCGCGGCTCGGTGACGGCGGCGCGGGTCCGTCCACGGTCTTGCGGGGCGCGTCGAAGTGTTCGCAACGTGAAGCCGACCGACGGGCCCGCCGGGCCGAAGCGCTCGTTGCATTGCCGTCCGCCGCGGATGCGTTGGCCGCTGGCACGATCACGGCCGAGCATGTCGACACCCTGGCCCGCGCCGCCGACGCGACATCGGCTGAGCAGGTCGAGCAGTCCGACTTGTTGGCCAAGGCCAAGTCCCGCCCCGCCGACCTGTTGGGCAAGGACGCCCGGGAATGGACGCGACGGCGACAGTCCCAAACCGATCTCGACGCGCGACAGGCGCGCGCCGTGCAGGCCCGGCGGTGTGTCGTCTTCGAGTCCGATGAGGGCATGACCGTCCTGCACGCCGAACTCGACCCCATCACCGGCGCCCGCGTGCGTTCCGCGCTCGACACGATCTGTGACCGCCTGTTCCACACCGACGGCGGCCGCACCGCGGCCGGCGAGGTCCGAACCACCGAACAACGCCGCGCCGACGCGTTGGTCGAACTCATGACCGGCACACAATCAGCCTCGGGGCCGGTTCGCACCCAGCTCCTGGTGATCGCGCATGCCGATGGCACCGCCGAGATCCCCGGCACCGGCCCCATCCCCGCTTCGGAGTTGGCCAAACTGGCGTGCAACGCCGACCTCTATGGCCTCGTGTTCGGCACCGACGGCCAACCCCTGTGGCACGGCACGAGAGTTCGTCTCGCCGACGACAACCAATGGCGCACACTCATCGCCCGCGACGGCGGCTGCGTCATCTGCGCGGCGCACCCCTCGAAGTGCGAAGCACACCACGTCGAGCACTACGGACCGCCGGTCAACGGGCCCACCGACATCGACAACCTCGCCCTCCTCTGCCGCCACGAACACCACCTCATCCACGACCAAGGATTCCGGCTCGAACAACGACAAGACGGCAGCTGGGAACTCCTCCCCCCGTGAGGCAGGGAAGACGATCAGGCGAGGGCAGCGCCCATCATCTCGACGAAGTTGTGCTCGTAGAACCGGTCGCGGGCGCGGTCGGACACCCCGTCCATCGTGTCCTCGAAGAGGCGCAACGGATCCTTGCTGCCCTCGGGGTGAGGGAAGTCGGAGGAGAACAGCATGATGTCGTCGCCACACTCCTCGATCAGCCAACCCACGTCCTCGCGCACGAACGGGGTCACGAAGAGCTGGCGGTGGACATAGTCCGATGCCCGCAGTTGGAGATCCTTCACCCGCGGTTCGGTCTTGGAGAATGTCGCCTGGCAGGCGTCGATGAGGCGCAGGAAGCCGGGCACCCAGAGGGCGCCCTGTTCGATGCAGCCACCCATGAGACCGGGGTGGTCGTCGAGGACCCCGTCGAGGATCATGGCCGACAGGAACTGCTCGGGGATCTGGTGGATCGCCATGTAGTCCCGCGACCGGATGTTCTCGCCGCCGCCGAGGAAGTCCGAGACCGGACGTCCGTTGTCGTGGAACGCCTTCTTGACCGGGCGACCGGCGCCCCCGATGTGGAGCATGAACGGGATCTGCCGCTCTTCGAGCAGGGACCACACCGGGTCGTAGTCGGGATGGGTCGGACTGATCCCCGACCCCGGATTCGAGGGGAAGAGGATGGCGGCGGCTCCGAGGTCGAGCGCCTCGGTCACGGTTGCGAGCGTGTGGTCTGGGCCGTTCCAGGCCGCCATCGCCACGGGGAGCAGCCGTCGGTCGTCGGCGCAGAAGTCGGTGATCGCCCGGTTGTGGGCCGTCAGCCCGCCCTGCGCGAGTTCGAGGTCGTCGCCGAGAAACTGGTTGGCGGCGAAGGTCGAGAACACGAGTTGGCTCTCGAAGCCGAGCAGGTCCATCGCCCGAGATCGCTCGGCCGGATCGAAGGCGCCGAGCCCCGACCAGCCCTTCATCTTCATGAGCGCCGCCTCGGCTTCGTCGGCCCGGGCCGGATCGTCACGGCGGACCGATGCGTCGGCGACGGCCTTCTCGGCGAGCGCGCCGGCCGCACCGAGGGCGAGCGGCCGCAGACGGTCCCGTACTCCGGGGTCGGCGTAGCCCTCGATCCAGTCGGGCAGCTCCATGATGTGGCTGTCGGCGTCGTGGACGGTCCGGCCTTGTGCGTACGGCATCTCGTGCTCCCCCAAGCGTGCGATGGCCGCGAGCCTAGGGGGGATCCGCGGGACCGTCCCGGAGACCGGCCAACACCCGCGACGGCGTGAGCGGGAACGAGTGGAACCACACGCCGGTCGCGTCGTGCACGGCAGCGATCACCGCAGGGGCATAGGTGATGTAGGGCATCTCGGCGACCCCGCGCGCGCCCCAGGGCCCGACCGGGTCGGCCAGCTCGAGGATCACGCTCTCGACCTCGGTCGGCACATCGCCGATCCCGGGGATGAGGTACTGCGAGAGGCGGGGGTTGCGGACCCGCCCTTCGTCGACGACGAGGTTCTCGCTGAGGACGTAGCCGTGGGCTTGTACGACCGCCCCCTCGATCTGGCCCTTGACCAGCTCGGGGTTGATGGCTCGCCCCACGTCGTGGGCCGACACCACCCGGTCGACCCGGATGTGGCCGGTGAGGGTGTCGACCGACACGTCGACGACCTGGGCCATGTAGCCGTAGGAGAAGTTGGGTTGACCGGCACCCGTCACCGGATCGAGCGCCTCGGTCGGTGGTGGCGTGTAGCGGAATGTGCCGACCGCGGGTCGGGCACCGTCGCGCCAGGCCTTCTCGGCCTCCTCGGCCGCCCCGAGGATCGAGTTGCCGGCCATGAAGGTGAGACGCGACGCCGACGCCGACCCCGAGTCGCCGCTGGTGGCCGTGTCGGAGAAGTGGCCGCGCACCCGCTCGAGGTCGAGCCCGGCGGCGTCGGCGGTCATCTGGAGAATGGCGGCGTGGTTGCCCTGGCCCACTTCGGCGCCGGCATGGAACACATCAACCGACGTCGGCCGCTCGTCGCCGGGGTCGCCGTGGTAGTGGATCTCGGCTTCGCACCGCTCGGGAAAGCCGAAACTGAAGCCCACGTACTTCATTCCGACGGCGAAGCCGCGACCGCGCCTGATCGTCGGGTCGTCAGCCGAGGTCGGCAGCGACGCCACCGACCGCAACGGGCTGACCGGGTCGAGGGGCCCGTCGGTCGGCGAGCGTTCGGCGCAGGCCTCGACCACGGCCGGGAGACCGACGCCGGCAGGCAGCTGCTCCTGGGTGATGCCGATGCTGCCCTCTCGCAGCACGTTGCGACGACGCAGCTCGATCGGATCGATGCCGAGCGTCTCGGCGAGCCGGTTCATCTGGGTCTCGGCCACGAACGCGGCCTGCGGGCCACCGAACCCGCGGAAGGCACCGCCCGGCACCGAGTGGGTGTAGACGGCTCGGCTGTTGATCCTGGCGTTCGGCACCTCGTAGGCGCCGGCGACCGAGACGTGGGCGTTCGCGAGCACCTTGTTGGACGTGTAGTTGTAGGCGCCGGCGTCGAGCCACACATCGGCTTCGACCGCCGTGATCTTCCCGTCGCGGGTGGCGCCGAGCCGTGCCTCGATCGTCGCCCGGTGGCGCTTGTGGTGGCCGACGATCGATTCCTCCCGAGACCAGCGGCAGTGCACCGGACGGGCGACGCCCAGGTCTCCGAGCTTGCGGGCGGCGAGGGCGAGCACGATCTGCAGGCTCATGTCCTCCTTGCCGCCGAACGCCCCACCGATCGCCGGGTAGACGACCCGCACGCGATCCTCGGGAAGGTCGAGCGCGTGGGCGATCTGCTCGCGGTCCTCGTGGGTCCACTGACCCGAGGTCTCGACCGTGATCCGGCCGTCCTCGTCGGTCCAGGCCGTGCCGGCCTCGACCTGGAGGTAGGCGTGCTCCTGGTGTGGGAGCTCGTAGCGGCCCTCGATCACCACGTCGGCCGCGGCCCAGCCGGCCTCGATGTCGCCCTTGGTGATGGCCATCTCGTAGTAGGTGTTGGACGGCGCAGTCTCGGCGTGGACCAGCACGAGGTCGCGGCGGGCGCTCTCGATGTCGGGCACCAGCGGAAGGGGCTCCCATTCGACGGCGAGCGCAGCCGCCCCTTCGTCGGCCGCAGCCCGGGTCTGCGCGATGACGATCGCCAGATGGTCGGCCTCCCAGCGGCTCACGTCGCAGCGGACATCGGAGCGGCCGGTGTCGTCGAGACCGATCAGCACCGGTTGGTCGAACATGGTGAGGCCGTATTCGTTGACCGGCACGTCGGCGGCCGTCACGACCGTCACGACTCCCTCGACCGCCTCTGCCGGAGCCACGTCGAGGGAGACGAGGCGGGCGTGGGGCTGATCGGTGAAGACCACCACCGCGTGGAGGGCATCGACCGGCACCCGATCGTTCGGGTAGGTGGCCGCACCGGTGACCTTGTCGTCGGCATCACGGCGAACGGGCGCCTGACCGACCCCACCGGCAACGGGGTTCGGCTCGAGACTCATCGCTTCTCCCCCTTTGCGGCAACGGCGCGCACGGCCGCACTGATCGGGTAGTAACCGGTGCAACGACAGAGGTTGCCGGCGAGGCCGAGCTCGATCTGCTCGTCGGTCGGTGCCGGGTGTTCGTCGAGCAGGGTCGCGCCGGCGACCAGGAATCCGGGGATGCAGAACCCGCACTGCACGGCGAACTCGTCGATGAAGGCCTCCTGGAGGGGGTGACGTTCGCCGCTTCCGAGACCTTCGACGGTGACGATGTCGGCCCCATCGGCCTGGGCCGCGTTTATCAGACACGCCATCGCCGCGGCTCCGTCGATCTGCACCGTGCACGCACCGCACTCGCCTTCGGCGCACCCCTCTTTCACCCCCGAACAGGCGACCGAGGAGTGGTCGCGGAGCCAGTCGAGCAACGTGGTCGACGCCGCCGCGGAGCCGCCGGCCATCTCGCCGTTGACCCGCACGGAGATCTCGGTCTCGTCGGTCACGGTCGCGTCGCCGGTCGCGCCCGGCGTTGCCTCAGCGGATGCGTGCGCCGATGGGGTCCGCACCCGAAGGAGGGGCGGCTCGGTCGGCCACGCCCGGGCGACCTCCCCAGCCGCGACGGTGTGCAGCGCGCGGGCGATCACCGCCTCGGTCACCGCGGTGCGATAGTCGGCCGTCGCCCGCACGTCGTCGATCGGGGTGATCGACGCGGCCACCGATCGAGCCGTGGCGGCGATCGTCGCGTCGTCGAGACGCCGGTCGAGCAGTGCGGCCGGGAAGACGTGGCTGACGATGACCGTCGGTGCCACCGAACCCAACGCGAGACGGGCGTCGATCACCCGCCCGTCACGGACCTCGACCACCATCCCCGCGTGGACCACCGAGATGGCCTGGGCCCGCCGGAGACCGACCTTCACCCACAGGCCCCGCTGGTCGGCCGTGAGCTTCGGGACCCGGATGCCGGTGATCAATTCGTCGGGGCCGCAGACGGTGGTGCGGAAGCCGGTGAAGAAACCGGCGACGTCGACCTCACGGGTGATGACCGGCGCATCCCCAGCCGGACCCTGACCGAGGCGGGACAGCACAACGGTGGCGTCGAGCGCCATCAGCGCGCTGATCGAGTCGTTCGCCGGACTCGCCGTGGCCAGATTGCCGGCGATCGTCGCCCGGTTGCGCAGCTGGGGCGAGCCGATCTCGAGACAGGCCTGGGCCAGAGGAAGGCAGTGTTCGCGGAGCCGCGGATCACCGACGATCTGGTTGTGGGTCACCCGACCGCCGAGGAGGAACGATGCCCCCTCGTCGACGATCACGTCGCCGCCGTCGACGACGCTCAGGTCGACGAGCGTGACGGGACCCTCGTGGGACCGCGCCAGGTCGAGCAGGAGGTCGGTGCCACCGGCCAGGGGCCGCGCACCGGGGAACGAACGCAACGCCCCGAGGGCCTCGCGCCACGTGTGTGCCCGGACCACGCGCTCGATCGGTGTCGACGCCCGCTGCACTTCGTGGAGTTCGCCGGAGACCGTGACCATGGCCCTATTCTCGCTCCACTCCGGTGAACAAAAGGGCCACCCTCGACCCGGGATCGGGGGGACGCGTCAACAGCCCGGCCAGCCCCGCCGAACCGGTGGCCGACACCGACACACCCGTGGCACTGGCCAGCTCGTGGGCCCGCAGCACCGTTGCCTCCGACGCCACCACCGGCTCGCCCCCGGTTTCGAGGGTGCGACGCAGCAGGGGCAACCAGTCGTAGGTGACGTCGTCGAGGATGCCCGACGCCGCACTGTGGGGCTCTGGTTGCCAGGGCCACATGTAGGACTGCGGGTCGGCCACAGCCGCCTCGAAGTCGAACGCAGGAGCCAGGAGCTCCCACGCCCGCCGCAGCGGCGCGCAACCCTCGGCCTGCACCGGATAGAGCGCCACGTCGCCCACTCCCAGCGAGGTAGCGGTGGCCAGCGCACCGCCGCCCACCTGCACATAGAGACGATCGAGCGGCCGACCGGCGGCCGCGACCTGCTCGGCCAGCTCCCAGCCGAGCGTGCGACCGCCGTCGAACGCCGACGGCGTGTCGACGCCCTGCACGCTGAACGGCTGCGCCCCGGCGGCGACGGCCTCGGCGAAGCGCAGATAGCACGGGTCGCCGGCCTCGCCCTCGCGACGCTCACACACCCGGAGGTCGGCCCCGAGGGTCGTGAGCTGCTCCACCACCGGCGGATCGGCCCAGGTGGGCACGAAGAC
>JBDQKM010000130.1:0-9723 GCA_040263275.1 Acidimicrobiales bacterium
CCCCCACCGACCGCGCCCCCCGCCCCCACATCGACACCTGGTGACCAGGGAGAACGACTGACATGGATCTCTACTGACATGGATCTCAACTGACATGGATTTCAGCACCGACGAGGACCACGAGCTCATCGAGGCGGTCATCACCGCGATCTGTGCCGAGTTCGACGACGACTACTGGTCGAGGCTCGACGAGGCCCACGAGTTCCCGTGGGACTTCTACAACCGGCTGGCCGAGGGCGGCTGGGTGGGCATCTCGATACCCGAGGAGTACGGCGGCGGCGGGCGCGGCATACGCGAGGCGGCCCTGATCCTGCGCACCATCGCCGCGTCCGGTGCGGCCATGAACGGATGCTCCGCCGTCCACCTGACGATCTTCGGCCTCAACCCGGTGGTGGTCTTCGGCAACGACCGACTCAAGCAGACGTTCCTCCCGCGCGCCGCGGCCGGCGACCTCCACGTCGCGTTCGGTGTCACCGAGGCGAATGCGGGCACCGACACCTCGATGATCCAGACCCGTGCCATCCGCGACGGCGACGGCTGGCGGATCCGTGGCCAGAAGATCTGGACGACCAAGGCCCTCGAGTCGGAGGTCGTGCTCCTCCTCGCCCGAACCGGCGAGGCCGATTCCGGGTTCGACGGACTGAGCCTGTTCCTGGCCGATCTCGATCCCGCCCATGTCGACATCCGGCCCATCCCCAAGGCCGGTCGCAACGCGGTGGCCAGCTGCGAGGTCTTCTACGACGACCTGCCGGTCGAGGGGTGGCGACTGGTCGGTGAGGAAGGCAAGGGGTTCCGCCACATCCTCCACGGCCTCAATCCCGAGCGGATACTGCTGGCCTCGGAAGCAACCGGAATCGGCGAGGCCGCCCTGCGGCGAGCCGTCGCATACGCGAAGGACCGGGAGGTGTTCGGTCGCCCCATCGGCGCCAACCAGGCCATCTCCCACCCACTCGCGAAGGCCCGTATCGAGCTCGCGGCGGCCTGGCGGGCTGCCCAGGAGGCGGCCTGGCGCTACGACAACGATCTGCCCTGCGGCGAGCACGCGAACAGCGCGAAGTACCTGGCCGCCGAGGCCTCGTTCGCCGCTGCTGACGCTGCGGTGCAGACCCACGGCGGCATGGGCTACGCCCGCGAGTACCACGTCGAGCGGTACTGGCGGGAAGCACGGATCCAGCGCCTCGCGCCGGTGAGCCAGGAGATGACGCTCAACTTCATCGCCCAGACCGTGATGGGACTCCCCCGCAGCTACTGAAGTGGGCAACCGGTCCGATCAGTCGCGGCCGACCGCCTCGCGGAAGTGGGCGACCATCTCGGCGATGCGCTCCCGGGCGTCGGGCGCGTCGTCGGCCAGACGCAGCATGGCCCGGAAGTCGGTGGCGCCGGCGGCGACGAGCGCCGGCACCGCGTCCATCGTCGCCGACCAGTCGACGGCCCCGTCGCCATCGGTGGCGATCGCCAGATTGGCGACCACCTCGATCCCCTCCGGGTCTCGACCCTCGGCGGCCACGGCCTCACGCATCTTCTCGATCCCCGCGACGAGGTCGACGGCATCGGGACCCCACGGGATCCACCCGTTCCCGAAGCGGGCGAGCCGCCGCATCGAGCGCCGGTTGACCGTGCCACTCACCCAGATCGGCACACCGCCCGATTGCACGGGCTTGGGCATCTGATGAATCGCCTCGAACGAGAGGCGATCGCTCGAGTACGACGCAGCCTCCTCACGCCAGAGCGTCTGCAGGACTTCGAGCGTGTGGTCGAGTTGGGCGCCCCGGTCGTCGAAGTCGAGGCCACAGGCCTCGTATTCCTCGCGTTGCCACCCGACCCCGACACCGAGGTCGAGGCGACCGCCGCTCAAGACGTCGATCGTCGACGTGGTCTTGGCCAGCACGGCAGGGCGGCGCAGCGCGGCGAGCAGGATGTTGGTGGTGAAGCGAAGCCTCGTCGTCACCGCCGTGAGGTGGGCGATGGTGGCGAGCGGGTCCAACCAGAGGCCATCGGGGCCGGTGGGCTGGCGCCCGCCGGCCGTGCCGCCGGCTGTCGGGTCGCCGTAGGCATCGAGGTTCTCCCCGAACGCGACATGATCGGAAAGCGCCACCCGGTCCAGCCCGGCCTCGTCGGCGGCGCGGACGCGTTCGACCAGGTGCCCCCAGCCGCCCGGGTCGGAGGCGGCAAAGGTGACCAGGGTCATCGACAGCTTCGGGACAGGGGTCATCAGACGGCCTCGGGGGTCGTGTGGCGGCGGGTGTGACGCCACGCCAGCAGCGCGAACAGGAACTGGAACGGAAGACGGACGAGGTTGCGGGTGCGGACGCCATCGGCGCCCTCGACCCGTTGCATGCGTCCGTCCTCGCCGGGGACCAGGTCGACGTCGTTGAGATACATGTCGACATTGGCCGGGAACACGCCGGCGAGGATCGCGAGCAGGCCGAAGGCCGCCACCCGGCGGGTGCGGCGAGGGAACATCCCCAAGCCGCAGACGATCTCGGCCGCGCCGGATGCCTGGTTGGCGAGCGCCGGGTTCGGGAACCAGCGAGGCACGATCGCTTCGAAGAAGTCGGGTCGGGCGAAGTGGGCGACGCCGGCACCGGCGAACATCCCTCCGATGAGTCGGGCGGATTGGTCGGAGGCGGTCATCGGCCAATCATGGCAAAGGCGCCACCATCGAGCAGACCTCTGCGGATCGGCTTCAGCAGTTCGAGGAATCGACGGGTGTCGTGCTCGCCCAGCGCGTCGACCATGGGGGCACAGGCGACATCGGTCCGGTGCTCGATCGCCTCGCGGAACGCCCGGCCCTCCTCGGTGAACCGTTCGCCGGCATCGACCAGCCCCCGACTGCGGAGCCGTTCGACCCCTGCCGTCCATTTGTCGTCCGGCCACTGCCGGGTGGCCACCAACGCCGCCCGTGGGACCTGGTCGGTGGCTGCGTGCAGGATCAGCGCCTCGACGGCATCGACCGGCGCCGATGTGAGCGCGGCCACGTGCACGTCGCCGCGCCACTCGCGCAGGATCGTGATCCGTTGCCAGAACCGCGCCCACGGCTCCTCCGGCTCCGGCACGGCTCGATTCGCTCCTGCCAGCGGCTTGCCCTCGTAGCCCAAGGGATCGAGCATCGCACCCGCCAGCTCGGTCGCTTCACCGAGATGAGCGGCGTCGATCTCCGGGCAACAACGGGCCAAGACCGCGGCTGCGGCGCGCATACGCGCCTCCTGGATCGCGGCGGGGGCAGCCGACTCCCACGCAGCCGGGATCGCGCCACGAACCATCTCGGGATTGAAGTTGAAGAAGGTCGCGATCACGACCTCGGCCGGGACGGGACCCATCGGGGCCGCCCTGCTCGCGAAGTAGTGGTGCTCGGCCGGGAGTCCGACCGAGGTGTACCCGGCGGTGGCCTCGGGGGCGAAGTAGATGAAGCCGTGGACGAGGTTGGTCATGCCGCCGAGCGAGGAGGCGAGGGTGGTGTCGGTCATCACCCGGGAACCGTAGATCGAAAACGGCCCACGAACCGGATCTGGATCGGCCAGGATGACCGTCATGAACGAGCCCGCCGCGCCGACACCCGACGACAAGGACTGGACGTGGGTCCTCGATCGGCCCTGCCCGGACTGCGGGTTCGCCGCAGGCGCGGTCGACCACCACGACGTGAGCGCCCTCCTGCGGGCAAACACCGCCGAATGGCTCGAGGTGCTCCAGCGGCCCGACGTCCGGACCCGCCCGGCGCCGGCCGTGTGGTCACCGCTCGAGTACGCGTGCCATGTCCGCGACGTCCACGTGCTCTATCTCCAGCGGCTCGAGATGATGCTCACCGAGGACGCCCCGCACTATCCGAACTGGGACCAGGACGAGACCGCGGTCTCGTCCCGCTACCACGACGCCGACCCGGCCGTGGTCGCTCGACAGCTCGAGGAGGCGTCAGACGCGCTCGCCGCCCGCTTCGACGAGGTCGACGGCGCGGCCTGGGGTCGCACCGGCCTGCGCAGCGATGGCGCGGCCTTCACCGTGATCACGTTCGCGAAGTACTTCATCCACGACCCGATCCACCATCTCCACGACGTCGGCGTGCGCTGAAGCCGACGGTGGGGCTGCGTCAGCCGCGACGGCGACGGCCGCGACGGGCGGCGCCCTCGCTGCTGCTGGCCCGCACCGGGGCATCGGCCACTTCGACGTCGGGCACCGGAACGGTGCCGTCGAGCACACCGCGGATCGCCGCGACATGCTCCGGCGAGTTGCCGCAGCACCCGCCGATGATCTGGATCCCGGTGGTGCGGACCCGGTGGGCGTGGGCCCCCATGACGTCGGGCGAGCCGCTGTAGGACAGCTCAGCGCCGTGCCACTCGGGAATGCCGGCGTTGGCCTTCGAGATGACCGGCAGGTGGGTTGCAGCACGGATCTCAGCCAGGGCGGCTTCGGTCTCGGCAAGGTTGTTGCCGCAGTTGGCACCCACCGCGGCCACGCCGAGCTCGGTGAGCCGCTCGGCGGCGAGGGTGCCGGTGACACCCATCATCGTCCGGCCGGCGGTGTCGAAGCTCAGGGTGACGGTGATCGGCAGATCGCTGGACTCCCGGGCCCCGGCGATCGCGGCCTCGATCTCTTCGAGTGAACTCATCGTCTCGATCCAGAGCAGGTCGGCGCCGCCCCGGGTCAGGCCTTCGGCCTGGGCGGCGAACGCGGCCTGTGCATCGGCAGGCTCGAGCGAGCCGAGCGGGACGATCAGCTCGCCGGTCGGCCCCATCGACCCGGCCACCAGCACGCGGCGGTCGGCCTCGTCGGCCGCCACTCGAGCGTTGCGGGCGGCAGCTTCGTTGATCTCGACCACGCGGTCGTCGAGATCGTGGAGTGCGAGGCGGTACGCGGTGCCACCGAAGCTGTTGGTGAGGATGATGTCGGACCCGGCTGCGACATAGGCACGGTGCACGTCCTGCACCGCATCGGCCATGTCGAGGTTCATCCGCTCCGGCGCGTCGCCGGCAGGAAGGCCACGGGCGAAGAGTTCCGTACCCATGGCGCCGTCGACCACGAGATGGCCTCGTTCGGCGATGAGCTCGTCGAGCACGGGGGTGTCGGTGCGTGTCGTCACGGATGGTGATGGTATCCCCGCTCCGACAGCGAGGGGCAGTGGCAATTCGGCCCAGCCCTCCGGGCCGAACGACCCAGCTGCCGCTGCGCGGAGCCGCGCGCGCACGCTCTGTCGTCTGGCCTGGACCCGGTACGCATGCGAAAGTGTCGCCCGTGCAGCCCCATCCGTGGAACGTCGACTTCGCCTGGACGCGGTCCGAGTCGGTACCCGAGCAGCTCACCTCCGAACAGGTCGACCACTTCCACGAGCACGGCTGGCTCGTGATCGACGACCTGATCGACGACGCCACCGTCACCCGCCTGACCGCGGAACTCGACGAGATCGAAGCCGAGATCGCCGAAGCGCTGGAGCACCTGCCCGACGGACGCCTGTTCATCGCCGAGGCCGGGGCGATCACGTTCGCACCGCATGCGGTCACCCGATCCGCGGCCGCCCGCGCCGTCAGCTCGCATCCGGCCATCGCCGCGATCTGCCGAGACCTCGTCGGACCCGACGTCCGCCTGTACTGGGACCAGATCGTCTACAAGAAGCCGGAGAAGCCCCGACCCTTCCCATGGCACCAGGACAACGGCTACACCTTCGTCGAGCCACAGCAGTACCTCACGGTCTGGCTGTCGCTGGGCGACGCGCCGATCGAGGCCGGCTGTCCGTGGGTGGTGCCCGGGCTGCACCGGCACGGAACCCTGGTCCACGAATACGTCGACCCGTTGGGCTTCCAGTGCTTCCCCGATCACCCCGACGCCGTGCCCGCGCCGGTCGGTCGAGGTGGCGCGGTGGTCTTCTCGTCGCTGACCCCGCATCTCACGGGCCCCAACACCACCGACGCGGTGCGCAAGACCTACATCCTGCAGTACGCCCCCGACGGTGCGGTCAAGCTCGACGGTGATCCCACCGGCGCGGACGACCCGATCCGCACCCCCCAGAACGACCCCGACCGGCAGTACCACGTGGTCGAACGCGGAGTGCCCGTCGCGTGAAGGGTTCGCTGCTCCCCGAGGCGGTGGACGAACGGCTCCGCCCGGCGCTGTTGACACTCGGCCCGGCGATCGCCGTGCTCGTCGCCCAGACCGCGTTCTTCCGCACCGACCTCGGCTTCATGCTGCAGGGCGCCACCATCGGCCTCCTCACTGCGCTGATCGCCGTCGGCATGGCCCTGATCTACCGCGCCAACCGGGTGCTCAACTTCAGCCAGGCCGACCTCGGCTACATCCCCGGGCTGCTGGGCGTGATGCTCGTCGCCGTCAGCGGCCTCAACTACTTCCTCGGCTTCTTCGCCGGCCTCGCCGTCGCCATCGTCGGCGGCGCGCTGGTGGAGCTCGTCATCATCCGCCGCTTCTTCCGGGCCGCCCGTCTGATCCTCACCGTGGTCACCCTCGGGCTCACCCAGCTGCTCGTGTTCCTCGCCTTCTGGATGGCCGAGCTCTGGGACGCACCGTCACGCTCCCAACGCGTGAACTTCCCGGTCGAGATCCGGTTCGAGGTCGACTCGATCATCTTCCGCGAGGACTACGTGGTCGCCTGGGTGCTCGGGCCGCTGGCCATGATCGCGGTTGCGCTCTTCCTTCGGGGAACGGTCATCGGCACCGCCATCCGCGGTGCCGCCGAACGCGCCGACCTGGCTGGACTCCTCGGGGTTCCGGTGAAGCGACTGCACACGGTCGTGTGGTCGATCGCAACCACGCTCGCCTTCATCGCCATCTGGTTGCGGGCCGGCATCATCGGCCTTCCGGTGGGCGCGGCGCTGTCGTTCAACGTGCTGCTGCGGGCCCTGGCCGCCCTCACGCTCGGCAACCTCACGAACCTCCCGGCCATCGCCACCAGCGCTGTCGCTCTCGGCGTGCTGGAAACGAGCATGGTCGCCAACAACCGCAGTCCGGCCGAGAGCGGCGCCGTGCTCGCGGGCGTCATCATCGTGGCACTGCTCGCCCGGTCGCTGCTGGGCCGCTCCGACAGCCGGGCCGATGCCGACGACACCTCCACGTGGCAGGCGGCGGAGGAGATCCGCGACGTGCCTCCAGAGCTGCGCCGCGTGCCGGAGGTGATGTTCGCCCGCGTCGGTATCGCGCTCGTCATCGCCGCCGGGGCACTCTCGTTGCCCCTCTTCCTGGGGACCGCCGATCTCATCAAGGCCACCGCCGTCGCCGTCTTCGGGATCATCGGGATCTCGGTGATCATCCTCACGGGGTGGGCGGGTCAGGTCTCGCTCGGCCAGATGGCATTCGTCGCCGTGGGCGCCGCCGTCACGGCCAAGCTCACCCACGAATGGAACGTCGATCTCATCCTGGCGTTGTTGGCCGCGGCCGGGGTCGGGGCCGCCGTCGCCGTCGTCGTCGGCTTGCCGGCGTTGCGCCAGCGGGGTCTGTTTCTCGCCGTGACGTCGCTCGGCTTCTCACTCGCCACCACCAGCTACTTCCTCAACGACGAGTTCTGGGTCGGCTCGTGGGTCCACGACAGCCCGTTCCGGCGCCTGCCGCTGTTCGGTCGCATCGAGATCGACACCCCGACCCGCATGTACTACGTGGCAGTAGCGGCATTGGCTGTGGTCCTCGTCGCCGTGCGTGGGGTCCGCCGAAGCCGAACCGGCCGCGTGCTGCTCGCCCTACGCGAGAACGAGGCGGCCACCCAGACGTTCGGGATCAGCCCGCTGCGCGCCAAGCTCACCGGATTCGCACTCTCCGGCGCGGTGGCGGCGCTCGCCGGCGGCCTGTTCGCCTACAACCTCAGGATCTACACGGCATCGAGCTTCGAACCCGGCGACAGCATCGAGGTGTTCGTGATGGGCGTGATCGGCGGTCTCGGCAGCCTCGCCGGCGGCGTCATCGGTGCGGTGTATCTCCAGGGCATGGGCTGGTTCCTCCCCGGCGAATGGGTGTTCTTCGCCAGTGGCGTCGGCGTGCTCATCGTGCTCCTGGTCGTGCCGTCGGGCATCGGGGGCTTGTTCTTCTGGGTGCGGGACCAGTGGCTGCGTTGGGTCGCCACCCGCCGAGGGATCGTCGTCCCCAGCCTGCTGGCCGACGTCGCTCCCAGCCGGGCCGAAGAGGCCGCGGTGCTCGGTGGCAGTGCAGTACCCGACGACAGTGCCGATCCGGAGATGGAGCCCACATGAGCCGGCTGAAGCCCGTCGCCCAGGCCATCGCCCACCCGGTTCGGACCCTCGATGGGATCACCGGCGGCGGCCCGATCTATCCCCTGCTGATCCTCTTCGGTCTCAACGCCGTCGACGAACTCGACCGCACCGCGTTCACCGTGCTTCTCCCCGAGATCCGTGAGGAGTTCGGTCTCAACCTCACCGGCGTGCTCGGCATCGTGGCTGCGGTGGGCGCGGCCGCCTTGGCCCTGCAGGTACCGATCGCCCAGCTGGCCGACCGCGGCTCCAGGAGTCGACTGACGCTCATCGGCGCCGGCGTGTGGGCCGTCTTCTCCTTCGTCACCGGTCTCGCCTGGGTGCTCTGGGCGCTCGCCGTGGCCCGAGCCGGTTCCGGTATCGGCAAGGCAGTCGTAGACCCGACCCACAACTCGCTGATCGCCGACTACTACGCGCCCGAACACCGCAACAAGGTCTTCGCGTTCCACCGGTCGGCCAACGTGCTCGGCCAGATCGTCGGCCCGATCGTCGCCGGGCTCATCGCCTTCCAGTTCGGCTGGCGGTGGCCCTTCATCATCTTCGCGGTGCCCACGGCGATTCTCGTGGTCGTCGGGCTGCGCATGAAGGAGCCCATCCGCGGCGCCCACGAGCGTCGGGCCATGGGCGCCACCGAGGAAGCCATTGCGACCGAGGAGGAGCCGCCGTCCTACGCCGAGGCGTGGCGGATGATGTGGAAGATCGAGAGTCTGAAGCGGATCTGGTTCGCCCTTCCGTTCCTCGCTGCGTCGTTGATCGGCTTCGGCACCTTCGCGTCGCTGCTCTATGACGAGGTGTTCAACTTCGACGAACGGGCGCGTGGCGTGTTGGCCGCCGCCGTCGAACCCGCCGGCCTGGTCGGCCTCGTCATCGGCGCGCGGATCGGCACCCGACTGATGGCACGCGACCCCGGCCTCGTGCTGAAGTTCCTCGCCCTCACCGCCTTCTTCAACGCCGGGGTCATGGTGATCTTCGCCAGCGCCCCGGTCTGGTGGGTCGCCACGGGGGCCGCTGCGGTGGCGTCGCTCGTCAACGCCATGTTCGTCCCGACGATCTTCGCCGTGCTGTCGATGGCGATCCCACCCCGCGCCCGCGCGTTGGGCTTCTCGATCGGCTCGTTGTGGATCCTCCCGGGCCTGATCGTGCTCCCCCTCATCGGTGCGATCGGCGACGCCTGGGGCATCCGCTGGGGCATGGGCATGATGGCGCCCGTCTACCTCATCGGCGGCCTGATCCTGTCGACCGCCGGCTTCGTGATCAAGGACGACATCGCCCAGGTCTGGCAGACCGCCGCGGCCCGGGCCGAGGTCGCCACGGAGCGGCGAGCGGGCCGCAGCAAGCTGCTCCTGGTCCGGGGTCTCAACGTGTCGTACGGCGACGTGCAGATCCTGTTCGACGTCGCCTTCGAGGTCGAAGAGGGCGAGATCGTCGCCCTGCTCGGCACCAACGGCGCCGGGAAGTCGACCCTGCTCAAGTCGATCTCCGGGGTGGTCGAAGCCGACCGCGGCGCCATCATGTTCGACGGACG
>JBDQKM010000131.1:0-9714 GCA_040263275.1 Acidimicrobiales bacterium
CGCCCCGTTCCTGAGTCTCACCTTCAGCCAGCCCATGATCGCCCTCGGCACGGTCGAGCAGACCGACGCTGCCGACACCCCGGTCACGATGACGCCCGACCTCCCGGGGCGTTGGCAATGGATCGGCACCCGCACCCTGCGGTTCGAGCACGACCCGACGGTCGTCGATCGACTCCCGATGGCAACGACCTACTCGGTGACCGTCCTCGCCGGCACGACTTCTGCTGCGGGCAACGAGCTCGCCGACGACTATGTGTTCGGGTTCGAGACGCCCGCCCCCACCGTGCAGTGGTTGACCCCGGCCCACGACTCGCTCGACCTGGAGACGGTGTTCTTCGCCCAGTTCGACCAACGGATCGACGCGGAGGCCGTGCTCGGGGTCACCACCCTCGACGTCGACGGCCAGGAGGTCGCGGTCAGGCTCGCGACCGACAACGAGATCGCCGGCGACGAACAGCTCGCGGCCACGGTCGACCGCGCGGTCGAAGGCACGTGGATGGCGTTCCGGGCGGTCGAGCCCATGCCCGCGAATTCGCCCGTGACGATACGGATCGGCCCCGCGGTGCCGTCGGCCGAGGGGCCGAACTCGACCGACGACGTGTTCACCGAACAGGCACGGACCTATGCGCCCCTTCGCGTCGATCGTCAGTCGTGCCTCCCCGAGGACGACTGCCAGCCCGAGTGGGGATTCTCGGTCTCGTTCAACAACAGCCTCGAAGGGGAGTCGATCGATCCCGGCGACCTGGTGTTCGATCCCGAGCTCCCGGGTGCGTTCATCCGTGTCCGGGGCAACTCCATCAGCGTCGAGGGTCCGATCGTCGGCGGCACCGTCTATCGGATGACGGTGCCGGGCGGGCTCACCGACGTCTTCGGCCAGACGCTTGGCGACGACGAAACGCTCGAGTTCCACGTCGACGATGCGTACCCCTTCCTCGATTTCGACCGCGGCCTGCTCGTGACCCTCGATCCGCTGGTCGACACCCAGACGTTGGCCCTGCAGCTCCGCAACCACGACGAGGTCCGGGTGCGGGCGTTCGCAATCGACCCGTCGGAGTGGGAGGCGTTCAACGACTACCGGAACCTCCGGTGGGAGCGCGACGAGTTCCCCGATCCGCCCTGGCCGGAGATCTACGACGCGGTGCAGGCCACCGGTGCGCCGGCCAACGAGCGCTTCGAGGCTCGCATCGACCTGGAACCCGTGTTCGGCGGTGACCCCGGAATGGCGGTCGTCGTGATCGAGCCGGTGGGGGAGCTGGCGAATCTCGACCGCAACACCGATCGCTTCTACTGGGAGAACCAGCCGGTGGTCCAGTGGGTGCAGTCGACGTCGCTCGGCGTGCACCTCGTGGCCGACAACGAACGCGGTATTGCGTGGATCACCGACCTGACCGACGGGTCGCCGGTCGATGGGGCGTCCGTGCGGTTGACCGGTTCGCCCACCCAAGCCCTCACGGACGGCGACGGCATCGCGGAGGTCGATCTCCCGTCCGTCGGCCAGGACTCCGGGCCGATGGTGGTCTCCCTCGGCGACGACGTCGCCCTCGCATCGGCCGGTCCCACGGCATGGGTCGAGGCCGACCGGGCCCTCTGGTACGTGGTCGACGATCGCAGCCTCTACCGGCCCGGCGAGACCATGAGCGTCAAGGGTTGGGTCCGGATGCTCGATCTGTCCGACGACGCCTCGATCGACGAGCTGCCGGCGGGGGAGACGATCTCCTATGTCGTGCGCGACGCCTTCGGCATCGAGCTCGTCACGGGCGAGGCGACCCTCACCGATGCCGGTGGGTTCGACTTCACCGCTGCGATCCCGCTGGGCGCGAACCTCGGTGACAGCTGGATCGAGCTCCTCCGTCCCGCCACACCGGGGCGCAACGGCTTCACCCACCGGTTCCAGATCCAGGAGTTCCGCCGGCCCGAGTTCGAGGTCACGGCCCGGGCCGAGACGCCGGGCCCGTATCTGGTCGACGCGCCGGCGACCGTTGCCGTCGATGCCACCTACTTCTCGGGCGGACCGCTGCCCGATGCGCCCGTCGAGTGGTGGGTCGAGACCACGCCCACCTCGTACTCGCCCCCGGGCTGGGACGACTTCACGTTCGGGATCTGGGTCCCGTGGTGGGGTCGCTACGGCTTCGACCGCGGCTTCGTCGACTATGGATTCGGTGACGGCGGCTTCGGCCCCGGCTTCGGGCCCGAGCGCACGACGGAGACGTTCTCGGGCGTGACCGATGCGACCGGCAACCACTTCCTGCGCATGGACTTCGAGGGCGACGGCGAGGGCCGACCCACCACGGTCTCGGCGACCGCCTCGGTGACCGACGTGAACCGACAGACCTGGTCATCGACCACCGACCTGCTCGTCCACGCCGGTGAGCTCTATGTCGGCATCCAGGCGACGCGTCCGTTCGTGAGGGCCGGCGACCCCCTGCCCATCGACGTCATCGTCACCGACATCGACGGCGAGGCCGTGCCCGGCCGGGTCGCGAACGTCGTGGCCGAGCGGCTGCGCACCGAATACGTCGACGGTGAGTGGACCGACGTCGTCCTCGACAGTGAGCCCTGCGAGGTCACGTCGAGCACGTCCCCCGAGCAGTGCGTCTTCGCGATGGAGCAGGGCGGCCGCTACCGGATCGCCGCGTCGGTGATCGACGACGCCGGCCGGGAGAGCAACAGCGAGATGACCCGCTGGGTCAGTGGCGGTGAATTGCTGCCGAGTCGCCGCCTCGAGCTCCAGTCGGCGACCGTCATCCCGGACCGGGACGAATACGCCGCCGGTGACACCGCGGAGATCTATGTCTCGTCGCCGTTCGGGCCGGCCCACGGCTTGATGACGGTCAGCCGCAACGGGCTCGAGGAGATCGTGCCCTTCGAGATCCAGGACAGCGACACCATCCTCGAGATCGACATCGCCGATGCCGACGTCCCCGGCCTGACCATCGGAATCGAGCTGGTGGGGGTCACCGACCGCGCCGCCGACGACGGCACCGTCCTCCCCGACGTGCCGCCGAGACCGGCCTACGCAACGGGGGAGACGGCGCTGCGGGTGCCGCCCGTGAGCCGGACGCTCTCGGTCGAGGCGGTGCCGGCCGACGACGTGGTCGAGCCGGGCGCGTCGACCTCGGTGACCGTCGAGGTGACCGATGCGGCGGGCGACGCCGTGGCCGGGGCCGAACTGCTCGTGGTGGCCGTCGACGAGGCCGTGCTCGCGTTGACCGGCTACGAGCTGCTCGACCCGATCGAGCTGTTCTACGCGTCCCTGGCCGAACGCAACAGTGTGTTCCGTGGCCGTGACTCGATCCTGTTGGCCGACCCGCAGGCCCTCGTCGAGTTGGCCGCCCAGCTCGAGGACGAGGTCGAACGTTCCCTCGATGCCGTCACGGAGGGTGCGGGGGGCCTCTCGCCGGACGACACGACCGACAGCGATGACGGGGCCGACTTCGCTCGGTCGGAGCGGGCCAGCGCCAACGCCTTCGCCCTCGACACCGACACTTCGGGCGGCAGCGACGGGCCGATCGAGGTCCGGTCCGACTTCGACGCCCTCGCCCTGTGGGACCCCGAGGTGGCGACCGATGCCGACGGGCGGGCGACGGTCGACTTCGACCTGCCCGACTCGCTGACCCGCTACCGGGTCATGGTCGTGGCCGGGAAGGGGCCGACCGCTTCGGTTCGGCCGAAGCCAACCTCACGGCGAGGCTGCCGTTGCAGGTGCGACCGTCCGCACCCCGCTTCCTCAACTTCGGCGACGAGTTCGAGCTCCCCGTCGTCGTGCAGAACCTCACCGACGAGGTGATGGACGTCGACGTCGTGCTCCAGACCGCCAACCTCGACGCGACCGGTCCGGCCGGCCAACGGGTCTCCGTGCCGGCCAACGACCGCGTCGAGGTGCGGTTCCCGGTCACCACCGAGTCGGCGGGCACCGCCCGGTTCCGCGCTGCGGTCGCGAGTGGCGACCACGCCGATGCCGCGACCATCGCCCTGCCGGTCTACACGCCGGCCACGGCCGAGGCCTTCGCCACCTATGGCGTGGTCGATGCGGGAGCGACGATCCAGCCGATGCTGGCTCCCGAGGGGGTCATCCCCCAGTTCGGCGGGCTCGAGGTGACGACGTCGTCGACCGCCGTGCAGGCCCTCACCGATGCGGTCCTGTACCTGGCCGAGTTCGAGTACACCAGCTCTGATGCCTACGCGTCGCGCATCCTCGCCATCTCGGCGCTGCGTGACGTGCTCGAGGCCTTCGAGGCGGAGGGAATCCCCACCCCGGCGGAGTTCGACCGCATCGTGGCCGAGGACATCGCCGCCCTCGCCGCCCTCCAGAACTGGGACGGTGGCTGGTCGACGTGGCGGCGCAACTTCGAGACGTCGCCCTACCGATCCGTCCACGTGATGCATGCCCTGTTCGAGGCCGAGGCCAACGGCTACTCCGTGCCGGCGAACGTGCTCGAGCAGGGGCGCCAGTTCCTGCGGCGCATCGAGGACTTCATCCCCCAGGACTGGAGCGTCGACTCCCGCGACACGCTCGTGGCCTACTCGCTGTTCGTGCGTCGTCTCGACGGCGACATCGATGCCGACAAGGCCGATGAGATCTGGCTCCGCCACGGGCTCGACTTCGGTCTCGATGCGCTCGCCTGGCTCTGGCCGGTGATCGGCGACGAGGCGAAGGCGGCGGAGATCCGGATCAACTTCCAGAACCGGGTGACCGAGACCCCGAGCGCAGCGACGTTCGCGACCGGCTTCGACGAGGAGGAGGGACACCTGTTGCTCCGCTCGGACCGCCGGACCGACGGGATCATCCTCGACGCCATGCTGCTGATGGACCCGGGCTCGGACCTGATCCCGAAGGTCGTCGCCGGGCTCATCGGCAACCAGCGCCAGGGCCGCTGGAACAACAGCCAGGAGAGCGCCTTCATCCTCCTCGCGCTCAACAACTACTTCGACACCTTCGAGGCGACGACCCCCGATTTCGTCGCCCGGGTCTGGCTGGGTGACCTCTACGCCGCGGAGCACACCTTCGCGGGCCGCAGCGTCGACAGTCAGGAGACGGTGGTCCCGATGCAGGACCTGCTGGATGGCGGCGACACCGACCTGGTGGTGAGCAAGGACGGCGACGGCCGGCTCTACTACCGCCTCGGGTTGCGCTACGCCCCCGACGACTTCGAGTTGGATCCCCTCGACCGTGGCTTCGTGGTCCAGCGCTCCTACGAGTCGTTGGGCGACGAGGACGACGTCCGACTCGACGACGACGGGACCTGGCGCATCGCCGCCGGCGCGGAGGTGCGGGTCACCCTCACGATGGTGAACGACTCGCGACGCACGAACATGGCGCTGATCGACCCGCTGCCGGCCGGCCTCGAGCCGTCGAACCCTGCGTTGGCGGTGACCGCCGACGCCCTCGACCGGATCGACGAGGGCGACGAGCCGGGCGACGGCTGGTGGTTCTGGACCTGGTACGACCACCAGAACCTCCGCGACGATCGGGCCGAGGCCTTCTCCGCCTCCCTCTGGGCCGGCACCCACGAGTACTCCTACGTCGCTCGTGCCACCACACCGGGCACCTTCGTGGTCCCGCCGGCCCGAGCCGAGGAGATCTACGCCCCCGAGGTCTTCGGCCGGTCCGCCTCCGACCTCGTCATCATCGAATAGCCGTCACAGCGGTGTCAGACACTCGTCACGGCTTGCCGGTCCTCTGTGCGGGTCAGCCGGCCAGACGGCGCGCCTTGCGGTGCCGGCCCAGATACTCGTCGGCCTGCGCCGCCGACCAGGCCACGTGGCGTCCCCCGGGGAGGGCGAGGGTTCGGTCGCGGTGGTCGGCCACCGCCGGCGGGAGTGACCGGTTGAAGCCGAGGGCGACCAGGCCGGGGAGTCGCAGGTAGATCGGCACGGCGATCGCCTCGGCGAGCGTGGGCCCCGCGCCGGCCAACCAGTCCGAGTCCTCGAGCCATTTCGCCATCTCGGCGAACGCCTCGGCCAGACGCTCTGCGGCTCGGTCGATCCTGTCGGGGTCGGTGCCGTAGGCGACGCCGCCCATGCTGCGCATCAGGATCTCGTCGAGCCGCTCGACCCGTTCGGGGTGCCCGACCGGGCGCACGCTCGGCGCATCGAGTCGATCGTCGAGGAAGTGGAGGATCGGGATCGAGTCGGCGAGGTACTCGCCGTCGACACAGATCAGCGGGACCTCCAGCCGTGGACTGTTGGCCACGAACTCCTCCGGAAGGGCGAAGTCCGCAGGCCGCACGGCGGAGGGAGGCACGTTCACCAGCTCGAACTCGACCCCGCGCTGGGCCAGCGTGAAGTCGACCCGGTTGACGTAGGGGCAGGTCCAGTGGCCGAAGAGCCGAACGGTCATGCGAAGAGCTGCTCGCAGCCCGACCCGGCGAGCAGGGCGTCGACCGCGGCTCGGTCGACGTCGGCGAGCGCCCGGTAGTCGTTGCGCAGCCAGTCGAGGCACTTGCGTTGGTACCCGAATCGACCCTGGGTGTAGGTCGCCCCGTCGATGGTGCACGTCATCATCTCGTCGTCGTTCTCGAACGCCGCATGGTTGCCCAACATGAAGGGCGCGTAGGTCCGCCCCGCTTCGGTCAGGAGCGCGAGCGTGGTGGCCGGGATGGTGTCGCGGTCGCACCAGCCCTCGTCGCCGTCGACGGACAAGCCGGACAGATCCTCCACCCGCTCGACCCACACGACGGTGCGGCTGCTCTCGCGCACGGCCACCGCCACTGCCTCCGGGTCCCACCACACCAGCTGGGAGAGCTGCCCGAAGAGTCCGAAGTCGGCCCGCGCCGGCCGAGGACCGAAGAGATGATCGTGATGATGCAGGTGGGCGTCGAGGAGCCGAAGCAGTCGGACGTAGCTGTCCTCGATGATCGGCCGGTTCTCCTCGGTCGAGCCGACGAGGGCCCGCCTCGTGATCTGGCGTTCGGTGATGAAGTCCTTGGCGGCGAGCCACTGGTCATCGCTGATCGTGAGATCGGCCTGGAGGGGGAGCATGCGGCCGGCCTTGTCGATGGCCTCGTCGTAGTACCAGCGGTAGTGGTACATCATCTTCGTGACCCACTCGTCGGCGTAGTCCTCGAGCAGCATGTCGACGAAGGCGACAACCGGGTCGAGGGGTACGAGGCTGCGCCCCTCGTACATGCCTTCGAGCCGCATGATCTGCGGACTGCTGTCGGTCATCACCTCGCGGCATTCGCCGTCGTCGTCGACGAAACCGATGACCGGGATGACCGGCACCTTCGGCTTCGGCAGTTGCCGGGACTCGGCGCTGTTCTGGAGTACCCAGTCGAAGGGGATGCGCCGGTAGCGGAGGACGGCGCGCATCTTGCGCGAGTACGGCGACGCCGGCGCGCCGATCAGCTTGAGCGGTGAGGGCATGAGGCCTCCGGTCTACGAAACTATTGGCACCCTAACCGTCAATAGTTTCCGGGCAAAGCTGACTAGCGTCTGTCCCATGGCAGAGTTCTTCCACGGAGTCGACGAGATCACGTTCGGTGGGCCCGACAGCGACAACCCGCTGCAGTACCGCTGGTACGACAAGGACCGGATGGTCGGCGACAAGACACTGGCCGAACACCTTCGCCTGGCCGTCTGCTACTGGCACTCGTTCAACTGGCCGGGCAACGACGTCTTCGGCGACGGCACGTTCGACCGACCCTGGCTCGATCCGTCACTCGAGCCCATGGACGCAGCCCGCACGAAGATGGCGGCGGCCTTCGAGTTCGTCGAGAAGCTCGGCGTGCCGTTCTTCTCGTTCCACGACCACGACATGTGTCCCTACGACGGCACGTTCGCCGAGGAGACTGCCGCGCTCCACACCCTGACCGACGAGGCGATGGGCCACATGGAGCGCACGGGCATCGGTCTGCTGTGGGGGACCGCCCGGCTGTTCCACCACCAGCGCTACATGGCCGGCGCGGCCACGAACCCGGATCCCGAGGTGTTCGCCCGAGCGGCAGCGCAGGTGGCCAACTGCCTCGATGTCACCCACAAGATGGGTGGCGCCAACTATGTGCTCTGGGGCGGTCGCGAGGGCTACGAGACCCTGCTCAACACCGATCTTCCCCGCGAGATGGACCAGTTCGGCCGGTTTCTCTCGATGGTCGTCGAGCACAAGCACGCGATCGGTTTCGAGGGCACGCTCCTGATCGAGCCGAAGCCGCAGGAACCGACCAAGCACCAGTACGACTACGACTCCGCGACCGTCTTCGGGTTCCTCCAGAAGTACGGCCTGGAGGACGAGATCAAGGTCAACATCGAGGTCAACCACGCCACCCTGTCGGGCCACGACTTCGCCCACGAGGTCGCCGTCGCCCAGTCGCTCGGCATCTTCGGCTCGGTCGACGCCAACCGGGGCGACGACCGGCTCGGGTGGGACACCGACCAGTTCCCCAACTCCGTCGATTCGTTGGTGCCGGCCGTCTACGAGATCATCCGGGGCGGCGGGTTCGACACGGGCGGCTTCATGTTCGACACCAAGCTGCGCCGGATGTCGATCGACCGCAGTGATCTCTTCCACGGCCACGTCGGAGGCATCGACACGCTGGCCAAGGCCTTCCTCGTCGCCCACGCCATGCACGAAGACCGGGCGCTCGAGGACCTCCGCGACGCGCGCTACGCGGGCTGGAGCGAGCCCGAGGGTCAGGCGATCCTCGGCGGCGAGCGGTCACTCGACGATCTCCGTGGCCGGGTCACCGCCGACAATCTCGACCCGGCGCCCGTGTCGGGGGCCCAGGAGGCGCTGGAGACCGTCGTCAACCGCTACATCGAACGGGTGCGCTGATGCCGTTGGTCGCGGGGGTCGACTCGTCGACCCAGTCGACGAAGGTCGAGCTCCGTGACCTGGAGACCGGTGGCGTCGTGGCATCGGGGCGCGCTGCGCACCCTGCCACCGAGCCGCCCCGAAGTGAACAGGACCCGCAGGCCTGGTGGGAGGCGCTGGTCGAGATCTTCGCGGCGCTCGGCGATCTCCGACGTGACGTGGTGGCCGTCTCGGTGGCGGGTCAGCAACACGGCCTGGTGGTGCTCGACGAGCACGGGCGCCCCCTGCGGCCGGCCAAGCTCTGGAACGACACGGAGTCGGCCCCCCAGGCCCAGCGGCTCGTCGATGCCCTCGGGGCCGAGGCATGGGCTGCGGCCTGTGGATCCGTCCCGGTCGCCTCGTTCACCGTCACGAAGCTCGCCTGGCTGGTCGAGACCCAGCCGGAGCTGGTCACCCGCATCGGCCGGGTCATGCTGCCCCACGACTATCTCACCCACCGGCTCACCGGAGAGGTGGTCACCGATCGAGGAGATGCCTCGGGTGGCGGGTGGTACGACCGCGATCTCGGCACCTATCGAGACGACCTGCTGGCGCTGGTCGCGGGGCGCGACGACTGGGCCTCGCTGCTCCCGACCGTGGTCGGCCCCGACGAGCCGGCCGGTCCGCTCACGGCCGACGCAGCGACCGCACTCGGTCTGCCCGAGGGGATCGTCGTGGGCCCGGGCACCGGTGACAACATGGCGGCCGCCCTCGGCCTCGGGCTGCGGCCCGGCGATGTCGCGATGTCGCTCGGCACCTCGGGCACGGTCTACGCGGTGTCGCCCACGCCCACCAGCGATGCGACGGGCGCGGTCGCCGGCTTCTGCGACGCGGCCGGCGGCTACCTGCCGCTGGTGTGCACGCTCAACGCCACGAAAGTCACCGACACCGTCGCCGGCTGGCTCGGTGCCGATCGCGACCGGTTC
>JBDQKM010000132.1:0-9633 GCA_040263275.1 Acidimicrobiales bacterium
CCCGCCGATCACGACCACCGGATCGGCCCCGGCCGATCGGAGCGCGCCGACGGCCCGCTCGACCAGCGTGATGCCGTCGATCGAGATCAGCGCCTTGTCGGTGCCCATGCGCCGTGAACGGCCGCCGGCGAGGACGGCGCCTCCCAGCGTCGGCGCGGCGTTCACGTGGTCGGCGGCCACTCGGGGTCGAGTTGCTTCAGGAACAGGGCGCAGCGCTCGTCCTCGTCGGTCTCCCCGATCGCGGCGGCCATTCGCTGCAGCCCGTCGAGGGCGCGCAGGAATCCTCGGTTCGTCTCGTTGCGCCAGCGCACGTAGCCGCTCCCGCGCCAGCCGCTGGCCCGGAGACGATCGAGCCCCCGGTGGTAGCCGGTGCGGTAGGCGGCATAGGCGAGCGCCGGCTCGTCGACGGAGTCGCCGAGCGAGGCCCAGGCGGCGAGGAACGTGGGCCACCGGGCGCAGACGGCGCCGATCGCCGCGACCCGGTCCTCGGCGGCGAGGGCTGCGTCGAGCGCCGCGAGGGCGTCGTCGGGCTCGGGGGCCAGCACGGTGTCGGGCGGGCCCTCGCGGTACAGATTGACGTCGGTCATGCGGGCGAGCCTACCGAGGTGACCAGGGTCGGGCGGACGGCGGCCCTACGATCGTGGCCGTGTTCGTCGCCGCCCTGCCCGAATGGCTCGACCCGGAACTGCTGACCTGGATCATCCTCGTCGTCATCGCCGTGTTGCTCTACCTGATGTACGTCGTGGTCCGATTCGTCCAGCGGGTGGTCCTCAAGCTGGTGCTGGTCGCCGTCCTCGCCGGTGTCGGCGTCTCGCTGTGGGTACAGCGCGCCGATCTGGAGGACTGTGCCCGTACCTGCGAGTGCTCCCTCTACGGCCAGACGGTCACGGTGCCGTGGGAGCAGCTTCCCGACGACGTGCGGGTCCGCCTCGCCGACGGCGACGTCGGATGCCGAACCACGCTCGAGGTCGACGCCTAGGGCACCCGTTCGATGCGCAACACGTTGGTCGACCGGCTCCGGCTGTCGGAGCCGGCCAGTACGGCGACGGTCTCGCCGGAACGGATGTGACCCTCGGCCCGAGCGTGGCGGATCGCCTCGGCGACCATGTCCTCGTTGCTGTCGCGGGGTTCGATCAGCATGGGGAGCGTGCCCCAGCTCAGGCTCAGCTGCTGCACGGTGGCTTCGTTCGCCGAGAAGCCGAGGATCTGGGCCTCGGGCCGGAATCGGGCGATGGAACGGACGGTGAAGCCCGATCCGGAGATGCACAGCACGTGCTCGATCCCGAGCTCCTGGGTGGCACGCCACGTGGCCATGGTCATCGCGTCGGTGACCGACGCGGCGCCGGCCTCCTCGTCGGTCATCCGGAACTCGGCGAGCATCTGGGCCCACTGTTCGTGGTCCATCTCCTCGTCGGCGCGTCGCGCGATCCGGCTCATGGTGCGGACCACGTTGACGGGATCGGCGCCGATCGCCGTCTCGCCCGAGAGCATCACGGCCGAGGACCCGTCGAAGACGGCATTGGCGACGTCGGAGGCCTCGGCCCGGGTGGGGGCCGGGCTCGTGACCATGGATTCGAGCATCTGGGTCGCGGTGATCACCGGGCGGCCGCCGGCGATGCAGTCACGGATGATCTGCTTCTGCAGGTGGGGAAGGTCCTCGAGTGAGCACTCGTTGCCGAGGTCGCCGCGGGCGACCATGATCGCACCGGCGGCCTCGATGATCCCGGGAAGGTTGTCGACGGCGGCGCGGGTTTCGATCTTGGCGACGACGAGCGGTCCACGCGGGTGCGGCTCGGTGCCGACGCGGCGGATGTCGTGGGCCGACCGGACGAAGCTGATCGCGACCATGTCGACTCCGACGTCGACGAACGCATCGAGGGCGAGGAAGTCCTCGTCGGTCGGGGTCGCGATCTGCAGGCGATCCGACGGGACGTGGATGCCGGGTCGGCCGCGGAGCTTGCTGCCGTGGACCACCGTGGCGAGCATCTTCTCGCTCGTCTTCTCGGAGATCTCCAGCACCGCGCCACCATCACCGACGGTCAGGCGGTCGCCGACCTGGACGTCGGTGACGAGCCCTTCGTAGTCGACTTCGACCACGGACGACGTGGACCGGTCGGTGCCGACCCGCAGCTCGACGGTGTGCCCGGAGGGCACGTCGACACCGTCTTCGCCGAACGACGCGGCGCGGACCTTCGGGCCGGGCAGGTCGACCAGGATGCCGACCCGGCGGCCTTCGTCGGCGGCGACCTTGCGGATCCGGTGGAAGCGTTCGAGACCGTCGTCGATCGTGCCGTGTGCGAGTCCGATGCGGGCCACGTCCATGCCGGCGCGGATCATCTCCCGGAGGACTGACTCGTCTTGCGAGGCAGGTCCGATGGTCGCGACGATCTTCGTTCGACGGTGCATGGATGCGAGGCTAGTTCAGCGCGGCGCGCGCACCTTGCCACTTCCCGTGTCGTTTTCGCCGCAGGATCAGTTCAGGCGGGCTCGCAGCCGAGCGGCGCGGCCGCGCACGCGTTCGGCGGTCGGATCGTCGGTCACATGGGCCACCGCACGCTCCAGGAGCGTCGCCGCCGTGCCGTAGCGGCCTCGCATCTCGCACAGCTCGGCCAGGGCCCTGAGGTCCGGCGGACCGGCGGGAAGCTGCACCCGGATGTCCAGGAGCCAATCGAGGTCGCGGGGGCTGCGGGACCGGAAGCTCACCGTGAGATTGTTGAGCACCCGCTGCACGATGGCCCGGGTCGGTACCGGTTCGAGATAGGCCCGGTGAAACGGCGCATCGGGGCCGTGCACCGACCGGAACCGGGCCTCGCACGCGCTGGCCGAGATGCGCGTCCCCTGGTGGTACGGGTCGATGAACCCATCGGGGTCGTGGAGCTCCCGGACGAGGAAGTGGCCCGGCATCCCCACGCCCCGCAGCTCGACGCCGAGTCGTCGGCCGACCTCGACGAGCACGACTGCGAGGGTGATGGGCATGCCCCGACGCCGTTGGAGCACCTGATCGAGGTAGGAGTTGCGGGGATCGTGGTAGTCGTCACGATCGCCGCTGAAACCCTCCCGGACGAAGACGTGTTGGAGGATCGCTTCGACCGTGGGCTCGGGACACGCGGCGGCGATGTCGTCGAGCGCGGCGAGTCCGGCGCCCACGTCGTCGCTCGCACCGGGCCGGGCTGCGGCCAGTAGGAGGAGTGACTCGTCGAGATGGATCTCCGCGTCGCCCGCCAGCAGGTCGGTCAGGCGGTCGGCGGCGGTCACCTGAGGGACCGTAGCCAACTAAGTTGCTCGCGTGCCGAGTAGTCACCCCTACCTGTCCACCGGGAACCCGATCGCCTTCGCCCACCGGGGCGGCGCGAGCGTGCATCCGGAGAACACCGAGCGGGCCTTCCGGCACGCGATCGGGCTGGGCTACACCCACATCGAGACCGACGTCCACGTCACGGCCGACGGTGTGGCCATCGCGTTCCACGACGAACGGCTCGATCGGGTCACCGACCGCGAAGGGCTGATCTCGGAGCTCTCGTGGGCCGAGGTTCGCCGGGCCCGGGTCGACGGGACCGAGCCGGTCATGCGGCTCGACGAACTCTTCGAGGCCTTCCCCGACGTGTGCATCAACCTCGATCCCAAACACGAGGCGGCGGTCGAACCGTTGGCCGAGACGATCACCGCGACACGTTCGGTCGAGCGGGTCATGGTGGGTTCGTTCAGCGACCGTCGTATCGCCGCGGTCCGTCGTCGCGTGGGCGAGGCCCTGGCGTTCAGTGCCGGGCCGAAGCAGACGGCCAGGTTCGTGGCCGAGAGCCGCGGGTTGCCGGTGAGGAGTGGTTGGTCCCACGCGGCCCAGGTGCCGGTGAAGATGCGAGGCGTGCCTCTCGTGACCAGGCGTTTCGTCGAACACCTGCACGGACGGGGCATACACGTCCACGTCTGGACCGTGAACGACGCCGAGGAGATGCACCGGCTCTTCGACCTCGGCGTCGATGGGATCATGACCGATCAGACCGAGGTCCTTCGCGACGTCATGCGCCAGCGAGGGATCTGGCCCGGCGCCTGAGCGGTCGTTGTCCCCCCGTTCGGGGCGCTGCTGAGTAGAGTGACGACTCGGGTCACGTGGGCGATCCCGGGGCTGAAGGGCCCCTGAGGTGTCATGCCCGTGTTCGACAACCGATCCCCTCGCACCCGGCGGTGCCGCTCCCGCGGCCGGCTCGCCGTCTCACTCGGTCTCCTGCTCGCCGTCGCCGCGACCGTGATCGCCACTCGACCGGACTCGCCCGACCGGGCGGCGGCGAGCGAGTCGGTCGACGATGCGGTGGCGTCGATGGCGCTGCTCGTGCCCGACGATCGCCTGGACGTCCGGGTTGCCGCGCTCGAACTGCGAGGGGCGGGTTGGGATCGAGCGGTCGCCCGTCTCGACGAGGCCCTGTTCGCGCAGGCCGAGAACGCACGGCACCTGGCCACCGCCGAAGCGCGGTTGGCGGCGCTCCGGACCGAAGCCACCGAGGTCGGCGCCCGGCTCCGCGACGTGGTGGAAGAGATCGAGGGGCTGACCGCACGACTCGAGGCGGTCGAAGCGGTCCTCGCCGCCCGCGCGGTGGATCGCTTCGTCAACTTCGGCGGTGATGCCCTCGCGGGCCTCGACGACCCGGCCGACGCGACCGATCTGGCCCGCGACGAGGAACTCGGTCAGCGTGTCGACGAGGTCCAGGTCTCCACCCGCGACGACCTCCTCGACCGTCAGGCCCGCACCGACGCGGACCAGCGGGCCCTGCTCGGCCGGTCGGTCGAACTCGGCGCCGAGATCGGGTCGACCCGGACGGTGGTCGGCGAACGCCGAGCCTCCGTGGAGGCGCTCGACACCGCCGTCAGGGAAGCCGCCGACGACGTCCGTTCGGCTCGCTGGAGTGCCACGATTCCCGGCACCGATCTCTCGGTCGCCGCGCTCGATGCGTATCTCAACGCCGAAGCGCTGCTGGCCGAGACGATGGGGAGCTGCAATCTCTCGTGGTGGATGATCGCAGGCGTCGCCCGGATCGAGAGCCGTCACGGCCGGTACGGCGGCCGCACGCTCCGCGCCGACGGTCGCGTCGACCGCCCGATCATCGGGATCGCGCTCGACGGAGGCCCCGGCGTCCGCGCCATCGTCGACACCGACGACGGGGTCTACGACGGCGACGACGAGTGGGACCGAGCCGTCGGCCCGCTCCAGTTCATCCCGGAGACCTGGCTGCGTCGGGGCCGCGATGGCGACGGCGACGGGCGAGCCGACCCGCAGAACATGTACGACGCGGCCTACAGCGCCGGCCGCTACCTGTGCGCACTCGGGGGGAACCTCACCACCCGCGCCGCGCTGCGTGCGGCGTACTTCGGCTACAACAACTCCACCGCCTACGTGAACGACGTGATCGGCCACGCCGACCGCTATGCCGACTTCGAGCTCCCGGAGGCCCCTGCTGTGGTTGAAACTGTGGAGAACCCCGAGTGACCTGGGGATTGCCGGTGGGTTTCCCGGCCTGTCCTGGGGATTTCGCCCCGACCCCTTGACCCTCGCCCCGGGCCGTCGCAGGATGCCTCTTGTCGACGCAGGAACGAAGGTTCCGGGACGCCGAAACGGAACGGAGAGGTGCAAGCCTCGAAGGGAAGGTTCGGGTTCCTCGGAGCTGGAGCGAGAGCGACGACACGGCAAGATCAGGCCGGGGCCCGAGAGGGTGCCGGCGGGTCGACCGGAGGCACGGAGGTGCGAGGCCGGAGCGACTGGGAGGGTTCCCGACGGGGATCGCCCGGAAGCGAAGGACGAGTACCGCCGGCCGGAGGGTCCGCCACCGTCAGGCGCACACCGCGGGGTGTGAGGCCGGGAGGGGGAACACACCCGACGGCAGGTACGTGTCGGGTTCACATCGAGATGCGGTCACTCCGACGGGGGTGGCGGTAGGTCGGAGTGGGCTGGTACCGCCGGGTACCGGAGGTCGATTCAGGCGAACGGGACCGAGACGAACGGGACCGGGCGTCAGGGTGAGTCCCGCAAGGGCCCACCTCCACAGGCAGGACGTTCCGACGGGGCGACCAGCCGGGTGAACGAGCCGCTTCGAGGCCCCGAGGAGTTGACCGGTGAGAGCCGGGAGGCTACTCGGGGCCTTGTTCTTTTTCCCGGCTCTCCTTCCCGACCCGTGTTCGTTTCGGCCTGGGAGTTCGGCGCGCAACGCGCAGCGTTGCCCCGGACTCCGAGAAACCCGAAGGGTTTCAGTCGTCCTTGAGGGCGACCGCGTTGGGTGTGACGTTCATCTTCGGCTCGTACTCGATCGCCTCGGCCGCTCCCCCGCCGTCTCCCCCCATCGAGGCGCGCAGTTCGGCGCGACAGCTGTCGCACGGTCCGTAGAAGTCGGCCTCGACCGCGGTGTTGCATCGGGGGCAGGTGATGTCCATACCGCAGTGTCGCGCGGGCGATGGGTCGTCGCAGGAATACGGGTAAGATCCGGCGGCTCCGGGGAGGGGGCGTCGGATGGGCGACACGCAGAACAGCGCAACGGACGCGAGAACAGTTGTGATCGGCGCGGGCCCGGCCGGGCTCACCGCGGCCTATCAGCTGGGTAAGGCCGGCCGCACCGCCACGGTGCTCGAGGCCGAGGACGTGGTGGGCGGCATCTCGCAGACCGCCGAACGCGACGGATGGCGTTTCGACATCGGTGGTCACCGGTTCTTCACCAAGGTGAAGCCCGTCTCGGCCCTCTGGCACGAGATCCTCCCCGACGAAGACTTCCTGCTGCGGCCGCGGATGAGCCGCATCTACTACCAGGGGAAGTTCTACGACTACCCCCTCAAGGCGTTCAACGCGCTCGGCAACCTCGGCATCATCGAGGCCGTCCGCTGTGTGCTGTCCTACGTGTGGGCCCGGATCAATCCGCCCAAGGACCAGACCAAGTTCGAGGGGTACGTCGCCGCCAAGTTCGGTTGGCGCCTCTACCGCACGTTCTTCAAGACCTACACCGAGAAGGTCTGGGGTGTCCCGGCCGACCAGCTCGAGGCCGATTGGGCGGCCCAGCGGATCAAGAACCTCAGCCTGTTCGGCGCCATCTGGAACGCGATCACGCCGAACCGCAACCAGAAGGACATCACCAGCCTCATCGAGGAGTTCGAATACCCGCGTCATGGCCCCGGCATGATGTGGGAGCGCTGCCACGAACTCGTCGAAGGCCAGGGCAGCGACGTCCTCTTCCATCAGCCCGTCACCAGGATCCGACACCGCGACGGCGTCGCCGTCGAAGTGATCGCGAGCACCCCCGACGGCGAGGTCGCCCACCCGTGCACCGAGGTCGTGTCCTCGATGCCCATCCCCCGCCTCGTCCAGGCGATGGATCCGCCCGCACCCGAGGACGTGCTCGTGGCGGCCAAGTCGCTGCAGTTCCGCGATTTCCTCACCGTGGCGCTCGTCGTGCCGGAGGCCGACGGCTTCCCCGACAACTGGATCTACATCCACGCCCCCGAGGTGCACGTCGGTCGCATCCAGAACTTCGGTTCGTGGTCGCCGGAGATGATCCCCGACGCCGGGAAGACCTGTCTCGGGCTCGAGTACTTCGTCAACGAGGGCGATCACATCTGGACGAAGGACGACGCCGACCTGGTCACCCAGGCCGAGGAGGAGATGGTGACGCTCGGTCTCCTCTCCCCCGGGCGGGTCGAGAAGGGCTACGTGGTCCGGATGCCCAAGGCGTACCCGATGTACGACGGCACCTACAAGGACAACGTCGAGACGCTTCGGGCGTGGTTGAGCGAGCACGCGAGCAACGTGTTCCCGGTCGGGCGCAACGGCATGCACCGCTACAACAACCAGGACCACTCGATGTACACGGCCATGCTCACCGTGGAGAACATCGTGAAGGGCACCTCGCACGACGTCTGGGACGTCAACGTCGACGCCGAGTACCACGAGGAGATCAGCGAGTCCGACGGATGAGTTCGGGGCCTGACGCACGCACGATCGTCGTCATCCCCGCCTTCAACGAGGAGGAATCGCTCCCCGCCGTTCTCCAGCAGCTGCGAGAGGTCGTCCCGGAGCTCGACATCGTCGTCGTCGACGACGGTTCGGCCGACGGCACCGCCGAGGTGGTCCGCCGTGCGGGCGTCCCGTGCGTGCCGCTGCCGTTCAATCTCGGTATCGGCGGCGCCTTGCGCGCCGGCTATCGCTTCGCGGCCGACAACGGCTACGAGCGGGCCGTGCAGTTCGACGCCGACGGACAGCATCGTGCCGACCAGATCGCCCTGCTGCTCGCCGCGCTCGACGACGGTGCCCACATGGCCTGCGGCAGCCGGTTCGCCGCGGGAGGCTATGAGGTCGGTCGGGGTCGCGGACTGGCCATGGCACTGCTGCGGGTCGGCGTTCGGCTCCTCACCGGGCGACGCTTCAGCGACACGTCGTCGGGCTTCCGAGCCGTGCAGCAGCCTCTGCTCGACGTCTTCGCCACCGAGTACCCCGTGGAGTACATGGACTCGGTCGAGACCCTCGTGAACGCGTGCCGGGCCGGCTACGACGTGGTGGAGGTGCCGACGCTCATGCGGGAGCGGGCCGGTGGGGTGCCGTCGCAGCGTCCGTTCCATCTCGCGTACCACTACGCCCGGCTGCTGGTGGCCCTGCTCGGGTCGCCGCGGCGAGCGGTTCCCACGCGGCGCTGAGCGACGGGCCGACCTCAAGACCGGCCCCGCTCGCGCCGACGGGAATTACTACGGCAACCGCGCGAATCCGGCGCGGCTCGACCGTCGCACCAAGGGAGGTGCGTCAGCATGGCCCGACAGCGCAAGAACAAGACCGAGACGCATCCCCTCCGGATCGAGCACCTGGTCGAGACGGAACACAAGGCCGGAGTGGACCTCGCCTGGATCGTCGTGTTCGGCACGATTCTCTGTGTGTTGGCGATCGCGTTCGCCGTGCCCGACGCCGTCCTGGATCGTGTGGCCGACACCAGCGGGCTCAACGTCAATGGTGTCCTGGCCCTGATCACCGTCGTTCCCCTCGGCGCGAGCGCTTTCGCCTTCCGCCGCTACCGCGATGCCGTCGGCGCCCAGCGGGAGCTGACCCATCTCTCGTTGCACGATGCGCTCACCGGCCTGCCGAACCGCCGTCATCTCCGCGAGGTGCTCCCCGAGGCGTTCCGCTACGCCAAGCGCTTCAACACCAAGGCTGCGGTTCTGTTCGTCGATCTCGACGGCTTCAAGGCCGTGAACGACACCTACGGCCATGAGGTCGGTGACCGGCTCATGCACGCCGTGGGTGAACGCCTGGTCCGTGCCGTGGGTGAGGATCGTTGGGTGGCCCGCTACGCGGGCGACGAGTTCGTCATCATCGATCCGGCGCCGACGACGTTGGAACACGCAGCTCGCTTCGCCCGGGAGATGATCAGCACCATCGAGGTCCCGTTCGAGCTCGGTGCCGACCGCATCGCGATCTCGGCGAGCGTCGGCGTGGCCTACGGCGACACCGCCGACGAGCCCGACGACGTGCTGCGCGACGCCGACACGGCGATGTACGACGCGAAGCACAGCGACAACCGGACCGCCGTCTTCTCCGAGAGCATGCGGCTCCGACTCACGCCGGCGACGGCGGAGCGCCGCCTGCAGCGGGCGCTCGACGACGGCGAGTTCCGCCTC
>JBDQKM010000133.1:0-9630 GCA_040263275.1 Acidimicrobiales bacterium
CAACATCAGAGGACCCCCAGCTCTTCGAGCACATCGACCACCGCGGCCGCAGCGTCCGGTCCCTCGCCGAGGACGACCGTCTCCGACACCTGCTCGACCGGGCGGTGGAGCCGCACCCGGGTCTGCCCGCCGGCGGGAGCGTCGGCCTCGATCGCGCGGATCTCCAGCTTCTTCGACGCGAGCCGGCCCTTCATGGTCGGGTAGCGCGGGAGGTTGAGGCCCTCCTTGACCCCGAGCACACAGGGTCGGGGCAGCTCGTAGACCTCGAATCCGCCGTCGATCTCCCGTCGGGCGGTGACCGTGTCGTCGGAGACCTCGATGCCCTTGATGCCCTGGACGATCGGTCGTCCGAGGGCATGGGCGACACGGATGCCGACCTGGAACCCGCCGCTGTCAGCCGATTCGTTGCCGAACAGGATCAGGTCGAACGGTCCGTCGGACTCGAGCGCACCGATCGCTGCGACGATCGCGGCAGCCGTGCGCTGCGGATCCCACGGCTCGCCGTCGGTCGGCACGAGCACGCCGTGATCGGCACCCACCGACGCCGCGTAACGCAGCTGTTCCTCGGCTTCTCCCCCGCCGAGCGTCAGCACGGTGACCTCGCCGCCGTGTTCCTCCTTCAGCTGGATCGCACCTTCGACCCCGCACTCCTCGTGCGGGCTCGTGGTGAACCCGAGGTGGGCGGCGTCGACGTCCATGCCGTCGTCGGTCACGTTGATCTTGGCGCCGGGGGCCGGCACCCGCTTCACACACACCAGGGTCTTCATGGTCAGCTCTTGAGACGGGTGTCGTCGGGGTCGAAGGCGGAACCGGTGCCGACGACGGTGCAGGGGAACAACTCGTTCATGTACATCACCTGGAGCGAAGTGCCGGGCTCGGCCATCTCGACGGGGACGTAGCCCATGAGCAGCATCTTGCCGATCGACGGGCCGTAGCCCGCCGAGGTCACCCGTGACACGCGGCCGTGGGAGTCGACGATGCGGTCGCCGTTCATGTCGAGGATGGGTTCGTTGCCGCCCTGCATCCAGCGCTGACGCCCTTGCGAGTCGGTGTTGTCGTCGACCGTGAGGGTGACGCATTGGACCTCGGCCCCTGCCTCGCGGGCCGCCAGGTAGGCCTCCTTGCCGATGAAGTCGGCGGCCTTGACCTTCGGGCGGGCGAGACCGGCCTCGACGGGGTTGTACTCGCTCTCGAGTTCGGCCCCCATGAGGCGGTAGCCCTTCTCGATCCGGCCGGACGTGCCGTAGACACCGCCACCGGTGGCCCGGATGCCGTGGGCGGCCCCGGCCTCCATCACCGCGTCCCACACCGTGGTGGCCTGGTCCCAGGGGATGTAGATCTCCCAGCCCGTGTCGCCGACATAGGAGATGCGGAAGAGCATGCACTCCACGCCGGCGACGGTCGCCGGCAGGTAGGAGCCGTAGGGCGAGCCGTCCTGCGAGAGGTCGTGGTCGGTCAGCTGGCCGAGCACGGCCGGCGCGTTCGGTCCCCAGAGGCCGAGCGTCGACAGCTCACGGGTGCGGTTGCGGAAGGTGACGGACCCGTCGTTGGGCATGTGCTTGCGGACCCAGAACTCGTCGCGACCGCCGTCGAACACGCCGGTGACGACCTGCACGGTGTCGTCGCCGGTACGCATCATCGTGAGGTCGGAGTGGAAGCCGCCGTCGGCGTTGAGCCACGGCGTGTAGACCGACCGGCCGACGGGCACGTCGATCTTGTTGACGGCCAGGTGGTCGGCGAACTCGACGGCGCCGGGCCCCGACAGCTCGTAGATCTGGAAGGCCGACAGGTCGACGAGACCACAGTGCTCGCGCAGGTTGAGGTGCTCGCCGATCGTGATCGGGCTCCACCAGCGGTTGTCCCACTCGACCTCACGTTCCTCGAGGCCATAGCGCTCGACGAGGTCCGCATTGGCGTTGTACCACTGGGGCCGTTCCCACACACGGGCCTGGAAGAACTCGGCGTCGAGGGCTTCCTGACGCGACCGGTAGGGCGAGTCGACGAGGAAGCGCCGGTTCTCCCACTGTTCGGCCGGGTGCACGATGCCGTAGGTCTTGTTGAAGTGCTCCTCGGCGCGCGACCAGATGTGTTCGTCGCTCTTCTCCTCGTCGTAGAAGCGGGCGATGTCGGCCCCGTGGGCATCGATCACCCGCGGGTAGCCGTGGGTCATCCACTCGGCGACGACCTGTGCCATGCCCGGACCTTCCTTGACCCAGACGGCTGCGGCCGACCAGAGCCCGTCGACATCGGGCATCTCGCCGAGGCAGGGCATGGTGTCGGGCGTCAACGAGAGCAACCCGTTGATGGCGTACTTGATCTCGGCGTCGCCGAGCATGTCCATCAGCTCGATGGCCGTCTCCATCTGCTCGTCGAAGTCGTCGGGCGTGAACGGCATCTCGGTGGGCGAAAGCGCCGCCTCCTCGTTGGACGGGATCTCGTCGGGGTGGTGAAGGATCGGGCGATGACCGTAGGAGCCGACCTCCATCGACCCGGCCGACTGGCGTTCGTAGCAGAAGGTGTCCATGTCGCGAACGATCGGATAGCCGATCTCGTTGTTGGTCTCGGCGAGGACGTCCATCGGGCCGACGTCGGCCATCTGGTGCACGGCCGGGACGAGTGGGATGTAGGTGTCGGCCATGTTGGCGATGCGGTTGGACCACACGCCACAGGCGATCACCACGTGGTCGGCGTCGATCGTGCCCTTGTCGGTGACGACGGCCTTGATCTCCCGCCGACCGTTGGCACCGGGTGCGTCGGTCGTGACCAGATCGAGCACTTCGGTGTTGGCGAACACCTGACATCCGGCCTTCTCGATGGCCTCCTTTCGCATGACCGTGCCGGTCTCGAGGGAGTCGACCACGCTCACGGTCGGGCAGTAGAAGCCGCCGAGGATGACCTCGTCGTTGATGAAGGGCACGAGTTCCTTGACTTCGGCCGGCGTGAGCAGGTGGGCTTCGATCCCCCACGCCGTGGCCGAGGTCATGCGCCGCTGCAGTTCGTCCATGCGCTCCTGGGTGCGGGCGACCTCGATGCCGCCGGAGTCGACCGAGAGCTGCATGTCGCGGTACTGGTTGGCCGATTGCTCGCCGAGCAGCGCCATCTCCTTGTTGTGATCCACCGGGAAGATGAAGTTCGACGCATGGCCGGTCGAACCGCCGGGGTTGGGCAGCGGGCCCTTGTCGAGCAGGACCAGGTCGGTCCAGCCCAGCCGGGCCAGATGACCGACGAGGCAGTTGCCGACGATGCCGGCGCCGATGACGACGACCTTGGCCTGTGTGGGGAATTCGCTCACGGTTGCTCCCGAACCACTCTCTGATATATCACTTGTGTATCATCGGAGCCTAGAACCTGGACAGACGCCGGGCAACCACGCCTCATGACCAAGACCAGATGACCAAGACCAGATGACCGAGACCAGCAAGAGCCAGACGGCCTACGAAGCACTCCGCCGGATGATCGTTCGGCTCGATCTCGCGCCCGGCGACGTGCTCAGGGAGGACGACCTCCGCGAGCGGCTCGGCCTCGGTCGCACCCCGATCCGAGAGGCCCTCCAGCGGCTCGCCCGAGAGCACTTCGTGACCGTCATTCCCCGCCGGGGCATGTTCGTCGCCGGCATCGACGTCTCCGAACTCTCGATGCTCTTCGAGACGCGGACCGTGCTCGAGCCCTACGCCGCCCGTCTCGCGGCCGCCCGGGGCACGGCCGAACAGTGGGCCGAGATGGCTGTCGAACTAAAAGCCACCCAGGCCGCGACCGGCAACGAACAGCTGATGGCCATCGACCGCCGCTGTCACGAGATCATGTGGGAGGCGGCCGGCAACCGCTTCCTGCTCGACACCCTCGACACGCTCTACGCCCAGTCGGACCGACTCTGGCACCTCTACCTCGCCGAGGTCGCCGACATGCGCCACGCCGTGCACGAGCACGCGGCGATCCTCCACGCACTGGAAGAGGGCGACGGCGACGGCGTCGCCGACCTGGTCGAGGCCCACGTCCGCGCGTTCGACGCCGACATTCGCGCCGCCGTCACCGCCCGCCTGGAGTCGCCGCTGGCCGGGTGAGCCCGCGGGGAACCAGAGGCATGAGACAATCGTCCTACGTCCATGCGTCGCCTCACCATCGCCCTCGCCCTCCTCGTCGCCGTCGCCGCCGCGTCGTGCGGTGACGACGTCGACTCCACGACCGCGGATCCGGTGACCACGACGTCGCCGACCACATCCACCACGAGCACGGCTCCGGACACCGCCGACGACCCGGTCACCACGGCCGGCGACGCCGACCCGGTCGTCGGCTGCCCGTCGGGGCCCACCTTCCCCCTCTCGGCGCTCGACGACGTGCCACCGGTGGCCGAAGCGGCGCCCGGGGTCGAGGCCGCGATGCAGGACTTCCTCGCGAACGAGGAGGGCGCGTTCTGGCCCCAGGACGGCTGGCGCGTCCTCCACGAGACCGACGAACGGGTCCTCGTGGTGCACGTCGGCGACCGCTCGACCGCGGCCGACACGGGCCTGTCCTTCATGACCCTCGAGGCCGATGCGGGCGAATGGCGCTGGGCCGGCGCATCGTGGGGGGCCGAGTGCCCGCTCCAGTTCCAGCTCGACGACGGACTCGGGGTCGTCGAGTGGGAGCTCGATCCCAGCTATCCCACGCCGGCGCCTGACGACACGGTCCTGCACCTGATGGCCACCGAACGCGGCTGCGCCAGCGGTCAGCCGATGGGCGACCGACTCAACCAGCCGGTGGTCCTCGGCGACGACTCACAGATGAGCATCACCCTCTCCGTCGTGCCCCTCGAAGGCGACCGGGAATGCCCGGGTAATCCCGCGGCCGCGGTCGACGTCGATCTGGGTGAACCGCTCGGCGACCGGCGGCTGGTCGACGGCCGCGAGGTCGGGGTCGAGCTCGAGGATCTGCTCTCGCCGAGCTGACCGTGGTTCCGCATTGCGGAACATACCCACGATACGGAACACAGGTGCTACGCTCGCCTCGCCGTCGTGCCGAAGGGGAATCATGGCCGTTCCGTCCGATCTGGAGATCGCCGAGCAGGCGAGCCTGAAGCCCCTCGGCGACATCGCCGCCACCGCGGGAATCCCCGCCGAGTGCCTCGAGCCCTACGGTGCCGGTGCAGCCAAGATCCGACTCGACGCGATCGAGCAGATGGCCGACCGACCCCGAGCCAAATACGTGGTCGTCTCGGCCATCACGCCGACGCCGTTGGGTGAAGGCAAGACCACCACCACGGTCGGGCTAGGTCAGGCCTTCTCACACATCGGGAGCGCGGCGACGATCGCGATCCGACAGCCCTCGATGGGCCCGACCTTCGGCATCAAGGGCGGCGCAGCGGGTGGCGGCTACAGCCAGGTCGTACCGATGGAGATGTTCAACCTCCATCTCACCGGCGACATGCACGCGGTGACCGCGGCCCACAACATGTGCGCCGCCCTCCTCGACGCCCACCTGTTCCACGGCAACGAGCTCGGGTTCGACCCCCACAACATCACCTGGCGTCGGGTGCTCGACGTGAACGATCGCTCGCTGCGCAACACCGTGATCGGGCTCGGGGGCCGACTCGACGGCGTGCCCCGCGAGACGGGGTTCGACATCACTGCGGCCTCGGAGGTCATGGCGGCACTGGCGCTGTGCACCGGGCTCCAGGACCTGCGGAGCCGGCTCGGCCGTATCGTGCTCGGCTACTCGGAAGCGGGCACACCGATCACAGCCGAAGAGATCGGCGCGGCCGGCTCCATGGCGGTGATCCTCAAGGAAGCCATCAAGCCCAACCTGATGCAGACGCTGGAGCACACGCCGGCCCTGGTCCACACCGGCCCCTTCGGCAACATCGCCACCGGCAACTCGAGCATCGTCGCCGACCAGATCGGGATCCACACCGGCGAGTTCCTGCTGACCGAAGCCGGCTTCGGTGCCGACATGGGAGCGGAACGGTTCTTCAACATCAAGTGCCGCTACTCGGGCCTCGCCCCTGACGCCGCCGTGCTCGTGGCCACGGTGCGAGGGCTGAAGGCCCACTCCGGCAACCACCGGATCGTCGCCGGCAAGCCGCTGCCCGATGCCCTCCTCGCCGAGAACCCGGACGAGGTCCACATGGGCGGCGACAATCTGCGCAAGCAGCTCGAGAACATGCAGATCCACGGCTGCACCCCGGTCGTGGCGATCAACGTGTTCCCCGGCGACCATCCCGCCGACATCGCGGCGATCCACGAGATCGCCGCCGAGTACGGCGCCCGGGCCGCGGTCTCGACCCACTTCTCCGACGGCGGCAGAGGCGCGACCGAGCTCGCGACGGCCGTGAAGGAGGCGGCCGAGGAACCGTCGCAGTTCGCGGTGCTCTACCCCGACGACGCCTCGCTCGAGGACAAGATCCATGCGGTGGCGACCAAGGTCTACGGCGCCGACGGCGTCGAGTACTCGCCGCAAGCCCGGTCACAGCTGAAGACCTTCACCGATGCCGGCTTCGGCGATCTGCCCGTCTGCATCGCCAAGACCCACCTGTCGTTGAGCCACGACCCGAAGCGCAAGGGGGCCCCGACTGGATGGACCCTCCCGGTCCGCGAGGTACGGGCTTCTGTCGGGGCCGGCTTCGTCTACCCGATCTGTGGCGACATGCGCACCATGCCGGGCCTCGGCAAGACCCCGGCTGCACACGCCATCGACATCGACGCCGACGGCAACGTCGTCAACCTGAGCTGAAGGAGCACCGATGACCCACGCGGCGAGCGCCCGGCGCTGGTTCCATCCCGACGGTCCGCTGCCCCCCGCTGCCCGCAGGGCAGTCGAGGACATGACCTACGAGCTCGTCCCGATGAAGACGCTCACTGCCCAGATCCCCCACCTTCCCGCCGGCGCACGGGTCTCGGTCACCGCCTCGCCGGCCAAGACCCTCGACGACACGCTCGACCTCTGCGCCCGACTCCTCGAACTCGGTCACCGCCCGGTCCCGCATCTCTCCGCCCGTATGGTTCGCGACGACGCGCACGCGCGAGCGCTGGTCTCCCGCTGCATCCAGCTCGGCCTCCGCGAGGTCTTCTGCATCGGTGGCGACGCAGCCGAGCCGGGCAGGTACCCCGACGCGATGGCGTTCCTACGCGACCTGCTCGAGATCGGGTCGGGCAGCATCGACACGGTCGGGATCGCCGGCTATCCCGACGGCCACGCCGTGATCCCGACGGGTGCCCTCCGCGACGCGCTCTTCGAGAAGCAGGCGCTCCTCCGCGACGCCGGCGTCAACGGGTTCACCTCGACCCAGATGTGCTTCTCCGCCGACGCGATCAGAGGCTGGCTCGAGACCATCCGAGCCGACGGATTCGCCATGCCCGTCCATCTCGGGGTCGCAGGTGTCGTCGATCGTCGTCGCCTCCTCGACATGGGGATGCGGCTCGGCGTGGGCACCTCGCTGCGCTACCTGAAGAAGAACCGGAGCGGACTCCTGCGCCTGTTCGCCTCGAAGGGCTACGACCCCAGCACGCTGATCGACCCTCTGGCCGACGACTTCGCACGCCTGGCCGTCACCGGACTGCACACCTTCACCTTCAACCAGGTCGAGGCAACCCGGGCGTGGCAACGCTCGGTCCTCGGCTGACCCCGACTCCGTCACCCTTCCCGGCCGATCGAAGGGCCGGTACAGTCGATGCCCCCCGAGGGAGGACCGCCGATCACATGAAGATTCTCCTCGCCGATTCCCTCCCCGAGGCCGCCGTCGAACGGCTGACCGCCGCCGGCGACCATGTGGTCGCGGCCGGTCATCTCGATGCCGACGGCCTCGGCGCAGCGCTGCCCGGCGTCGAGGTGCTCGTCGTCCGCTCCACCCAGGTCACCGCGGCTGCCCTCGACCAGGCCGACGAGCTCGCCCTCGTCGTGCGGGCCGGAGCCGGGACCAACACCATCGATTGCGCTCGCGCCGCCGAGCTCGGCATCTTCGTGTGCAACGTCCCCGGCCAGAACGCGCTGGCCGTCGCCGAACTCACGATGGGGTTGTTGATCTCGGTCGACCGCCACATCGCCGCGGCCACCGCCGATCTCCGCGACGGCAAGTGGAACAAGAAGGCCTACTCGCAGGCCGACGGTCTCTTCGGCAAGACGCTCGGCATCATCGGACTGGGCGACATCGGCATCGCCACCGCCGCCCGCGCGACCGCGTTCGGCATCGACGTGATCGCGGTCGACAAGCCGGGACGCCCCGCGTCGGTGCTCGACCGGGCCGACCGGGCGGGGGTCCGCTACGTCGACGACCTCGACACCCTCCTGGCATCGTCCGACATCGTCTCATTGCACGTGCCGGGCGGCCCGGAAACGGCGGGGATGGTCGACGAGACGTTCCTCGCGAAGATGGCCGACGGCGCCATCCTCCTCATCACCTCCCGAGGCGACGTGGTCGACGAGGCCGCACTGATCGAGGCCATGGAGACACGCGGCCTCCGCGCCGGACTCGACGTGTTCGCCGACGAACCCGGCAGCGGCAGCGGCGAGTTCTCCTCGGCCCTCGCCCGGCATCCGTCGGTCGTCGCGACCCATCATGTGGGCGCCTCGACCGAGCAGGCCCAGCAGGCCGTGGCCGACGGCACCGTCGACACGATCGAGGCCTACCGCAACGGCACCGTCGTGAACTGCGTCAACATGGAGGTCGAACCCCGCCGCGCGGCCACGCTCTCCATCCGTCACCAGGACAAGGTCGGCGTACTCGCCGCGGTGTTGGCCATTCTCCGGGGATCGGATCTCAACGTGTCGACCATGTCCAACAAGGTGTTCGCCGGCGCGAAAGCGGCGGTGGCGACCATCGACGTCGACGGCGTACCGAGCGACGAGATCCTCCAACGGATCAAGGCGCACGAACACGTCATCAACGTCTCCGTCACGCTCGCATGACCGCTCCCCTGTTCGCCCCGTTCCGCGGGTGGCTGATCCGACCCGAATGGGCCGAGCGGGTCGTGGCCGGTGCCTACGACGCCAAGACCCCCGACGAGCGCCGGGCCATCGTCGAGGCCAACCCCTACAGCTACTTCGGGGTGACCCGTTCGGCCGGTGACCTCTCCCCCGGAGAGGTGGCCGACGACGACGAGCTGCTCCGCCGCGGGGCCGAGACGCTCAGCCGGATCCTCGACGCCGACGCGTTCGCCTCCTCCGACCATCCGGCCTTCTACGCCTACCGGCTGGCGTACCGTGACCACGTCCAGACCGGCATCGTCGGTGCCCTCGAGGTCGACGGGCTGCGAGATGGCCGGGTCCTCACGCACGAGAACGTGCGGCCCGAGCGAGCCTCGCTCCTCAGCCACCACCTCGAGGTGGTCGGGGCCACGTCGTCTCCCATCGCGCTCACCCACGACCCCGACCCGACCCTGCGCGAGTTGCTGACCGCGGCGTGCGAGAGAACCCCCGATGTCGACCATGTCGTCGAAGAGGTCGAGCACCTCATCTGGACCCTCGATCCCGACGAGAGCGCCCGGGTCGTCGACCTGCTCGCCGACGCCCGCGTCTATGTCACCGACGGGCACCACCGGTCGGCGGCGGCTCTCGCCGGTCGGGCTGCCCATCCCGACGACGAGGCCTTCCGACGGACGCTCGCCGTGCTCTTCCCCGCCGACGAGCTGCGGATCGAGGACGAGCTTCGACCAATGACCG
>JBDQKM010000134.1:0-9529 GCA_040263275.1 Acidimicrobiales bacterium
GCCCGACGACGGTGCCGGCGACAACGGCGACGGCGACACGACCACGACGGTGCCCGACGACGGTGCCGGCGACAACGGCGACGGCGACACGACCACGCCGGTCGAGCTCGACGATCCGTCGTCGATCCGGGTTGCAGTGCTCAACGGCACCGACGTGGGCGGCCTCGCCGGCCTGCGCCGCGACACCCTGGTCGCTCTCAACTATGTCGCCACCGCCGGCAACGCCGCCGGTCGACCCGACATCACGGATTCGAAGGTCTACTTCGTGACCGGCTTCGCCGATGAGGCCGCAGTGGTGGCCGAGGCTCTGTCGGGGCCGGCCAGCGTGCTCGAGCTCGCCCCCGACGACCTCGCGTCGCTCGAGGACGGCGAACTGGCCGAGGCCGCTTCCGCCGACATCATCGTGGTTCTGGGCACCGACGACGCCTTGAAGTGACACCCCCTTCGCTCGCCGCCTTCGGGCGGGCGCCCTCACGCGCCGGGCTCTTCCTCGACTTCGACGGCGTCCTCGCCGACATCGCGCCCGAACCGGACGCCGCGGTGATCCGCGACGGTGTCGACGCCTTGTTGGTGGCGCTGAGCGCGCAGCTCGGCCGCGTGGCGGTGATCTCCGGCCGCCCGGTCGCCTATCTCGATGCGATGGTGCCGGCCGAGGTCGATGTGGTCGGGCTCTACGGGCTCGAGTGGCGGCGTCGGGGCGTCCACCACACCCTGCACGAGGCGGAGGCCTATCGCGACACGGTGGCCGAGATGGTCGCCGATGCCGAGGCGACGTTCGGTCCCGATGTCGTGGAACCGAAGGGCCTTTCGCTGACCGTCCACTATCGCCGCGACGACGCCTTGGCCGCCCCGATGCGGGCGTGGGTGATCGACCAGGCCGAACGCACGGGCATGGAGCAGCGGCCGGCCAAGCGATCGTTCGAGCTGCACCCTCCGATCGCCCGCGACAAGGGGACCGCCCTCGTCGAGCTGGCCGAGGACCTCGATCCGGTCGCGTACTTCGGCGACGACCTGGGCGACCTTCCGGCGTTCGACGGACTCGATCGTCTGGCCCGGCACGGCGTGGCCACCCTGCGGGTGGCGGTCGACTCGCCCGAAGTGCCCCCGATCCTGCATCAGCGGGCCGATCTCGTGGTCGACGGTCCGGCGGGGGCCGAGGAACTGTTGCGCGAGATCCTGGCCGTCGCCGAATCCGCGGCCTGAGACCGGTCGTCAGTCGGGGTCGGTGGTGACCCCGACGGCGGCGAGCTGGTCGGCCAGCCAGTCGGCCGGGCCTCTCGCCTCGGCCCGCCGTCGCAACTCCGTCGCGGTGCGCGTCCTCGTCGACGCGTCCATGTCGAGCGCCTCGGCGAGGGCGTCGGCCTGGTCGGCGATGTCGTAGGGGTTCACCGAACGCACCGTGCCGGCGAGCACATCGTGCACGCCCGCCTCACGGCTCAGGACGACGGTGCCATCGCGCTCGTTCACGAGTGGCCCCTCTTCGGCGACGAGGTTCAGTCCGTCGCGGATGGGGTTCACCAGCAACACGTCGTAGCGGCGAAGGTGGGCGACGGACTTCGGGAAGTCGTCGACGAGGTCGAGCTCGATCGGCTGCCAATCCGGCGTCGCCCATCGGCGGTTGACGACGTCGGCCAGCGCCTCGATCTCGGATCGGTAGGCCAGGTACTCCGGAAGGCCCTCACGGCTCGGGTAGCCGAGGGCGCGGAACACGACGGTGCCCCGGAGGTCGGGGCGATTGCGCAGCATGGTGTCGTAGGCCCGAAAGCCGCGGAGGAGGTTCTTCGAGAGCTCGATGCGATCGACGCGCACTATGAGCCGGCGCGAGCCGAGCTCGACATCGATCCGGTCGACCTCGGTGCCGCATCGCTCGGATCCGGCGACTCCGCGGATGTCGGCCGCGTCGGGGGCGAGAGGCGAGACGAAGGTCGCGGCGTCGTCGATGCCGGCGATCTCGGCACACCCGGCTCGGAAGTCGCGAGCCCACCGTTCGGAGTGGAAGCCGCAGGCGTCGTGGCCCGCCATGCCCTCGAGCAACTCGACGGCCAGGTCGTGGGGCAGGACCCGCATGAGATGCGGTGGTGCGAACGGGGTGTGGGAGAAGTGCACCGATCGCAGATCGGGCCGGCGTTCCCGCAGCAGGGGACCGAGCAGGGCGAGGTGGTAGTCCTGGACGAGCACGACCGCGCCTTCGGGCGCTTCCTCGACGACGACATCGGCGAACGCGTGGTTGTAGCGCCGATAGGCCGCCCATGCGGTGCGGAACCCCGCATCGATGATCGGTCGGCGGCTCAGGTCGTGGAGTCCGTGGTGGAGGAACCAGAGCATCGAGTTGCACACGCCGTCGTAGGCCTGGGCAAGGGTCTCGGGGTCGATCGCGAGGGTGCGGGCGCGGAGTCCGTCGGCCTCGATGACGCCTCGGGAGGCGGCGGTTCGGTCGGCATCGCTCAGGGCGGCGGCGATCCACAGGGCGTCGGTGTCGGCGACCAGGGGGGCCAGGCCCGACACCAGGCCACCACCACCGCGGGTGGCGACCAGCTCCCCGCCGTCGTCTCGAAACGACAGCGGACCACGGTTCGACACGAGCACGACGGGAGACGGCACGCCCCAACGCTAGTGGCCCGTGGCGTCGGTCCCCGGGGTTGTGGTGCACCATGGGGCCATGCGCGTCGTGGTCTGTTCCGACAAGTTCCGCGGGACCGCGTCGGCGCGATCGGTGGGCGATGCGGTGGCGGTGGCGGTGCATGCCGCCGGCGGTGAGTGCGTGGTGCAGCCGATGGCCGATGGCGGCGAAGGCACGCTCGACGCGTTCGGTGGGGCGAATCGTTCCTCGATCGTGACCGGACCACTCGGCGAACCGATCGATGCCGGTTGGGCCCTTCGCGACCAGGTCGCCGTCATCGAGATGGCGCGAGCGTCGGGGCTCGTGCTCGCGGGCGGGGCCGAGCACAACGACCCGATGGAGGCGACGACGGCCGGCACCGGTGAACTCATCGCTGCGGCAGCGGAGGCCGGGGCGCGCCGGATCATCGTCGGCCTGGGCGGTTCGGCGACGACCGACGGCGGACTCGGTGCCCTGCGGGCCATGGCGCCGCTCGCCCGGTATCGGGGCGTGTCGATCGAGGCGGCCTGCGACGTCAGGACCGGCTTCGTCGATGCGGCCGAGGTGTTCGCTCCCCAGAAGGGCGCAAGCCGGGCGCAGGTGGCGATGTTGCGTCGGCGACTCGAGCGGCTCGCCCAGGTCTATGCCGAGGAGCACGGGGTCGACGTGCGGGAGCTCGAACGCAGTGGTGCCGCGGGCGGCCTCGGCGGGGCGCTCGCCGTTGCCGGTGCAGCCTTGACCGACGGATTCACACTCATCGCCGAGGCGGTGGAGCTCTACGACCTGATCGAGTCGGCCGATCTCGTGATCACGGGCGAGGGAAAGCTCGACGCCACCTCGTTCGAGGGCAAGGTGGTGGGTGGTGTCGCGGATCGGGCCGCTGCCGCCGGCGTCGAGGCGGTGGCCATCGTCGGTCGGGCCGATCAGGGCCTCGAGTCGCCGATCCCGGTCGTCGACCTCTCCTCACGCTTCGGTGAGCAGAAGGCGATGACCGCCACGCTCGATTGCATCACGACCGCAACCGGGGAGTTGCTCGACTCAGCGTGAGCCCTTGGCGCCGATGATCCACCCGGCGACCGCGACGACCACGACGACCACGAGGGCGAACTTGATCGTGCCCACCACTGCGCTGATGACCCACTGGACGAGCGAGAGTGCGCCGAAGATCGCCAGCGCACCGATCGCCACCCGCGCCGGCATCGAGATGCCCTGGCGCTTCGGCGCGTGCTGCTGTCGCTCGATCTCCACGGGCCCAGGCTAGATCACCCGTCGCTCGTGATCTCCGCGGCTCCGTTGCGCAGGGTGATGATCGCATCGGCGATGTTGAGGAGTTGGTCGCCGGTGTCGCCGTTGCGGGCGAGTGCCTCGTCGAGCGCGACCCGGGCGTTCTCGTGGTGGGCGCCGCTGAGTTTGCCCACGAGTTCGGCGAGGCGGTCGTGCGCAACGGCGCGGGAATCGAGATTCATGGTCATCTCCTGACGAGCGGTTCGTTCTGGGGCGGGGCGGGGCTGTGGCGACCGAGCCGGGGCCCGGATGCCGTACCCGAAGCATCGGGACGTCGGACCCCGCGCTGAAGTGGCGATTTCGCGGATTCCCGGCGCTGCCCCCGGGGTCGGCGTTGGAGCCCGGGGCCTTATCCCGATAAAGTTGGTCGGGATTTGCCGGTTTCGTGACCGGCGTCGATTCGCCAATGACTGGAGCAGCCCCATGAGCGTCACCGTTCGAGTTCCCACCACCCTGCGTACCCTCACCGCCGGTGAGGCGGAGATCGCGGTCGAGGGCGCGACGGTCGCCGACGTGCTCGACAACCTCGAGGGTGTCCATCCCGGGTTCAAGGAGCGGATCCTCGACGATGAGGGTTCGCTGCGCCGGTTCGTGAACGTGTTCGTGAGCGACGACGACGTCCGCTTCCTCGACGGTCTCGGCACGGCGGTGCCCGCCGGCGAGACCCTTAGCATCGTCCCGGCCGTCGCGGGCGGCTGAGTCCGTCCGCGTGGTTGCGAAATCTTTCGCCTCCGGGTTGAATTAGCAGTCTCGGTACGAGAGTGCCAACGACCCGCTTTCCGGAGGAATGATGGCCAAGACCATTCAGTTCGATGAGGAGGCCCGCCGTGGCCTCGAAAAGGGAATGAACCAGCTGGCTGACGCGGTTCGCGTCACCCTCGGTCCGAAGGGCCGAAACGTCGTGCTCGAGAAGAAGTGGGGCGCTCCCACGATCACCAACGACGGTGTCTCGATCGCCAAGGAAATCGACCTCGAAGACCCCTACGAGCGCATCGGCGCCGAGCTGGTCAAGGAAGTCGCCAAGAAGACCGACGACGTTGCCGGCGACGGCACGACCACTGCCACGGTCCTGGCCTGGTCGATGGTGCGTGAGGGTCTGCGCAATGTCGCGGCGGGGGCCAACCCCATGTCGGTGAAGCGAGGCATCGAAGCCGCCGTCGAGGCCGCTGTCGCCTCGATTCGCGACAACGCCCAGGACGTGTCGGAGAACAAGGAACAGATCGCCAACGTCGCGGCGATCTCGTCGGCCGATCCCGAGATCGGCGCCACGATCGCCGAGGCGATCGACAAGGTCGGCAAGGACGGCGTGATCACCGTCGAAGAGGGTCAGACCTTCGGTCTCGATCTCGACTTCGTCGAGGGCATGCGGTTCGACAAGGGCTACATCTCGCCCTACAGCGTCACCGACACCGAGCGCATGGAAGCCGTGCTCGAGAACCCCTACATCCTCCTCGTGGGTTCGAAGATCACCGCGGTGCGCGACCTCGTGCCGGTGCTCGAGAAGGTCATGCAGTCGAGCCGTCCGCTCCTGATCGTGGCCGAGGACGTCGAGGGCGAGGCGCTCGCCACGCTGGTCGTCAACAAGATCCGCGGCACGTTCACTTCGGTCTCGGTGAAGGCTCCCGGGTTCGGCGAACGCCGCAAGGCCATGCTGCAGGACATCGCCATCCTCACCGGTGGTCAGGTGATCAGCGAAGAGGTCGGGCTGAAGCTCGACGCCGCCACGCTCGACATGCTGGGCGAGGCCCGCAAGGTGGTCGTCACCAAGGACGAGACCACGGTGATCGAGGGCGCCGGCGACAACGCCGATGTGCAGGGTCGGATCAACCAGATCAAGGCCGAGATCGACAACACCGACTCCGACTACGACCGTGAGAAGCTCCAGGAGCGTCTCGCCAAGCTGTCGGGCGGCGTCGCCGTGCTCAAGGTCGGCGCGGCCACCGAGGTGGAGCTCAAGGAGAAGAAGCACCGCATCGAAGACGCGGTGTCGACCACCAAGGCCGCGATCGAGGAAGGCGTGGTCGCCGGTGGCGGCACGACCCTCATCCGGGCCCAGGCTGCCGTCAACGCGATGGTTTCCAGCATCGCCGATCCCGACGAGCAGGTCGGTGCCAAGATCGTGTCGAAAGCCCTCGAAGGTCCGCTCACCCAGATCGCCGTCAACGCCGGCATGGAGGGTGGCGTGATCGTCGACAAGGTCCGCAACCTCGAGGGCAACATGGGCCTCAACGCGGCGACGGGCGAATACCTCGACCTCGTCGAGGCGGGCATCATCGACGCCGCCAAGGTGACTCGTTCGGCGCTGCAGAACGCAGCATCGATCGCGGCGCTGTTCCTCACCACCGAGGCGGTCGTCGCCGACGCACCGGAAGAGGGCGGGATGCCCGGCATGCCCGACATGGACTTCTGAGCGGCGTTTCGCGCTGACACTCGAACGGCCCCGCTTCGGCGGGGTCGTTCGTCGTTTTCGCCGGCCGGGCCGGGCGACGTCCGGGGTAACTCGGTAGCGTGCGAGGCGATGAGCAGCGGCCCGGAACTTCATGCATCGTGCGAGGCCCTGGCCCCGCTGGTCGGCACCTGGCGTGGCCCTGGGGAGGGGCACTACCCGACCATCCCCGACTTCTCGTATCTCGAGGAGTTGACGTTCGGTCACGTCGGCAAGCCGTTCCTCTCGATGACGCAGCGGACGCGCGACCCGAAGACCGATGCACCGCTCCACAGCGAGGTCGGCTACCTGCGTCCGCAACCGCATGCCGCCATGGAGCTGGTCCTCACCCAGCCGACCGGTGTGGTCGAGATCCACATCGGGTCGGTTGCCGAGGTCGGCGGGTCGGTGGTGGTCGATCTGCGGACCGAACGCGTCGAGGGTACGCGCACGGCGAAGCCGATCTCCGAGGTGCGGCGTCGGATCGAGGTGGTCGGCGACGACCTGGTCTCCGAGATGTGGATGGCCGCGATGGGCCAGCCCTTGACCCACCACCTCCGCGCCGAGCTGACCCGGGCCTAGCGCTCGAGCCGGGGCACGATCTCGTCGACGAAGAGACGGATCTGTTCCAGGTCCGGCCCGAACGGCAGGATCAGCAGCGAGTCGGCGCCGGCATCGATGATCGTCTGGAGTTCGGCCGCGGCCTCCGCGGGGTCGGAGGTCACCACCGCGAATCCGTCGGGAACGTCGGAAGGCAGCAGGTCGATATCGCCGCAGTAGAACCCGGTGAACACGGCGAGGTGGTGCGGACGGCGGTGGATGGCGGCGGCTCGTCCTTCTTCGATCGAGGCCCGCGCGGCGCGCAGCTGTGTGGGGTCGAACCCTTCGGCAAGAAGCGTGCCGTCGGCGATCTCGCCGGCCAGGCGCAGCGACCTGGGACCGGTGACCCCGGCGAACACGGGCACGGGGTCGGGCGGGGGGAAGACGAGCTCGATGTCGGCGAGGTCGGTGTAGCGGCCGGCATAGTCCACGCGGTCGCCGGCGAGGATCTCGGTCGTGGCCTCGATCGTCTCCCGCAGCAGGGTGAGGGGCGAGTCGACGTGCTCGCCGATCTGTTGCAGCCAGGCCGGTACCCCGTGGCCGATCCCGCCGATGAGTCGACCCGGGTGGAGGCGGGCGACGGTCGCCCACTCCATGGCGAGGGCAGCGGGGTTGCGGAAGGGTGCCGGCGCGATGCCGTGGCCGATGAGCGGACGCCCACATGCGTCGTTGTCCGTTGCCGCGAGAACGGCCATCAGCTGGCTGATACCGCCGGCCTAGTTCAGGTCCTCGATGATCCAGAGTTCGTCGAGTCCGGGCGCGGCTCCGGCTGCGAGCGCCGGCACCTCCTCCGGTGCGACGGTGCGAGTGATCACTGCGCCGACGCGGGTCATGGCGGCACGCTAGTCGTAGCCTTACCAGCGTGGCCCCGAGAACACGAAGCGAACCGCGTCTCGTCCGCCGGATCACGGCGACGGGCGAGGGCGCGTCCGACGCGGCGATGGTGGCCTGTGAGGAGCCGATGGCGATCGAGCTCGACGGTACGAGGGTGGCGACCACGATGCGCACGCCGGGCGACGACTTCGAGCTGGCGGTCGGTTTCTGTCACAACGAAGGCCTTCTCGCCGGTCACCCGGTGCTCGACGTGTCGTACTGCCGGGATGGTGACGGGGGGAACGCGTTCAACATCGTGCAGGTCGTGACGGGCGGCAAGGCCCCGACGCCGGTGCTGCGGCTGGCGATGACGACGTCGTCGTGCGGTTTCTGTGGGACCGACGACATCGACGAGCTCGCCACCCGCCTCGATCCGGTGGCCGGGGAGCGTCTCGGGTGGGATCTCCTCGCTGCGGCACCGGCGCTGCTGCGCGAACGACAGGGCTTGTTCGAGACGACGGGAGCGGTGCATGCCGCCGGGGTGATCGAACCCGATGGATCGGTGTCGCTCGTGCGCGAAGACGTCGGCCGCCACAACGCGGTCGACAAGCTCGTCGGTCGGCGACGGCTCGACGGCGCCGTGCCGCTCAACGGTTGCGGCGTGGTGGTGAGCGGTCGGGCCAGTTTCGAACTCGTGCACAAGGCGTGGGCCGCCGGCTTCCGAGCACTGGTCGCCGTCAGCGCGCCGACGGCGCTGGCCGTGGTGACGGCCGAGCGGGCCGGCCTACAGTTGGCCGGCTTCGCCCGTGACGGAACGCTCACGATCTATGTCGAGGGCTAGTCGCTCTCGCGTCCGGGGATCTCGAGATAGCGCTCCCAGGCCTGCAGGCCGAGGCTGAGCACGAGCGTCAGCGTCACATAGATCACGGCGAGGATGAAGAACGACTCACGGATGCGGAACGACGACCCGCTGTAGATCCGTGCTTCCTGGGTCAGCTCGTTGACCGCGAGGACCGAGACCAGCGAGGTGTCCTTCATCAGCGCGATGAAGTCGTTGCCGAGGGCGGGGAGGGCGTTGCGCAGGGCTTGGGGCAAGGTGATGTGGCGGGTGACCTGGAGGCGACTGAGGCCGACGGCCCGGCCGGCCTCGATCGTGCCGCCGTCGACCGACTGGATGCCGGCGCGGAACACCTCGGCGATGAATGCGGCGTAGAAGAGCGTGAGCGCGGCGGCGCCCCGCCACATCATGTCGATGTCCCTGGTCTTGATGCCGATCAGGTCGGCGAAGTCCTTCGTGAGGACGAAGGCGACGACGAAGATGAACACGAGCATCGGCATGCCCCGGACGAACTCGATGTACACGCGGGCCACGGTGTTGATGACCCGGTTCGCCGAGAGCCGGCCCATCCCGATGAAGAGGCCGAGCGGCATGGCGATCAGGAAGCTGACCACCGTGAGCTGGAGGGTCGTCTTCAGCCCGGGGATGATCTCCTCGAAGGCGTCCTGGTAGTCCTGGTTCGTGATGATCGCGAAGATCATCAACCCGATGATTCCCAGCATCACCCAGAGCCAGGCCGACTCGCCGCGCCGGCGTTCGAGCCGGTGGCGGTTGGCGATCGGTTCGGCGTCGACGGTCGGCTCAGCCATGTTCATTCCCCCCCGAAAAGCAGAGTGCGGGGGGGGGGTGGGCCCCGCCCCCCCCCGCCCCAGAATTTGGGGTTGGGGCGGAAAACCCACGGGGGCGGGGGGGGGGTCGGGGGGGGGGGGGGGGGGGTTTGTAGAAACCCCGTGGGGGTGGGGCCCCCCCC
>JBDQKM010000135.1:0-9506 GCA_040263275.1 Acidimicrobiales bacterium
CGATGGTCCGCGCAGTGGGCGACGATGATCTCGTTGGCGAAGCGGTCACAGAGCCGCCGCAGGGGCGCGGTGACGTGGGCGTAGGTCGAGGCGATCGCCGAGTGGGTTCGCTCATGGGGCACGTCGTGATCGGCGAACGAGACGTATCCGGCACCGCGTAGGCCGCGTGCCGCCTGGCTCAGCAACGCGGCACGCGCCGGCGTGTCGGGCCGCAGGGAACGAACCCGCTCGGCGTACCCCATCCCCTTCGGCCAGTCGATGTCGAGTGCGAGGGCGGTGCGCCGAATCTGGTCGACCGTGCGGCTCTCGGGCACCGGGAGGGTCCGGAGCAGACCAACGCCGGCGTCGATCATGATCCGGCTCGCGGCGATGCCGGTGAGCAGCGAGATCTGTGCGTTCCAGTCCTCGACGACCAGGCTCTCGTCGAATTCGAGAGCAAAGCTCCCGTCGGTGCGGTGGACGACCTCCTGCGACGGCAGGGCGAGGCTCACTGCGCCGCGGGCCTCCTCGAGGGCGAGCCGCTGCTCGCCGATCGTGCGCAGGAGGGCAAGCGAAGCCGATGCCGTCCCGGCGTCGATCTGTTGCTGCGCTTCGCGATAGGTCAGTTGGGCGGTGTTGACGACGCGGGCCCGTTCGAGGCGCGCATCGATGATCTCGCCGGCCTCGTCGAGATCGATCGTCCAGAGGAGAGCCTGTCGTTCACGGCCTTGCAGAAGGCTCCCAGCGTCCTCGTTGATCGGTTCGGGATGCAGCGATGTGCGCAGGTCGGGGCTGTACAACGTCAGTCCCCGTGCCCGAGCCTCGAGGTCGACGGGTCCACCCGGGTCCACGAGGGCGGCGACATCCGCGATCGCGTAGAACACCCGGTGGCCGCCTCCCCGGGTCTCGGCGGCGAAGGCCTGATCGAGGTCTCGCGAGCCCGGAGGATCGATGGCCACGAAGGGGATGTGGCGGGCGTCTCGAACAGCATCGGGGGCGCCGGGTGGGAGCTGAGGTCCCGCGGACCGGGAGTCTTCTGCCGCCTGTGCGACATGGGGAGCGAACCCCAACGGCACATCGAGCTGCTCCCGAATCCGGTCGAACCCGGCAACCATCTCGGGATCGGGCGGACACCGAACGAATTGACGTGGCACGGCGGCGACCCTACTTCCGGGTCAGCGGACAGTGGCTCTTCCCGGCCGGGGAAGCTCGATCCAGATCTTGCCGGGGAGGATCGGCACCTCGCTGCCGCTTGCCAGCTTGAAGTCGGTCTGGTCGGCCAGTCCCTCGCGACTCCAGGTGACCTCGATCAGTTGACCGGCGCTCAGGATCCACGCGTTTCCCTCGCCGAGCGACACGGCCTCGGGGGAAGCCGCGTCGGCCGCCGACGCTCGGTAGTCGACGAACTGGACGACCACCGTGGTCGGCGCGACCTGGACGCCGTCGGTGTCGACGGTGGGGTCGCCGTCCTGCGAGCGTGCCCAACCCGAACCGTTCCACGAGTACTCCCCCGACGTACTGCCGTAGTTGATCGACACGCCCCCGACCGATCGGGCCCCGGCCGGCAGCGGCGCTGCAGGGTCACGGAACTGGAAGATCGGCGACGGCGTCGCCGCACCCTCGAGATCGCGTCCCACCACCCACAGGTTGAAGGCATTGGTGAACAGATTGTGCGGCGCCCGGCGTTCACGGTCGCGGTAGTAGGAGTCGTTCTGGGCGTTGACCCCCACGTCGACGAGCGTAGAGTTGGCGAGCGCTCCGCGTGCCCCACGGTTGCCGCCGGAGTTCGCGAACAGCGGACCGTTGAGCTGTGACAGCAGATCGAAGTCGCCGGTACGCATCGACCGAACGGGTCCGACCACTTCCGCGCCCTGGCTGTGGAACACCGCGGCGAGCCGGGTCAGGCCGCCTTCCACCTCCTCGACGAACACGATGTCGGCCTGGTTGATCCCGGCTTGGGGCCGCGCCGCGGCAACATTGTCGATCTTGACGGCGAGCGCGGGACGGTTCGGATCGTCGAACGTGGTGGTGCCGGTGAGCACCGCCCTGGCCTCGAGGGCCCGGAGCTCGTCGATGCGCCTCACCGTGTCGGTCAATTCGTCGGCGAGGTCGCTGCGCAGGATGCCGGCGACGCGGCGTTCCTCCTCCGCCTCGAGGAGCGCCGAACCCGTCGCGCCGAGACGCTCCCGTGCCCCCGTCAGATCTTCACGGAGCTCGATCAGACGAGTGTCGATGACGGTCAGTCGGTCCATCGTGTCCTCGATCACCGACTCGTAGAGGGCTCGTCGCCGGCCCGGTTCGTCGTCGCCCTCCAGGGTGCGGACTTCGTTCAGCATCTCGTTCTGTCGCGGATCTCCGCGGGTGAAGCCGAAGATCGCGATCTCGACCCTTGTCGTCGCCGGCTCCTGGCGGGTGAAGGTGGTCCACTCGATGTCGTCGGCCAGGAGTTCGATCTCGACGCGCTGGGTCGCCTGCTGATCTTCGAGGTCGGCGATCGCGAGTGCGAGCCGTTCGAGTTCGACGTCGATCTCGCTGATCTGGATCGTGAGCTCGTCACGGCGGCGCTCGAGTTCGCCGAGTTGGCCCGGGTCGATCTGCGCCTGCGCACCGGTGGTCGACAGGAGCGCGCCGATCAGGCCGACGCAGAGGGTGCCCAGGAGGGTTCGAGGATGTCGACGCATGTGTTGTCCGCGGTTGGTCACCGCCTCGCTGGCCCAACCGTACCGGGCGGGGCCCAACCGGTGGGCGCGAGCTCGAATCCCTCGAACTCGAACCCGGGCGACACGGTGCAGCCGACGAGCGTCCACTCGCCGAGCGTGGTGGCCGATTGCCACTCGAAGGGCGCGACGACCAGCTGTGGCCGCTCGCCTTCGGCCAGATCGGTCCCGAGGATCCGCCGCTCGGCGTGCCCTTCCCCATCGGCCGTCATCAGCACGAGCGGCGCCCCGGCGTAGTGATGCCAGACTTCGGTGGCGTCGACGCGATGCCAGTGTGAGATCTCACCGGCCCGGAGCAGGAAGTAGATGGCGGTTCCGCTGGGACGGGTGTCGTCGTCGGCCCGGGCTCGCCAGGTCTCGGCGTAGCGTCCGCCCTCGGGGTGGGGTTCGAGTCCGAGCAGTGCGATCACCTGGTCGGGTCCCAAAGGCGGTTTGCTCATGCTTCGACGACGATCGCCCGGCCGCTCATTGCCAGATGGTGGCAGCTACGGTCGGGTATGGCCACGACCGCCACGGTGATCGAGTTCACCGACGACGACATCTCGCCGCTCGTGGAGCGGATGGACGCGCTCACCCGGCGAGGCGATGGCTGGATCAACATCGGACCCGGGTTGACACCTGAGGAGTTCGCGGCCCTCCCGACGCGATCGACCGTGGCCAAGTGGGTGTCCGGGCGAGGACCTGCGGTGCCGATGGCGACATGGACGCCGGCGTCCACGAAAGGGCGAGGCAGTCCCGCACAGATCGGGCTCGCCCACGGCACCGGGCCGAACGCACTCGAGCGCCTGAAGGACGCCGGCCTGTCGCTTCCGAGCGGCTGGCAGAAGAAGCAGGACCACGCGAAGAACGGGATCGTGGCCGAGCTGCCGGCGACCGTCGACCACGAGGCCGTGATCGGTTGGTTGCTCGCCGCGATCTCCGAACTGTCGGACCGGGTCGCCGCCGGGCCCGACTGGATCGCCGAGGCCTACGGGGGCTGAAGTCAGTCGTCGGCGGGCTGCGTCCACGCACGGTCGAAGTGCAGGCGCACGACGAGGTCGGCATCGGATCCGCCATGGCCGTCGTGACACACGAGGCCGAGATCGTCGCCCTCGTCGTCGACCTCGAGCCGGGCCGCCTGCTCCCATGCCTGGATCAGATCTCCGTCGCGCCACACGTGCCAGATGCGGAGGTCGCCGCTCTCACCGGTGAGGACCTCGACGGTGTCAGGGGCGGTGTCGGCCCAGAGCACCAGGCGGTTCGCCTCGATGTCACCGACCCGGAGCGGCTCGTCGGCATCGAGCACCAGGCCTTGCGGTCGTTCGCTCGTTGACGACTCCCGCGAGACGGTGATGGTGGTCTCGGCCGCGGTGCCGACGACGACGAAGAGCTGCTCGCTCACGGCGTGTCCCCGAACGGGTCGACGGGCACGCTGCCCCAGCTGGCGCGGCCGGTGTCGATGTCGACCACGGCTCGTTCTGTCCGGCCGGTGATCGGATTGACCCGCCGAGGTGCTCGACCGGCGGCGAGCAGCGCACGGTTCTCGTCGCTCCAGGCCCCGGCCGCACCGTGGTTCTTCCACACCCGCGTGCGGATGGTGTCGGCCGCCGGTTCGGTGCCTCGCGCCGTCAGCGAGAGTGGGTGGCCGCCCACCCTCCAGCCCCGGGAGCGCTCCGGTTCGGGCGCGTCCTCGGCCACGGCCTCCGCCTCCGCCTCGGGCTCAGACTCGGACATGGCCTCGGCGTCGGTGTCGAGCTCGACTGCGGAGTCGGGATCCGGAGGAAGCTCGTCGGGGTTCGGTAGCGGGTCGCCCGCCACCAGCGTGTGGTCGAGCGCCACCACCTCACGCGAGGCGACGTCGACGGCTGAACGTTCGTCGACGATGAGCGCGTCGTCGAGCTGCCGGGCCTGGATCTCCGCCTCGCGGTCCCAGGTGAGGCGGAGGCTCGACGCGCCGTAGGCGTCGCGGAGCGCAGCCCTCACCGAGGCGTCCTCTTCGAGCCGGCGGCGGGTGCGCTCGGCTTTGCGGGTCTGGCGATCGCGAGGCGGTCGGTCGCCCTTGGGTCGGAACGCACCCCGGTTCGGGTTGCCCAACCAGTCGAGCGCGATCAGCACGGCGATCAGGACGACCCACCCGAGCACGAACGAGTAGATGACGCGATCGGGTGACATCGTCAGCCGTGGTCGAGGCCGGTCACAGCCTCGACGATGAGGTCGACGACCGCGGCCGAATCGACCTCGCGCAAGACGTGGACATCAGTCGACTCGTCGGCGTCGGGGCGGGTGTCGACAACCGTCATGCCGCGGGTGAGTCCGCCGTGGAGCTCGACGGCCACCGGGTGGTGTGAGCCGCCGAACAGCTCCGGATGGGAGACCGCGATGACCGCACACGCATCGTGGATCGGGACACCGGCCCAGCCGCGGATCTCGCCGGCGCGTTCGACGGCGTAGTCGAGGAGGTCGGCGGCGAGCTGGGCCGAGGCACCGGCGGAGCTTCGCATCGCATCGCGTTCGGGTGTGCCGAACAGGACCTGGTGGGTCACGTCGAGGCCGACCATGGTGATCGGGCCCCCCAGACGGAAGACGATGTCGGCGGCCTCGGGGTCGGCCCAGATGTTGAACTCGGCAGCGGCAGTGACATTGCCGCCGCTGGCGGCGCCACCCATGATCGTGATGCCCGCGAGGCGAGAAGGCAGGGTCGGGTCGGCTTCGAGCGCGGCGGCGATGTTGGTCAGCGGGCCGATCGGGACCAGATGGAGGCCGTCCACGGATCGGGCGGCGTCGAGGATGAAGCTGACCGCGTCGTCGGAGTCGACCGAACGGGTGACATCAGGGATGGAGACCGAGCCCAGACCGGTCGGACCGTGCACATGGGCGGCGTCCATCGGTTCGTTGACCAGCGGGCGGGCTGCCCCGCGATGGATGGGTACGTCGAGACCCGCAACCTCGGCGATGGCGAGCGCATTGTGGGTGGTGTGGTCGATCCCCACATTGCCGTTGACGGTGGTGATCCCCACGAGCTCGCCCAGGCGTGCTGCGGTGAGGAGCGCGATGGCGTCGTCGAGGCCTGGGTCGCAATCGATCAGCATCGGGACGGGGGACATCTCCGAAAGGGTACGTGCCCGGGGGCGATCGGCGAACGTCAGGCCAGCAGGGTCTCGACCTCGTCCGGTGTGGGCAGCGACGGCTGGGCCCCGGCGCGTTGGGTGGTCGCCGCGCCGACGCGGACTGCCCATCGCACCGCGCCGACGATGTCGTTGCCCCGGACCAGCGCGTCTGCCATCGCCCCGCAGAAGGAATCGCCGGCGGCGGTGGTGTCGACAGGGTCCACCTTCGGTGCCGGGACCAGCTCGGTGTGTCCTTCGGTCACGACCAGCGCGCCTGCACTGCCGAGCGTCACGACGACGATCGGCGCCGAGAGGAGACCCGCCAGCTCGACCGCGGTCGCGGCGTCGACCGGGCCGTCGTGGCCAGCCAACGTGGCGAGCTCGGTCTGATTCGGCACGAGGATGTCGATCTGGTCGAGCAGCGCATCGGGAAGCGGCGCTTCCGGAGCGGGTGCGGGGTTGAGGATCACGGTTCCGGTGGCTGCCTCGGCCGCCGCGGTGACCGCCTCGACCGGCACCTCGAGCTGCAGCAGGACGCAGTCGGCGTCGGACACCAGCGTCCCGGCTCGCCGGACATCTTCCGCGGTCATGCGCCCGTTGGCGCCGGGGCTCACCACGATCGCGTTGTCGCCCTCGGCATCGACGGCGATCATGGCGACGCCGTTGGGCACGTCGGTGGTCGTGGTCAGTGCGCTCGTATCGACGCCGTCCGCCTCGAGCGCGTCGCGCAGGATGCTCCCGCCTTCGTCGTCTCCGAGGCGGCCCACCATCGCGACCGCTCGTCCGAGTCGGGCCGCTGCGACGGCCTGGTTGGCGCCCTTGCCTCCCGGAATGCGGCGGAGGTCGCCGCCCAAGACCGTCTCGCCGACCAGCGGAACGTGGCCGACGTCGACGACCAGGTCGAGGTTGGCGCTGCCGACGACGGTGATCTCGGGGCGGGGCATCGGTCTCCTAGGCGAGCGCGCGCACGAGTGCGTGGGCGTGTGCGAACAGGGTGTCGGCGCGGGCAGCGATGTCCGACGCCGGGCCCGCCTGGATCATCCCACCCTGACTCCCGGCGAGGCGGCGGGCGTACACCCCTTCGACGATGCAGCCCTGCTTCCACCAGGAGAACGCCTCGTAGAACGGGTAGTCGCTCAGGTCGAAACCGGTGGCGGTGGCGTAGCGATCGATCACGTCGGCGCGGCGCGGGAACACGGCGCCCGCCGTGGGCGCGTCGGTCAGCCAGGTGAACTCGTCGTCGGGCTCGGCCCAGTACTGCATCGACCAGGCGAAGTCGGCCAGCGGGTCACCGGTCGTGCACAACTCCCAGTCGAGCACCGCGGCGAGCGACAGGTCGTGGCCGAGGACCACGTTGTCGAAGCGATAGTCGCCGTGGGCGAGCGCTGGGGCCGCTCGCTCGGGCGGCGTCCGGCGCGCGAGTTCGTCGTGGATCTCGTGGACGACGGGGAGCGGCCGCGCATCGGCCCGCTCGACCTGCGTCCTCCAGCGCTTCAGCTGTCGGGTCACATAGCCGTCGTGGCGGCCGAGATCCTCGAGGCCGACGGCAGTGAGATCGAGCGTGTGAAAGGCGAGCTGCCCGCCGATCAGCGCATCCGTGGCCCGCGACGCATCGTCAGTGGACCATGACGCGACATCGGCGGCACTCCGCACGATCAGGCCCTCCACGAACTCCATCACGTAGAAGGCGGCTCCGGTGACCGCCGGGTCGTCACAACGGGTGATGCACGTCGGCACCGGCACGACTCCGGTCGCGCCCAGGGCCGACATGATCCGCCACTCCCGACCGACGTCGTGCGCGGTGGCGAGCGTGGTGCCCTCCGGCGGCCGGCGCAGGGCGAAGACGCGACCGTCGGCGTCGGTGACGCGATAGGTGAGGTTGGATCCGCCCGCGGCGATCAGCGAGAACTCGAGGGGCCCGCTGGCCTCGATGTTGGCGGCGAGCCATGCGCCCACCGCGATGGTGTCGAGTCCCCGGATGTCGGCCATCGCGGCGGGGGCGTCCTAGCGGACGACGCCCTCTTCCAGCTCGTGCAGCCGCTTGACGGCGCCGACGAGGATCTTCTTGGCCAGCTTCGAGCTCTCGTCGAACATCGAGCTGAACTCGCGGCGGTTGAGCGCTTCGACGACCATGTCGGTGTCGGCGGTCACCGTTGCGGTGCGGGGGACGCCGGCGATCACGGCGAGCTCCCCGAAGAAGTCGCCCGGCTTGAAGTGCGCGATCACGCGGCCGTTGCGGCGCACGGTGGCTTCGCCTTCAGCCACGATCATGAACTCCCGTCCGGGCTGGCCCTGCACCGTGAGGTCACGGCCCGCCTTCACCGTGATCGGCGTCATGTAGGACGCGACCTTCTTGAGTTCCTTCTTGGTGAGTTCCGAGAAGAGTTCGATCTCGGCGAGCTGCTCAACGAGCGCCATGGCTACCTCCCGACAGGCCCGATGCCTGCGTCTTCCGAAGATGTCATATCACCTACGCCTCTGCGGGGTCAGAAAAGCGCCACCGGCACGACGGGTGCGCCGGTGGCTCCGACGAAGGGCTCGGGGCTCGCGTGGAGGAGGAATGTGTGGCGGCCGTACTCCCCGCAGACCTCGGCCAGCTCCTCGAGATGCCAGTTCTGGCCCTGGGTGAATCCCATGTCGACGACGGCGAGACAGTGCACGGCGAGTGCGTTGTCCCAGTCGGGCGGGGGAAACACCTCGAACATGTAGGTGTCGGTGGCGGCGGCGGCGATGTCGTGGCGATGGAACCAGCGGACGGCGTCGATTCCCGGGCCCGGGCTGTCGGCAGTGCCGGCTTCGCCCATCGTGTACTTCTGGGCGCTGCCCTCGAGGTAGTACTGCAGACGCCCGGTGCGGATCAGCACGATGTCGCCGGACCGGATCTCGACTCCGGCCCACTCGGCCGCCGCGTCGAGGTCGGCCCCGGTCACCTCGTGGTCGTCGGGCAGGCGGTCGAGCCCCTTCGAACCGGGGATGTCGAGGAGGACGCCCCGGCCGACCAGGGCCTTCACGTGCTCGATACCCAGTTCGGTCGACCCGTCGCGGGCCGTGATGCTCGTGGCAGGGATGCCGTTGTAGAGCTTGTGTCCGTAGCTGACGTGGGAGAGGCCGTCCCAGTGGGTGGCGGCCTGCAGGCCCATGGTCACCATGTCGTCGGAGAAGTGGGGAACCATGGCGTCACCCGCGGGGTCGCCGAGGTCGGGGTGGTCGATGGTGCCCATCACGTGCACCGGGTTGATCCGGGTGGGGATCTGCCCGATCTGCACGCCGTCGTTCTTCAGGTCGATGGCCAGCGAAACCGCCCGTCCGTGCTCCACGGTCGCCGCCGCAGTGGCAATCGCTTCGGGGGTGATCAGGTTGAGTGTGCCGATGCGGTCGTCGTCGCCCCAGCGGCCCCAGTTGCGGACCTCGGCGGCGACCTCGTGGAAGAAGGAGTTGAACGACATGGCGGGGAGCGTAAACCACATGGCCGCCGTCCGGCAGACTCGAATCCGTACTAACTTCGGGTCCGAACGAAATGATCGGGCTCTACATCTTCTTCCTCGCCATCGGGGCGCCGTTACTTCTCTGGATGGTCTTTGTCGGCGATGCCGACAGCGATGGTGTCGGATTCGATTTCGGCGGCGACGGTGAGCTGACCGCCATTCCGCTCTCGGCGATCGCCGGCTTCATGGCGACCTTCGGCGGAATCGGTCTCGTCGGCGACCTCACGGGGGCCGGGTTC
>JBDQKM010000136.1:0-9398 GCA_040263275.1 Acidimicrobiales bacterium
CCTCAGGGGTGTAGTCGAGCACCGGGGTGTACTGGAGCGGCTCGATCGGACCGGAGGTGGCGATCACGCTGGCCACCAGCTGGCGCTGGAGGGCGATCGACTCCTTGATCCAGGTTTTGCAGGCCTCGAGCCCGCCGGCGAGGACGTCTTCGTCGACCTTGGGGGTACCGGCCTCGTAGAGGTTCCACGAGTTTCCGGTGCCGCCGGCCTCGACCATCATCACGGCGACGTCGCCGTCGGCGAGGCGGCCGGCCACGACCATCTCGAAGGCCGATTCCTCGGACTCTTCGTAGGTCGGGAACGGGATCCACTCACCGTCGGGCGACCAGCTCATGCGCACGGCGCCGATCGGGCCGTCGAACGGGATCGGCGACAAGCTCAGGGCCAGCGACGCGGCGTTGAGGGCCAGCACGTCGTAGGGGTTCTCCTGATCGGCGCCCAGCACGGTGCCCACGACGTGGACCTCGTTGCGGTAGCCGTCGGGGAACGCCGGACGCAGCGGGCGATCGATCAGGCGGCAGGTGAGGATCGCCTGCTCGCCGGCACGGGCCTCACGACGGAAGAACGAGCCGGGGATCTTGCCCGCGGCATACATCCGCTCTTCGATGTCGACGGTCAGGGGGAAGAAGTCGGCGCCCTCGCGGGCGGACTTCGCACCGGTTGCGGTGACGAGCACGACGGTGTCGCCGATGCTCGCAGTGACGGAGCCACCGGCGAGAGGGGCGAACTTGCCGATCTCGAAGGTGGCGTCTTTGCCTTCACCGCGCGTGAACGCGCCGGTGACGGATTGGGTTTCAGTCATGTGTGTATTTCCTTGGAATTCGAGCACACGACTGCCAGTTCCCAGTCGCAAATCTCGAGGTGACCTCGAAACTTGCGACTAACACCAACTGCCGTGTGTTCGGTTTGTTCGCAGGACGTTCCTGCTACTGGGTTTCGTCGGGTTCACCGGGCAGGTCCCGGTAAACCGAAAGGAGCGGCCCCGAAGGACCGCTCCCACATCTTGTCAGCGACGCAGCCCGAGATGGGCGATCACTGCTCGGTACCGTTCGATGTCGTTGTCCTTGACATAGTCGAGGAGGCGACGACGCTTGCCCACCAGCATCTGGAGCCCTCGCCGACTGTGGTGGTCCTTCTTGTGGACCTTCACGTGTTCGGTGAGGTGATCGATGCGAGCCGAGAGCAGACCGATCTGGATCTCGGGAGATCCGGTGTCGTTCTCGGCGAGATCGAAGGCCTTCGCCATGCTGGCGATGGTCTCGTTCTTGGGGGGCAGGTTGACGGCCATAGTTCTTGGTTCTCTGTCTTTCAGGGTTTCGTACCCGGCCACGAGCCCCGCGGTGCGCAGGCCGTCGCCACCGATCGACCGATCGGACATTGAAAGGGTATCGCTCGGCTCAGTCGACGACACGCAGCGTCCAGGACCCGCTGCCGCTCGAGACTCCGAGGACGAGTTCGAACTCGATGCTGCGATTCCCGTCGGAGGCCTCGCAGGCGAGCACCCGGTCGGCGGCGGCGATCACGACGGTGTCGGCGCACCCCGCCTCGATTGCGTCGATGCCGAGGTCGGCCCGGAGCCGTTCGACCAGGGCGTCGGCCGCATCGGCGACGACGAACAGCGGTTCGCGGATCGTCGCGGTGGCCGCGCCGAGTTCGTCGATCACCACGTCGACGGTGACCGCCTCCTGGTCGAGCGTGGCCGTGCAGGTCGTGAGCTGGGCGATGAGGGCCGGGTCGACATCCGGACACGCGACATCGGTCACCAACGACGGGGCATCCGCCCAGATCGATTCGGGCAGCGCGGCCTCGAGCGATCCCGCCGCGAGCGTCGGGGGCGCCGGCTCGGCACACGAACCGACGGTCAGCGCGACGGCGACGACCGCGATCAGGCGGCGAGCCACAGCACCAGACCGGCTTGCCCGAGGTGGTAGGTGACATGGACCAGCACCCGGCCGCCGGGGGCCGGGCCGACGAACCGTCCCCAGCCGAGCAGCGCATCCGAGACGACGAAAAGGGCGCCACCGATGGCGGTCACCACCAAGCCCGTGCCTGCGGCCACGATTCCCATCACACTCACGACGACGACGTATGCGGCCACCGCCGCAGTGATGGCCGCACCGTGGGCGCGCACGGCCCCGAGCAACTGGGGGACCACGCCGAAGCCGAGGGCAACGATGAGAATCGCGGCGATCAACCCCACGCCGACCTCGAAGTCGGGCGCGAGCGCGGCGATGTAGAAGAGATGCGCGACGAGGAAGGCACCCAGCCCGGCTTCGAACCTCGCGTCGGGGGTCATCAGCACCACGTCGCCCACCAGCGACGCACCCAGCGCCGCCAGAAGGATGCCGCGCTCGACATTGCTGGCCCCGCCCGGATCGATCTCGATGGCCAAGGCCACACCGATGAGACAGATGATGACCGCGGGCTTGGCCAGGAACTCGACACCGAGGCGGTCGGTTGCGACCGACCACCAGTCGATGGTGGCCGCAACGCCGGCGGCCACCAGGAGGATCACCGCCGTCGTGGTCACCGGGGACTCGTTCGCACCGAGGTGTCAGATCTCGGCGGCGAGCGCGTCGGCGTACGAGGAACCCTCTTGGATCAGGGTCTTGTACTGCATGACGTGGCGTGGACGGTTGAAGCCGAGCACACCGACCAGGCGCCCGGCCCGGCCGTAGAGCGCCGCGAATCGACGCTCGTCGACGCTTCCGGTGACGATCTGCATCTCGTCATCCGGTCGGATCCGGCCCGCGAGTTGGATCTTGCGGTCGTACTGATCGCTCCAGAACCACGGCACCGGCGTGAACGGCCGGGCCTCGTCGTCGTCCTGGAGCAGACGCATCGCCGCATGCCCGCCCTGTTCGACGGCATTGTCCCAGTGCTCGACCCGCATGATCTCGTCGAAGCGCTGGTTCGGCCAGCGGGCCACGTCACCCGCTGCGGTCACGCCCGGCGCGGCCAGGCAGGTGGCATCGCAGACCACGCCGTTGTCGATCTCGAGGCCGGAGCCCTCCAGCCATTCGGTGTTGGGGATCACACCGATCCCGACGACCACCATCTCGGCCTCGACGACGCTGCCGTCGGAGAGCCGGACCCGTTCGACGCGACCGTCACTCCCCGCTTCGACCGCGTCGACGCCGACCCCGACCCGCAGGTCGATCCCGTGGTCGCGGTGCACGTCGGCACACACGGCCCCCATCTCGTCGCCCAGGACACGGCCGAGCGGTTGGGGCAACGCCTCGATGAGCGTCACCTCGAGGCCACGCTGTCGGGCGGTCGCGGCGACCTCCGCGCCGATGAACCCGGCGCCGACCACGACGACACGCGACGGGGCAGCGTCGAACGCGGCGCGCATCGCCTCGGCATCGTCGAGGCTCCGCAGCACGAACACGCCCTCGATGCCGTCGGTGCCGGGCAGGGTGCGGCAGCGGGCGCCGGTGGCAATGAGCAGTCCGTCGACCTCGAGGTCGTCGCCGTCGGACAGCGAGAGACGCCGCGTCGACAGATCGAAACCCGTGGCGCGGGTGCCGAGGCGGAACTCGAGATCGAACTCGGACAGCTTCTCGGGCTTGGTCAGCGCCAGCCGATCGCGGTCCCACTCGCCGGCCAGGAACTGCTTCGACAGCGGGGGCCGGTCGTAGGGCGCGTGCGGCTCATCGCCGATCAGGGTGATCGGGCCGTCGAACTCCTGACGGCGAAGCGACTCCGCAGCACGCAGGCCGGCGAGCGACGCGCCGACGATCGTGATGGAGCGGCGGCTCACTCCGCGATGGAGATGGCCTGCTTCGGGCAGCGCTGCACGCACTCCTCGAGGGCCTCGCGGCGATCCTCGCCCGGCTCCTCGTTGAGCACGTAGAGGAAGTCGTCATCGCGGACCTCGAAGAGATCGGGCGCGATCTGCATGCAGATGGCGTTGCTCTCGCAGAGGTCGAAGTCGACCACGATCTTCATGGCGTCACCTTTCGTGCCAGGGGCATCGGTTCGGCGCCCATCATGCCCCAAGCCACGGGCCCGTGCGAACCCCTGCGGCCTACTTCTCCGAGCCTGGGGTCAACGTCGAGTAGTCGGCCCCGGTGAGTTCGACCGAGACCTCCCACAGCCGGGCGGCGTCTTCGACCGACTTGGCCCGAGCGGTGCGGTCGACCTTGGTGGGGTGGCCCTTCATCTCCCCGAGCCCATCCGGCCCGTAGTAGTCATTGCCCTCGACCCCCGGCGCGGTGGCGGCGTGGAGCTGTGGAAGGGCCCCCATCGCGGCCGACTGCGAGAAGAGCGGCTCGGCGATCGGGCGGGTCACCTGCATCAGCAGGTTCAACGGGTGGCGGCTGGTGCTCTTGTCGGCCAGCTCCGTGCGCGAGCCCCCGGGGTGCGCGGCTACGGCGATGGTCGGGCTGCCCGCCGCCGTGAGTCGCCGCTGCAGTTCGCTGGTGAAGAGCAGGTTGGCGAGCTTGCTCTGGAAGTAGGCGGTCCAGGGCCGGTAGCGGGAGGTGGCCTGGAGGTCGTCGAACCGCATCTTCCCCATCTTGTGGCCGTTGCTGCTGACGTTGACGACCCGGCTCCCCTCGCCGGCGACCGCGAGCGCCGGCAACAGGGCGGCCGTGAGCGCGAAATGACCGAGATGGTTGACCCCGAACTGCGCCTCGAAGCCCTGCGGGGTGGTGGCATGGGGGGTCGCCATGATGCCGGCGTTGTTGATCAGCAGATCGAGGCGCTCGTGCTCGGCCAGGAATTGGGCCGCCGAACCCGCGACCGAGTCGAGATCGGCCATGTCGGTCAGGAGGACCTCGACCGAACCGGAGGGAGCGAGGGCGGTGATCCGGGCCGCAGCGTCGTCGGCCTTCTGCGCATTCCGGCATGCCATGACGACATGAGCGCCGCGCTCGGCGAGCGCCCGCGCCGTCTCGTAACCGAGCCCGGCGTTGGCACCGGTCACGAACGCTGTCCGCCCGCTCTGGTCGGGGATGTCGGCTTCGGTCCACTTGGCGTCGCTCACAGATCCGACCCTAGCCATCCCTGATCCGTCGGGAACCGTCTGGGGTCGGGCATCGTTGACCCCAGCATGGACCGACGTCGACTCCTCCCCCTCCTGGCCCCGGTGGCCATCGCCGCCCTGATCGCCGCCGCGGCCCCGGAGATCTACACCGGCACGTTCAGCGATTTCGGCACGTTCGCCCGCGCCGCGCTGCTCGTCGGCGGTCTCGCCGTCTGGGTGCTCGCCGCCCGCCGCTTCGTGCCCGAACCGCGGGTGGCCGGGGTGGTGGCCCTGGTGCCCGTCGCGGTGGCCCTGCGGCTCGTGCTGTGGCCCTACCTCCGCCCCGCGACCGAGGTCGACGAGGCGTTCCCCCGGTCAGCGTCGTGACCACGACCGCGCCGCCGGCCACGGCCCCCACCACCAGCGGTGCCGACACCGCGACGACCACGAGCACCAGCACCACGAGCACCACGACGACAAGCACCGCCACCACGACGACCACGACGACCGTGCCGCCGGAACCGGTCGAGCTCGCCCGGTCGGGCTTCCAGGGGCTCACCGGCCATCGCGGCAACGGCGACGCCGCCGTCTACCGGCTGGCGGACCAGTCGATCCTCCTGCGGTTCGAAGAAGTCGACATCGGCTCCGGACCGGACCTCGAGGTCTACCTTGTGCCGGGCGCCGACCAGCGGGGTCTCGGCGGCGGCCACCATGTCGCGCCGCTGACCGCCGAACGCGGCAACCAGAACTACACCGTGCCCGAGGGCGTCGACCTGACGACCGGTACCTGGACGGTGCTCGTCTGGTGCGAGACCTTCGCCGTCGAGGTCGCCAACGCCACCCTCACCACCTGACCCCGTCACACCGGTGTCAGACACTCGTCACGCCGAACGACTGATTACGAACGCCCCTTTCCGCTGTTCTATGTTGCCCCGGTGAGCGATTCCTCAGAGCAGACCGACGACGTCAGCAGCGCGCCGAAGTTCCACACCGACCGCAGCCACTACGGACCCGCGTTCGAGCGGTGGTTCGCCAGCCGCTACCCCGAACGGGGCGACGTGACCGTGACCGACATCGACATCCCGGTGTCGACCGGGTTCTCGAACGAGACCGTGTTCCTCGACCTGTCGTGGACCGAGGACGGGGCCGATCGAGCGGAGCGCTATGTCGCCCGGATCGAGCCGACCTCCGGCGCGCTCTTCCCCGCCCAGACCGAGCGATGCTCCGTGTCGGTTGAGGTCCAGCACCGGGCGATGCAGACGGTCGGAGCCCACTGCGACGCTCCGGTCGCCGATCTGCTCGGCTACGAGGCGGACCCGTCCTACATCGGGCAGCCGTTCTTCGTGATGGGCTTCACCGAGGGTGTCATCCCCTCCGACACGCCCCGCTACTCCGAGGAGGGGTTCCTCGTCGACGAAGCCACGCCGGAGGAACGCCGCCGCATGGTGACGACGGGCCTCGAGGCGATGGGCCAGATCCACAACATCGACTGGCGGTCGGCCGATCTCGACTGGCTCGACACGAGCGGCACCGGCGAACCGTCCACCACGGTCCAGCTCGACCTCTACCGGGCCTCCACTCTCGCCGAACTCGACGGCCGTGAGCATCCAGTGCTCGATGCCGCGTTCGAGTGGCTCTACGCCAACGACCCGGGCGACGATCGCATCGGGCTCTCGTGGGGCGACTCCCGCCTGGGCAACATCATCTGGCAGGACTACGAGCCGGCCGCCGTCGTCGACTGGGAGGCCTGTGCGCTCTCCCCCACCGAGGCCGACGTCGGCTGGTGGCTGATGTTCGACCGCATGTCGTTCGACGAGGCCGGCGCGGCTCGCATGGAGGGCTTCCCCACCCGCGAAGAGATGATCGACATCTACGAGCAGGCATCGGGCCGCGAGGTCCGCGACCCGCACTACTGGGAGATCTTCGCCGTGATGCGCTTCGACGCGATCTTCATCGGCCTCGCCGACCGGATGGTCGCCAACGGGCTGGTCCCCGCTGAGATCAACATGTCGGTCGCCAACATGGTCACCCAGTCGCTGGCGACCCTGCTCGAGATCGACAACCCGACCCCGTCGCCCTTCTAGCGACCGGCGGTCATGCCGAGGCGGCAATGACCTCGGCGTAGCTGTCGAGCAGCGGGATCAGCGCGTCGGCCCCCATCGGCGGGAGACCGAAGACGAACCGAGCGACTCCGGCGTCCTCGTGACGCTTCACCTCGTCGGCGTCGGGCGGCGCGGCGTAGAGCGACAGCTCGATCTCACTGACGTCGCGGTCGTTCTTCGCGCACTCCTCGGCCAGCACGTCGAGCTCGTCGAGCATCGAGCCGCGGCCGTTGATCGGCATCCAGCCGTCGCCGTAGCGGGCAGCCCGACGCGGTCCCCAGGGAGACGCGCCGCCGACATGGATCGGCGGATGCGGTGTCTGGACGGGCTTGGGCTTCGACCAGATCGGGTCGAAATCGACCATGTCGCCGTGGTACTCGGCGGGGTCGTCGGCCCAGATCGCCTTCATCGCCTCGATGCTCTCGCGCATCAGCTTCCAGCGCGTCGGGAAGTCGCCGCCGTGGTTCTCCATCTCTTCGGCGTTCCAGCCGCCACCGACGCCGAGGATGAAACGGCCGCCGGAAACCTGATCGATCGACGCCACCTGCTTGGCCAGCGTGATCGGGTGGTGCTGAGGAACGAGCGTGATCCCGGTGGCGACCTTCAGCGTCGTCGTGGCCGCCGCAGCCGCGGTGAGCGCGACGAACGGGTCCATCGTCTCGTAGTACATCTGCGGGAGTTCGGCGCCGCCCGGCCTGGGGCTCTTGCGGCTCGCCGGGATGTGCGTGTGTTCGGCGACCCACAACGACTCGAAGCCCCGGTCCTCCAGGGCCGGGCCGAGCTCGGCCATCGGCATCGCGTCGGCCGTCGGGAAGATCGTCGCTCCGAAGTGCATCGGATCAGGCTACGTCAGCGGTGGCGCTCGCTACCTTCTCGCTCACGACTCGGCTCGATCCACCCGGCTTCATCGACACGCCGTAGAGGCAGTCGGCCGCCTCCATGGTGCGTTTCTGATGGCTCACCAGCAGCAGCTGGGCGTCGGCCCGGAATTCTTCGACCAGCGAGAGGAACCGGTGCAGGTTGACGTCGTCGAGTGCAGCCTCGACCTCGTCCATGACATAGAACGGCGACGGGCGGCTACGGAACACGGCGAACAGGAACGCCAGCGCCGTGAGCGTGCGCTCCCCGCCGCTGAGCAGCGACAGCTTGCGGACGTTTTTGCCCGAAGGCCGGGCACTGATCTCGATGCCGGTGTTGAGCAGGTCCTCCGGGGTGGTGAGGGCAAGTGAGCCCTGCCCGCCCGGGAACAGCGTCTCGAACAACTGCTGGAAGTTGACGGCGACATCGGCGAACGCCGAGGCGAACACCGTGACGATCTCCTCGTCGATGGAGGCGATGACCTTCGACAGTTCGCGGCGGGTGCCGCGGATGTCGTCGAGCTGACCCTGGAGGAACGTGTGGCGCTCCTGCAACGACTGGTATTCCTCGAGGGCGAGCGGGTTGACCGGACCCATGATCTCGAGCTCCGACTCGAGCTGGGCGAGTCGGGAGGCGGGCTCGACCCCCTCGTCGAGCGGCGGGCACTCGGCCGACACGGCGACGTCGGGCGCGAGATCGTGCTCGGCTCGCAGCCGCTCGACCGCGCCCTGGAGCCGCGTGCGCAGCTCGGCCTCTTCGACCTCTGCCCGAGCCGACTGCACCCGCAGGTTCTCGAGTTGCTTCTCGGCCTCGCTCTTGGCCCGACGCAGGCCGTCGAGCTCTCGGGTGACCTGCTGTGCGGCCTCGGACTGCCGGCGACGGCGTTCGCGCACGCCATCGAGACGGCCGTCGACGACCGTCGTCCGGGTGGCCACCGCGGCGGCCAGCGATTCGAGCACAGCCGCCTTGCGATCGAGCGCCTCACGCTGGGCTCCCGCGGCGGCCCGCTCGGCCGCATCGCGCTCGAGCCGGGTGTCGATCTCGCCGAGTCGGGTGGTCAGGAACTCCTGCCGCTGCTCGAGCCCGGCGGCACGAACCTCGATGTCGGTGCGCAACGACCCCACGGTCGCGGCGCGAGCCTCGATGTCGGAGCGGGCTTCGGCGAGCCGGCGGCCCTTCTCGAGCGACTCGGTCTCGACGGCTTCGAGCAGGGGCAGGGCCGTCTCGAGCTCCTCGATGCGAGCGGTCTCGCGATCGACCCGGACGGTCAGCTCGTCGAATCGGCTCTGCAACGCGTCGAATTCGGTCACGATGTCGCGCCGGTCGGCCTCGATGCGCTGCTCGGCCACATCGACGTGGTCGACGGCGACTGGCGTGCGGCAGCCGACGCGGCGATCGCCGACCCGGCCCGCACGGTGGTCACTCGGGCCGGCGACCGATTCGGCCCCGACGGTTGGCGGATCGGCACC
>JBDQKM010000137.1:0-9353 GCA_040263275.1 Acidimicrobiales bacterium
CCGCGCCACCGTCGCCCCCCGCAGGGTCGGGGTCCCCGACCCCACCGCGCACCGCCGACCGACCCGACGCCGACATCCTCGCGATGGATCCCGCGGACGCGCTGGCCGAGCTCACCCGACGCCACGCCGATGCGGTGTACCGGGTCGCCCTCTCGGTCACCCGCAGCCACGAGCAGGCCGAGGACGTCGCCCAGGACGCCCTGCTCAAGGCGTGGCAGGCCCTTCCGACGTTTCGCAGCGACGCGCCGTTGAAGAACTGGCTGCTGCGCATCACCCACAACACCGCGATCTCGGCTCTCCGCAAGCGCCGCGACATCCAACTGGACCCGCTCGACCTGCCCGAAGCTCCGGCCCCCGCGCACCTCTCGGTCGAAGCCCGGGTCGAGGATCGCGTCTCGATCGATGCCTTCGAGGACGCCCTTCGCCAGCTCGACGATCTCAGCCGCAGCGTCGTGGTGCTCCGCGAGGTCGAGGGGATGTCCTACGAGGAGATCTCCCAGGTGCTCGACGTGCCGTTGCCGACGGTCAAGACGCGTCTGCTCCGAGCGCGGCGACTCCTGGCCACGGCACTGGAGGGGTGGAAGCCATGAGGTGGATCCACCCCTCGAACCGCAAGCTCCGGCGGTGGCTCGACGACGGCGAACCGCGGAACGTCGACGAACACGTGGCCGAGTGTGCCCGGTGCGCGAACCGGCTCGAGGAGCTCGCGACCCCGATACCGCAACTGAGCCAGGTGCTCGCCCGTTCGATGCAGGCACCGGACGATCTGGTGCAACGGCTGGGCGTCAAGATGACGGAGAGCATGCGGTCCCGCGAGGATCTCCAACTGCTTCTGGAGCTGATGGGCGTTCCGTTGGCTACCGTGCGCTCGCTGATGATGGAGGACGACACATGAACGACCCGAACTGGATCGGCGCGGCGATCGCGGTCGCCGCCGGCTTCATCGTCGGCAGCGTGCTCGCCCGCGTCGTGCGCGGGCTCCTCTCCCGTGAGCGTCAACCCGAGGCCGTGCGGGAGGCAGCAAGGGCGATCGCCAGCGTGTTCTTCGCCGCTGCGGTCATCGTCGGGCTGATCACCGCACTCGGCTTCGTCGACGACACGGCGGTCGACGATCTGCCCAACGACTTCATCGACTACGTGCCCCGTGCCCTGTCGGCGGCGATCGTGCTGATCGTGGCCAACATCGCGGCCACCTTCGTCGTCGCGGCGCTCGAACGCTCGTTGGGCCACGTGTCCGCCGCGGTGCGCCGTCGAGTGCCGCCCACGGTCCGCGGCGCCATCCTCTTCATGGGTGCGTTGATCGCCGCGAACCAGCTCGGCATCGACACCCAGATCCTGACGATCGCGGCCGCCGCACTGTTCTTCGGCATCGCGCTCACCGTGGCGCTCGTCGCCTACTCGGGCTCGGGGCCGGTCGCCTCCGAGGTGGCGGCCAGCCGCGCCATGCGCCGCATCCTGCACGTGGGCGATTCCGTCGACACCGATGTCGCGACCGGCACGGTGATCGAGCTCCACAGCGTGAAGGTCGAGATCGAGACGGCCGATGGGCGCCATGTGCTCGTGCCCTACTCCATGCTGCTCGAGTCGGTCGTAGGGATCACCCGCGGCGACGGCTGACGCGTTCGGCGGTGCCGGCGGGCCGTGCGCGGCCGTGCCCGGGAAAGCCCGTGCGGGTTGCGTATCGTGTACCCGTGATTCGACCCCTGTTCCGCATTCTCATCCCTGCGATCACGGTCGGCCTTCTCGCCGTCTCCTGTGGATCCGACGGTGACGACTCGAGCGACGTCGACGACACGTCGACCACCACCACGAGCACGACCGTCGCCGACGACGCGGCCGGCGAAGACGACGACGAGCCCGGTTCGACCACCACCGCACCGACCTCGACCACGCCCGACGAGACCACGACGACCACCGAGGCGGTCACTTCGGGAACCGGGACCACTGGGGTGCTCGCCGAGGGTTCGCTGACGACCGACGCGGGTCTCACCGCCGAATGGTCGCTCACCGCCACGGCGATGAGCCTCTGCTTCGAGGCGACTCTGGCCCACCCCGACCCTGTGGTCGCCGCCGGCGCCGGAGCCGGCGTGTCCGACTGCCTCGAGCCCGCCGGTGGCCTCGACCAGCTCGACTCCGGGCTGAGCGTCGACGTGGGTGGGGTCGACGGCGAACGCACCATCGGATTCCTCTGGGGCCGCGTCGCTCCGGAGGTCATCAGCCTCACCATCGAGCACACCGATGGATCCCAGACCCCGATCGGGATCCTCGACGGCCCCACCGAGGTGGGCGTCTTCGCCTATGTGACCGAGGTCGCCTCGATCCCGCCGGTGCAGGACCTCGACGCGGTGAGCGGCACCCAGATCGAGGGATCCGTGCCGATCCGCGACTTCCTCCGGGCCGGACCCACGTATCCGGTCACGACCACCCCGCCGACCACCGCACCGCCGTCCTATCCGGTCAACTAGCGGCCTCGCTCGAGGTCGACAACGTCCCAGGGCACAACAGCTAGTCGTAGCTCGGGGCGTCGAAGGCGCCCTCCATGCGGTACGGCTTGTAGGGGCCCATCACGATCTGCTCGAGCACCCCGATGCCGACACGGTCGCCGTAGTAGGCCCGCACCAGGTGTTGCACGTGCTGGTTCTCGAAGGCGGTCTCGTCGACATCGGCCAGCGCCCACGACTCGCTCTCCATGGCGAGTTCGTCGTGCCACTGCCCGTGCACCCACTTCGGATGCATGTAGCCGATGCCCTTCATCCGATAGGTGAAGATGGGCTCGAGCCTGACCTCGTGGCGTTCGCCGGTGTCGATCGAGGTCATCGCGATCGTGGCCTCCTTGGCCATGCGCGAGCCCTCCTTGAAGGTGAGCTGGTGCTCGAGGGCGCGCATGTGTTCGGCCGCCTCGTCCTCGACCCCGGGGATCTCGTCGATCGAGTCGTAGACCGGCAGCTTGGCCCCCACGTTGAACAGGGGCCGACCCTTCCAGTCCTCGAACAGTTGGTAGTGCAGACACAGGTCGTCGAAGTTGAGCGGCGCCCACAGGAAGAAGAGGCCGCCGCCCGGACGGGGCGGGTTGGGGGCGCCACGGGTGTCGCCGCCGATCAGCGGGCGGATACCCCACGAGCGGTCCTTCGTGCCCCAGGTCTCGTTGCGGTCGAGATCGAGCCGCTTGCCCCCGAACTCGATCCATCCGCTCCAATGACCGAGCTGCGCGAAGCGGGTGGTGTCCATGGTCTTTCGGATGCCACCGCCGCCGAAGTGGTGACGGGGTTCCTCGACATTGCCGGTGCGGCCCTCCCAGAGGAGGTCGCACGCGAAATCGGTCTCGTTCGGCTCGAGGGTCACCCGCAGCGAACGCATCGGCTCGACGATGTCGACGTTGAACGGGCCGACCCGCAACTCGCTCGGCTCCGGGGTCGCCCGGGCCGAGGCGTGGAAGGCGTATTGGTGGCCCTCGTACACGATCGAGATGCCGCAGTCCTGGATTCCCAGGTGGGGGTAGAGGGCGGTTCCGATGCCGAGATACATGTCGCCAGCCTTCGAATAACCGTTGAACCAGTATCGCTCGTAGACGTCCTTGTCGCTGCTCGCCGGGTGGGCGATCGGATCGGGCGTCTGATGGATCGGGAAATCGTCGAACTTGGTCAGGACCATGGGCGCAGGTTCGCAGCTCGTCGGAGGCGACGCCAGCCCGGGACGATCGGGCTCATCGCCCTCAGACGGCCGGGGCCCGACCGCGGCGGGCCGTGCGGCCCGTTGCGCCCGGGAGCGGATCCCAGCGGAACCGCCAGACCGCCACGACGGCACCGACCACGAGCCAGAGCGCCATGACGCCGAGGCGGTCCCAGAGGATCGCGGGCGCGTCGGTCCAGGGTTCCATCGTCGCGGAGAACGACGTGCCGAAGTGCTTGAGCGGGAGGATGTCGGCGGTGACCCGCAACCACTTGGGAGGCTCGGGTCCGAGGTTGACGAAGATGTTCGAGATGAAGGCCATCGGCAGGATCGTGGCGTTGGCCACCGCCGACGCCGACGAGGAGGACCGGGCCACACTCGACAGCGCGACCCCCAACGTGGCGAAGGTGGCGGATCCCACCGCGAACGACAGCAGCATTCCCGGGAACTTGGCGAGCTCGATGTTGACGTCGAAGGCGACGACCCCGAGCGTGACCATGACCGTGGCCGACACGAGGGCGATCCAGACGGCGGAGAGGATCACGCCTGCGATGTAGATCCACGGCGGCAGCGGCGTGCCCCGCACCCGGCGCAGGATGCCCTCTTCCCGGCGCGTCGAGACGTTGATCGCGATGTTGGTGTAGGTCGCCGAACCGACCGCGAACACGGCGAGCGCCGGCGTGTAGAACTGGGCGGCCGATGTGTCGTCGGGCCCTCCGGTGTCGCCGAGATCGTTGCCGAAGAGGGCGACGAAGAGGACCAACATGATGACGGGCAGCATGAGGGTGAAGAAGGCACCGACCGGTACCCGCCAGAAGAAGCGGTTCTGGGCCCGGACCTGGTGGGTCAGGAGACGAAGCGAGCGCATCAGGCCTCTTCGCCCACGAGACCGAGATACACGTCCTCGAGCTCGGTCGAACTCACGGCGAGGCCGTCGAGCTCGATGCCGCGACTCGTGGCCCAGGCGGTGATGTGGGCCAGGTCGGCGGTCGGCGCGTCGGTGGTGATCTCGATCCGCCGGTCACGCCCCCGACTGGTGCCCCGGAGCGGATCGAGGAGTCCACTGAGCGGTTCGTCGACGGCCGGCAGGCCGAACGAGATCCGGGTGCCCTTGCCGAAGTCGGCGCGGAGCTGCGACGCCGAACCGTCGGCCACGATGCGACCGGCAGCGAGCACCATGACCCGGTCGGCGAGGTGCTCTGCCTCCTCCAGCGAGTGGGTGGTCAACACCACGGTGCGGCCGAGCTCGGTCAGATTGCGGACCAGGTCCCAGCTGCGTCGACGAGCGGCCGGATCGAACCCGGTGGTCGGTTCGTCGAGGAAGATCAGGTCGGGATCGCCGATGAGCCCCAGCGCGAGATCGACGCGCCGCTGCTGGCCGCCGGAGAGGGTGCTCACCCGCTCGTCGGCCTTGTCCTCGAGCTCGACCATCGCGATCAGCTCGTCGACCTCGCGGGGCCGTGAGTAGGCGACCCGGTAGAAGTGGAGCACCTCCCGGACCGTGAGCTCCTTGTCGACCCCCGCCGACTGGAGCACGATGCCCAACCGATCACGAAAACCCGGGCCGGCTGTTCCGGGGTCGACCCCGAGGACCCGCACGTCGCCACTGGTCCGCGACCGGTGACCCTCGAGGATCTCGACGGTCGTGGACTTGCCGGCCCCGTTCGGTCCGAGGATCGCGACGACCTCGCCCTCCTCGACCGCGAAACTCACCCCGTCGACCGCACGGTTCGCACCGTAGGACTTGACGAGGTCGCTGACCTCTATGGCGTTCGGCACCGCTCAGGCCACGTCGGGGTTGAGTGAGTAGAGGCCCGTGGCGCTGGCCGAGTCGAGCACGTGACCCGCGCTGGCCGCCTCGAAATCGGCCCAGCGGAATCCCGGCTCCAGACCGAGTGTGGGGACGTCGAGCGCATGCACCGTGAAGGTGTAGTGGTGCATGATCGAGTCGTTCCAGGGCGGGCACGGGCCGTCGTAGCCGCCGTAGGTGCCACCCATCTCGTCGTCGCCCTCGAACCACGAGGTGAAGTCGTTGGCCCCCCGCACGCCGCCGGCCGCGCCGCCGGTCACCGGCTTGCCCTTGGCCACGATGCCGCTGCCCTCAGCGCCCTCGCCGAGCGAGGCGAGGTCGGCGGGGAGGTCGACGAGGAGCCAGTGGGCGAAGGTGATGCGCGGCAGCGTCGCCGGGACGACGCGACCCTCCTGATTGACGTCGGTGGGGTCGCTGGGGACGTCGGGGTCGGTGCACGTGATGGCGATCGACCTGGTGCCCTCGGGCGCGCCACTCCAACGCACCGTCGGGCTGACGTTGTCGCCCATCTCCTCACCTGCGCAGAACGCGTGACGAACCGGGATGGGTTCGCCCTCACTGATGCCATCGACTACGAGTTCCATGTCGTCACCTCCATGCGGGCTCACCCTAGCCAAGGCCCGCCCGTCACTTCGGGGTCGAAGGGTGGAAGAATCCCCTGGATGCATCCGCTTCCGGGGAGATCCGTCGTCGCCGAGTACGGCACCCGATTCGATGCCGATGTCGGCCATGCCCGCCTGGCCGAGGCGGGCCTCGAGTCGGTGGTCATCGGTGACCCGGCCCACGCCGTGGCCCCGCACCATGTGACGGCGCCGGGGTTCCGGCTGGTCGTGCGCGACGAGATCGCCGACCATGCCAGAAGCGTGCTCACCGACGACCTCCCGCTCGACGCAGAGGCAGCCGCTCTCGACGCGGCCTTCCACCATCGCCGTTTCGCCGACCGGCCCGCATGGATTCGCGGCGCGACGTGGGCCGTCGGGACCGCCGTCATCGGCCCCGTCGTGGTCACGGCTGCGATCCTGGCGTTCGTGATACTCCGCGCCGTCTTCCCCTGACCCCCACCCCAAAACGAGATCAAGGCGAGTGCACCCGAAGAATGCGGGTCAAATCGCCTCGATCTGCACCCGGATCGGGCGAGCTACATGCCCTGGCCGCCGGAGGTCTCGGCGACGCTCTGCTTGCCGGCGGAGATCCACGGCATCATCGCCCGCAGTTCCTTGCCGACCTTCTCGATCGGGTGATCGTGACCCGCCTGCTCGAGGGCGTGGAACTTCTCGCGACCGGCGCGCGACTCGGCGACCCAGTTGGCGGCGAACGTGCCGTCCTGGATCTCGGTGAGGATCTGCTTCATCTCGGCCTTGGTGGCGTCGTTGACGACACGCGGTCCGGAAGTGAGATCGCCCCATTCGGCGGTGTCGGACACGCTGTAGCGCATGCCGGCGATGCCCTCCTCGTACATGAGGTCGACGATGAGCTTGAGTTCGTGGAGACACTCGAAGTAGGCGACCTCGGGCTGGTAGCCGGCCTCGATCAGCGTCTCGAAGCCTGTCTGCACGAGGCGAGTTGTTCCACCGCACAGCACGGCCTGCTCCCCGAAGAGATCGGTCTCGGTCTCCTCGGTGAAGGTGGTCTCGATGACACCGGCGCGGGCACCACCGATCGCGTCGGCGTAGGCGAGGGCCAGGGCCTTGGCCCCGCCGGTCGCGTCCTGCTCGACGGCGATGAGGGCCGGCACGCCGCCGCCCTCGGTGTAGGTGCGACGCACGAGATGTCCCGGACCCTTGGGGGCCACCATGCACACGTCGAGATCGTCGGCCGGCGTGATCAGGTCGAATCGGATGTTGAAACCGTGAGCGAAGAACAGGGCATCCCCGGCATCGAGGTTGGGAGCCACGTGCGTTTCGTAGATCTCGGCCATCTCGGTGTCGGGCATCAGCATCATCACGACGTCGGCCTCGGCGGTGGCGTCGGCGATCGACAGCACGCGTAGACCGGCGGCCTCGGCCTTGGCGACCGAACCGGAGCCCTCACGGAGGCCGACGCGCACGTCGATCCCCGACTCCTTGAGGTTGAGGGCGTGGGCGTGCCCCTGCGAGCCATAGCCGAGAACGGCGACCTTTCGGTCGGCAATCGCGGAACGGTCGACGTCCTTCTCGTAGTAGATGTTCGCCACGGCGGAACCTTCTTTTCTGTCTGGGTGAGAGATGGGTGGATGAATACGGTCAGTCGAGGGATGGCAGGGCCACCCGGCCCGTTCGCTGGAGCTCGGCGATGCCGAACGGTCGGAGGCACTCCTCGAACTCGTCGAGGCGGGCGGTGCGGGCCGAGAACGAGAGCATGATCTGGTCGCTGTTGTCGGCGAGCACGAACGCCCGCCAGTCCTCGATGATCTCCATGAGTTCCTTGCGGTGACCGGCGTCGGCCGACACGGTCACGAGCATCAACTCACGCGAGACGGAGTCTTCCGGCGGGAGCTCGCGGATGTCGACGACATTGATGAGCTTGTTGAGTTGCTTGACGACCTGCTCGAGCGGTGCCGACTCGACATCGACCGTGAAGGTGATGCGGCTGAACCGATCGTCGTCGGTCGGCGCGACGGCCAGCGACTCGATGTTGAACCCGCGCCGGCTGAAGAGGCCGGCGACCCGGGCGAGCACGCCCGGCTTGTTCTCGACGGTCGTGACGATGGTGTGGAAACGATCCGCACTCACGACTCGTCCTCCAGGAGATGCTGCTGGGTCGGATCGACGACGACCTCGGAGTTGGTCGCGCCCGAGGGAACCATCGGGAACACGTTTTCGCGGGCGTCAGTGACGAACTCGACCACGACCGGACGGTCGTCGATCTCGTTGGCCTTCTCGATGGCCGGACCGACCTCTTCGGGCGACTCGACGCGAATGGCCGCACACCCCATCGCCTCGGCCCACTTGATGTAGTCGGGCACGCGCTCCTGGAGATAGACCTCGCTGTAGCGCTCCTCGTAGAACATCTCCTGCCACTGGCGAACCATGCCGAGGTAGGAGTTGTTGAGCAGGGCGACCTTGATCGGGATGTTCTCGACCGACGCGGTGACGAGCTCCTGGGCCGTCATCTGGAAGCACCCGTCGCCGTCGACCGCCCAGACCCGCCGGTCGGGCATCCCGGCCTTGGCCCCGATGGCGGCGGGGATGGAGAAGCCCATCGTGCCGAGACCACCGGAGTTGATCCACGTGTAGGGATGGTCGAACTCCCACCACTGGCTGGTGTACATCTGGTGCTGGCCGACACCCGAGGCGACGATCGTGTCGCTCGGGTTGCCATCGCGGAGCTGCTCGATCACGAACTGGGGCTTGAGCTTGTCGCCCGGCGCCGACTGTTCGTAGGTCAGCGGGAACTTCTCCTGCCAGCCCGACACGGTGGAGCGCCACGCACTCCGGTCGGCCTGCACCGCGGTGCCTCCGAGCTCACGGATGGCGTGGTTCAGCCCTTCGATGACGAGGCGACAGTCGCCCTGGATGCCGACGTTGGCCCGGCGGACCTTGCCGAGCTCGGCCGGGTCGATGTCGACATGGATGATCTTCGCGTCGGGGGCGAAGCCGTCGAGCTTGCCGGTCACGCGGTCGTCGAAGCGCGCCCCGAGCGAGATCAGGAGATCGCTCTTCTGCATGGCGGTGACGGCGCTGTAGTTGCCGTGCATGCCCGGCATGCCGAGGTTGAGCTCGTGGCTGTCGGGGAACGCCCCACGGGCCATGAGCGTCGTGACGACGGGGATCTGCACCATCTCGGCCAGTTCGCGCAGGGCATCGGCCGCCCGGGCCTTGAGGATGCCGCCGCCGACGTAGAGCACCGGACGTTCGGCGTCGCGGATCATCTCGGCCGCCTGCCGGATGAGCTC
>JBDQKM010000138.1:0-9344 GCA_040263275.1 Acidimicrobiales bacterium
GGCGCCGCCATGGCGAGATCCTGCCCGGCCGTCGCCGCTTCACCACCCCCGCCGATCACGAAGCCAACTACCGTCAGATGAGCACAGCCGACCAGGCCGTGACTCAATAACCCGAGCCTCTACGAAACCCGGGGCGATTCAAAACCAACCAAACCAACAACAGCCGCAACCAGCTTCAAACGCCGCACCGCCACACAACCTTTCACTCACCCCTCAGCCCAACACCAACAGGCACAAGGCGAATCACACCACAAAGCCCGCCGAGCGGTCCAAAGCAGAGTGTCAACTACCGGCGCATCACCGAGAAGCCTTGGCGCAGCGTCACACCCCACAGGGTGCCCGGGGAGGGAGATACCGGCATGGGCTGGGGTATCGACCGAAGCTCTCAGAAAAAACACAGGCTGCAGGCCACCGGTCATGCGACCAGCCGGGTAGCTCTCAGTTGGTGAGGTTGTCGTAGCGGGAAAGGAACGCTGCGAACTGGACTCGGGTGACGGCTTGACCTGGAGCGAATGTTGTCGGTGAGGTGCCGTTGGTGATCTCGTTCAGCGCGGCCCAACCGACCGCGTTGGAGTAGAAGCGACTCGGAGCAACGTCGACGAAGTCGTGCGAGCCCACGGCGTTGGTCAGGCATTCACCCGGCGTGTAGCCGTCGATCGATCCGCTCGACGACGATCCGGCCGCCGCCGGACCGACCACCAGGAGGCTGGCGCCGAGGGTGAGGACGGCGAGCGCGGCAAGAGCTGGTTTCGTGACCGGCCAAGGTACATCTCAGGCGTCAGCTGTCAGCGTCGCCCCGGAACCGCACCATGGACCCACCGACGGCGATCTGGTTCACGAGGGCGAGCACCTCGGAGGTCTCGTCCTCCAGCGTCGGCGGATCCGCCGGATGGAACCAGCCGAGGCCCGAGAGTTCGACCGTCGTGATCTCGATCTCGTCGGGGTCGACTTCCGCGGCCAGCGCCACCCGGTACACGGTCTCGACCCGGCTGTGCTCCGGGTCGATGACGACCCAGCCTCCGTCGACCACCTCGACGTCGATGCCGAGCTCCTCCCCCATCTCCCGCACGACCGTGGTCTCGGGGTGTTCACCCTTGTCGACCAACCCGCCCGGAAGGGTCCAGCCCTTTCGGTACACGGGCCTCACGAAGAGCCAGCGTCCGTCTTCCCGCTCGATGATGGCCACCGACCCCGCCGTCCACGAGGGCCGGATCGTTCGGATCAACCAGCGTCGGAAGGGCTTGGGCAACACGCCGAACGTGCGGAAGACCGAGCGCTTCGCGATGGCCAACGGTCCGGAGTTCACCCCGTGAGGCTAGTGCCCCGGGCCGGCGGCGTTTCGCAGATCGCGAAGCCGGGCCAGACGGGCGGGAACCGCCGCCATCGGCGACCGACGAGCCTCGTGGTCCAGCACCACCAGCTCACGCCCGTGGGCATCGATCAGCTCCACCCCGACCTCACGACAGATCAGCCACGCGCCGAGGTAGTCCCACACCCCGAGGCCACCGTCGAAGTCGATGTAGCCCGTGAAGCGTCCGTCGGCGACCGCGCACAGGTCGAGGGCGGCGGCCCCCATGCAGCGGAACCACCCGATGTCCGGGCCCGGAGGAACCCCGTTGACCGCGGTGACACCCTGCGGTTCGGCTGCACCGCTGGGCGGGTCGAGGCGTACGCCGTTGCGTCGAGCCCCGCCACCACGTGTCGCGTCGTAGCGCGCCCCGCTGCCGTGATCGTGCACAACCGCAACCCACGGCCCGTCGTCGTCGACCACACAGAGACTCGTGGCGAACCAGGGCAGCCCGAGCGCCGCGTTGGTCGACCCATCGAGCGGATCGACCACCGCGACCGGCCCGGAGCCGGGGCCGAGGCCGCTCTCCTCGCTGAGGACCCGAATGCCGGCGGACCCGAGCACGTCGAGCACGGCGGCGTCGGCCACGAGGTCCGACGCGTACTGGTCGGTTCGCAGGCCGGACGGCCCCCAGTCGACCTCGCCGGCGAAGGCGGCGACGACGGCGTCGGCCGCGTCCTGCAGCACCTCGAGGATCTCGTCTGCGGTCACCGGCGCAGTGAACCACGCGGATGCTCGGTCGGCACGCCATCGGGTGACGTTTCCGACGATTTCCGTGGCAGGCTTGGACCAATGGCAGTGATCGACCTCCAGGGCTTCGTCGCCGACCTCAAGGACCATGTCGCCGAACACGGCTTCCATGTCCACGACGAACGCCACTTCATCGAGACCTACACCAACCGCCAGACCTGGGAGATCGACCTCCACCCCGACCGGGCGTGCGACGGCCCACTCGACATGCACGTCGCCCTCGAGGTCGACCCCCGCTCACTGATCCACTTCGAGGACGAGGTGATGCAGATCGGCGAGACGGGCGAACCCTCCGACGACATCAAGCTGCCCTTCACCATCAGCTTCGCCCTCCCGCCGTTGCCCGCCGGGCCGGACCTGCTGGTCCTGGCCACCGAACTCGCCGGCATCGGCGGCACCGATCTTCCCCTCGAGGTCAGCGCGGTCGATTCCTTCGCCGCGGTCACCGACGCCGCCGAACGGGCGGTGAGCATCATCGCCCGCGTGGAAACCCCACTCGCCCGGATCTACTTGGGCCAAGAGGTGCTGTGCGACGTGCTCGACCGCTGCCAGAAGGTGGCGGAGTTCCTGGTCGACCGCGCCCCGGTCTGGCTCGACGAACTGTAGAGCCGACGGGCTCGGGTCCTAGAGGGCCCGCAACGCCTCGAGCGCCTCGTCGGCGTGGGTCAACATGTTGGTCTCGCTCCGGATCGAGCGAACCAGCCGACGTTCCTTGTCGATGACGAAGGTCGCTCGCTTCGACGGCAACGGCCCCATGCGCTTCACCCCGAAGAGCTTGGACACGGAACGGTCGCTGTCGGACAACAGCGGGAAGCCCAGCGAGTTCTTGTCGTCGAATTCCTTCTGCCGATCCACCGGATCAGCGCTGATTCCCACTCGCTGCGCCCCGAGTTCGGAGAACTCGGCGGCGAGGTCGCGGAAATGGCAGCTTTCCTCCGTTCAACCAGGCGTCATCGCCTTCGGATAGAAGAACAGCACGATGGGGCCTTCGGCGACGAGACTGCTGAGCCGCACCGATGAGCCGTGCTGATCGAGGAGCTCGAAGTCGTCGATGATGTCGCCCTCTTCCATGCCGGCACCCTACCGGCCGGTCGGACGGAAGGGCTAGCGTCGCCCCATGCCTGATCGGTTCGACACTGACCAATTCGGGATTGTCCGTTCCATCGCTCTGTCGCTCCCGGAGACCAACGAGCGGCTGAGTCACGGCATGCCGACCTTCTTCATTCGTGACAAGAAGGTGTTCGTGTCGTGTGTCGACGACCACCACGGCGACGGCATCTTCGGCATCTGGGTCGGCGCCGCTCCGGGCGTCCAGCACGAGCTCGTCACCCAGGAGCCCGATCGCTTCTACGTGCCACCCTATGTCGGCCACCGCGGCTGGGTCGGGGTCCGCCTCGACGTCGACGTCGACCTCGACGAACTCCGCCAGATCGTCACCGATTCGTACCGGCTGGTCGCCCCCAAGACGCTGGTGAAGCTCGTGGATCAGGCATGATTCGGCGTCTCGCCCCCGCCATCCTCGGCTGCCTGCTCGCCTCGGCCTGTGTCTGGCCGGTCCCCCAGCCCGGCGACCCGGTCCCCACGATCGAGACCAGCAGCGACTGGAGCGCGACGAGCGGCACGCTGACGCTGGAGGTGACCACGCCGCACCTGACGCCGACACGAGTGCGTGTCTATCCCGACGGCATCAACGGCCCCTGGACGGAGCAGGCGAAGGCGCCGTTCGTCTTCGAGATCGACACCGGCGAGCTCCCCGCCGAGGCCGACACGCTGCTGGTGCTGGCGACCGACGGCACGACCGTCGTGCTCGAGGTCGAACCGATTCCGTCGACGAGCTGCAACGGACATCGGAGCCTCTGCGCCGTCGCCTACGACGAAGTCCGCACGATCACCACCCACAACGCGATGTCCAACGCGACCGATGGTTGGATCGGACCGAACCAGACGTTCGACGTCCCGGCCCAGCTCGACGCCGGCGTCCGGGGTCTGATGCTCGACACCTACCGGGCCGGCGACCTCAACAGTTTCGGTCAACCACAGGTGCCCGGCGTCGACCCCGACGCGGCCTATCTGTGCCATGCGCTCTGCGCACTGGGCTCCCAGTTGCTCGTCGACGGTCTCGCCGAGATCCGCGAGCACCTCGAGGACGAGCCCGGTGCGGTCGTGACCCTGATCATCGAGTCGTACCTCGACCACGACCTCACGGCGGCCGCGTTCGACGCAAGCGGACTCACGCCCTACGCCTACGTCCACGACAGCCCGGAGTGGCCCACGCTGGGCGAGATGGTCGACGCCGGTGAGCGGTTGGTCGTCCTGCAGGACCGTTCGACCGATCCGGCCCATCCGTGGCTGATGAACGTCTGGGATCACGCCTTCGAGACCCACTTCTCGGCCTCGGTGCCCGGCGACTTCTCCTGCACCGACAACCGGGGAACGCCCGACAACGACCTGTTCATCCTCAACCACTTCCTCACCGAGGTGTTCGGGTCTCCCGAGCTCGCCGCCCAGGTCAACGGCAACCCGTTCCTGATCGACCGCGCACAGGAGTGCGAGGCCTTCCACTCCCGGGCGGCGAACTTCGTCACGGTCGACTTCCACGAGATCGGCGACGTCGCCGAGGCGGTCGCAATGCTCAACACGACCCCCGCCTAGCCAACGGCCCATTGGCCAGCGGTCGGTCGAGCTGTGAAGCTGTCGATCGCACTCCAGCGACGGAACGGAAAAGAGAGCACAGAATGAGCGACCAGTGGGGCTTCGAAACCCGTCAGATCCATGCGGGGCAGGAGCCGGACCCGACGACCGGTGCCCGAGCCGTGCCGATCTACCAGACCACGGCCTACACCTTCCGTGACGCCGACCATGCCGCCAACCTCTTCGCCCTTTCGGAGATCGGCAACATCTACACGCGCATCATGAACCCGACTCAGGCCGTGGTCGAGGCCCGACTCCAGTCGCTCGAGGGCGGCACCGACACCGCCGTCGGGATCCCCGGCGCCCTGATGACCAGCTCCGGGCAGGCCGCGGAGACACTCGCCATCCTCAACCTCGCCGAGTCGGGCGACCACATCGTCGCCGCTGCCGCGCTCTACGGCGGCACCTACAACCTGCTCCACCACACGCTCCCGAAAATGGGCATCACCTGCACCTTCGTCGACGATCCCGACGACGAGGCCGAGTGGAACGCGGCGGTGCAGGACAACACCAAGGCCTTCTACTGCGAGTCGATCGGCAACCCGAAGAACAATGTCGTCGACATCCGCAAGATCTCCGACATCGCCCACAGCCACAGCGTGCCGCTCATCGTCGACAACACCGTCGCGACGCCCTTCCTGATCCGCCCGATCGAACACGGCGCCGACATCGTCGTGCACTCCGCCACGAAGTTCATCGGTGGCCACGGCACCGCGATCGCCGGCGCGATCGTCGACGGCGGCACCTTCGACTTCGGGGCATCGGGCAAGCACCCCATGTTCACCGAACCCGACCCGAGCTACCACGGCCTCGCCTACTGGCCCGGCCTCGGCAAGGGGTCCTACATCATCAAGGCCCGCGTGCAGCTCCTGCGCGACATCGGCGCCGCGATCTCGCCGTTCAACGCGTTCCTGCTCCTCCAGGGCCTCGAGACGCTCAGCCTGCGCATGGAACGTCACTTCTCGAACGCCCAGAAGGTGGCCGAGTACCTCGACGCCCACGATCAGGTCGAGTCGGTGGCCTACGCAGGGCTGGCGTCGTCGCCGTGGCACGAGGTCGCCAACTCGCTGACCGGCGGGGCCGGCTACGGCTCGGTGCCAGCCTTCACCATCAAGGGCGGCCTCGAAGCCGGCAAGAAGTTCGTCGAGGCGCTCGAGCTCCACAGCCATCTCGCCAACATCGGCGATGTGCGCTCGCTGGTGATCCAGCCGGCGGCCACGACCCACTCGCAGCTCACCCCCGAGGAGCAGGAGTCGACCGGTGTGGCGCCGGGCCTCGTGCGCCTCTCCGTGGGCCTCGAGTCGATCGACGACATCATCGCCGACCTCGACAAGGGCTTCGCCGCCGCCAAGTAACGGCCGGGCGGGTCAGGCCGCCGGCGCGTAGACCATGCGGTGCCCTCGGTTCTCCGCGCCCCGGCCCACCTCGTCGAGGCGGAACCGCAGGGCATGGGCCATCCGCCGCGACACGAGCGTGCCCGCCGCGCCGTTGAACCGGTGACCCGGGAACCAGGTCTCGGTGCCCTGGTCGGTGCCGTTGCCGTCGTCCAGCAGCGGGTCGCCGGCCCGGTGGCGCAATGCCTGCATCATCATGTATTCGGGTGGGCTCATCGGCCGACCGGCGACGCCCTTCGCCGCTGCGTCGACCACGCTCGCGCTCACACGCTCGGTCGACTCCTCCAGGCTGAGCCCCAGCCCTTCGATGCCATCGCCCTCCCCGAAGTCCTCGGCATAGATCGCCACCGCGAGTCCCGGCATCGGCGACGCGTCGAGCAACTGATCGACCACCTTCTGGCCGGTCGGGGTGGAGACCCGATCGACGAACTGCGTCACGCTGCTGCGATCCTCGGCCCCGACCGACGTGTAGTCGCTGAACCCGATGATCTTGCCCACGCCCTTGATCACGCGGGTGTCGGCCAACGGCGTGAGCACGAGCTGGAGTCGATCGGCGCTCGACAGGTATCGGCACAGGTGCGGACTCAGCACGACCTTCATGACGTCCTCGAACGTCGGCATCTCCTTGGCCGGGCCCTGCCCACGCCCCTGGATCTGCACCGTGCGCCCCCGGGGGTTGTACAGCCCCTGCATCGTCAACAGGTCGAGCAACCCGTCGAACTGCTCCTCGAGACCGTGTCGGTCGACGATGGCGGCAGGCGACGGCGCCTCGGCTTCCCCGTCGCCATCCTGGGCGGCCGAGGGCGGCTCCGTCGCCAGTGAACGGGCCAGGCCCTTGATGGCGGACTCCATCGCCACGGACTGTTCCTCGAGTTCGTGCTGGATCAGCTACAGCACCTCGAGCCCGGCGAGCGTGGAAATGTCGAGCTGCTCCTGGGCCATCACGAGAAGCTGCTCCAGCTCACCGATCCGGCTGTGCGACGCCCGTCGCAACTCATGAAGCCGATGGGCCTCCTCGGCCAGCTTGCGGATGCCCGGGGCGCGCATGAGCATCGGGTGGTCGAGACCGATGGCAGCGCTCGCTGCGGCCCACGGCCCGAGATCCGCGCGCTTGGAGGACATGGCCTCTCATCGGCAGGGCCCGGCCCCATCTGGATGGGGCACCCGGGCCGACATCGGATGACGAAGGTCATCTGGCGACTCGTTGGTGGGCTCGGTGGGGATCGAACCCACGACCGAAGGATTATGAGTCCTCTGCTCTAACCACTGAGCTACGAGCCCACGGGAACCCTAGGGGTTCGTCATGGTCCAGACGCGAAGCGGACCGCCCTGAGGCGGTCCGTTCTTCCTTGCTCCGGGGGTGGGGCTCGAACCCACGACCTGCGGATTAACAGTCCGACGCTCTGCCAGCTGAGCTACCCCGGAAGGATCGGGAGGATGGTACCAGGACAAGTCCTTCCATCATCCCCTTGATCTCCCGAATCGCCGCCACCGAGCCGTAGCGGACATGGCAACAGCCGTAGACATGTCGATTGCGGCGAACCGCGCTTCCCGTTGCGGCCCGGTATGTCTTGAAGAACTGAGTCCGCGGCACTGCCGTGAGGCCGGCCCAGAACTCTTCGGCCGCATCGACATCGAGATCATCGTGGAGGTAGAGCGAGATGCGCAGTCGCGTCTCGTCCACCGGGAAGAACCGTCGAAACCACGCGCAGAAGAACCGCACAAGATCGGGGTTGGAGTTGGCGAATGCGACCTCGTTGTCGCCTTTCGCGCCGTCGCCGGCGTAGAGACCCAGGCCTGCCATGAGGAACTCGCGGTCGGTGAGCGCGCCCACACGGGCGATGCCCTCCTGGCGGCAGCGCTCGATCTCGTCGGCCTTGGCTCGCTGCAGTTTGTTGGGCGGACGGTTGCGGGCCGTGCGGCGCGGGTTGGGAACGAAATCGACGTCGCGCACCCAACGCGACACCGACGACTTCGCGACACCGAGCTCGGCGGCGATGTCGGCAAGCGTCCACGATTCGGCCCGCAACCGACGCGCCCGCTGCTGCTCCTCGATCTTGCCGCCGTATCCCATGCCCGCACGCTAGGGAGCGGGTGTGACAGGCATCAGCCGTTCTCGAGATAGTCGCGGAGACGATCGCTGCGGTGCGGATGGCGCAGCTTGGCGAGGGTCTTCGCCTCGATCTGGCGGATGCGCTCGCGGGTCACGCCGAACTGGCGACCGACCTCCTCGAGCGTGCGCGGCCGACCGTCGTCGAGCCCGAAGCGGAGGCGGACGACCTCCTGCTCGCGTTCGGAGAGCTCGTGGAGCACGTCTTCCACCGCCGCGGCCAGCAGCTTGCGGGCGGCCGCATCGATCGGAGCCACGGCGTTCTGGTCTTCGATGAAGTCGCCGAGGTTGGATTCGTCCTCCTCGCCGACGGGCGAGTCGAGCGACAACGGATCGAGCGCGATGCGCAGGATTTCGCGGACCTTCTCGACCGGCTCGTCGACCTCCGCCGCCAGCTCCTCGACCGTGGGCTCGCGCTCGAGATCCTGGTGCATCTGCCGCTGGACGCGCTTCACGCGGTTCATGGCCTCGACCATGTGGACGGGGATCCGGATGGTGCGGGCCTGATCGGCAATGGCCCGGGTGATCGCTTGGCGAATCCACCAGGTGGCGTAGGTGGAGAACTTGAAGCCCTTCGTGTGGTCGAACTTCTCGACGGCGCGCATCAGGCCGAGGTTGCCCTCCTGCACCAGGTCGAGCAGCACCATGCCCCGGCCGACGTAGCGCTTGGCGATCGACACGACGAGCCGGAGATTGGCTCTGGTCAGTTCGTCGCGGGCCCGGTCGCCGTCGCGCACGACCCGGTTGAGACGGGCCCGTTCCGCGGGGTCGAGCTCGTCGAGCGTGCCGGATGCGGCGAGCTCGGCCAGCAATTCCTCGCCCTCGCCACCGCGGCGGATGCGGGCGGCGATGCGCACTTCCTGGCGGGCGTCGAGCAGCGGCACCTGCCCGATCTCCTTGAGATACATGCGCACCGGGTCGTCGGAGCTGCCGCCCTCACCTCGTTGGCGGGTGTGGCGGCGGCGGGTGGGCTCCTCGACGTCGTCGCCGATGCTCGCGGCGAACTCGGCGGCACGGGCCACGCGCGCCTCGTCGACGGGAGCGGCGTCGA
>JBDQKM010000139.1:0-9295 GCA_040263275.1 Acidimicrobiales bacterium
CGAGCCGCCGCCGGCGACGTCGAGCAGTCGACCCGACGCCGGCAGCCAGGGTTCGAGGAGGTCGACGAGCTTCGAGCCGTGGCCGGTACCGACGCCGGCAGCCGACCACTTCTCGTTCCAACGGTCGCGGTCGCCCGCGGCCACTAGTGCTGTCCGGTCGCGTCGGCCTCGGCTTCGGGCTCCAACTCGGCGGTGATCTCGATCTCGGTGCGGTCGGTGACCGTGCCGGGGGTGACCGACTCGATCATGCCGGCGGCCTTGACGTCGTCGATGACCTGGTCGAGAAGCTCGAGCTGGGCCTGGGTGGCGGCGAACGTGGCGGAGAGGACCGGCGTGCGGAGCTTGCGTTTCGCCTCGGACTTCTCTCGACGGACGATGCTCAGCGCCTCGGTGGCGACGTCGCTCGCGCCGCCGCCGATACCGCCGGCCGCGGCGCGCAGTCCACCCGCGTCGGGCCACTCGGTCGTGTGGATCGAGGTGTCGTGCCACCAGTTCCAGACCTCCTCGGCGACGAAGGGGAGGAACGGTGCGAAGAGGCGCTGGACGGTGGAGAGCGCCATTCGCAGGGCGTGTTGTGCGGAGGCGGCGCGCTCATCGCCGTACTCGCCGTAGGCCCGGGCCTTGACCAACTCGACATGGTTGTCGGTGAACCACCAGAAGAACTCTTCGGTTCGCTCGAGGGCACGTGCGTAGTCGAAGGCGTCGAACGCGGTGGTGGCGGCGTCGACGAGATCGGCCAGCTTGTCGAGCATCGACCGGTCGAGCGGCTCCGTGATCGCGGCGGGGTCGACCGCGCCGTCGCCGTCGCCGAACCCGAGGACGAACTTGCTCGCGTTGAGGAGCTTGATCGACAGGCGGCGACCGATCTTCATCTGGCCCTCGTCGAACGCAGTGTCGGTGCCGGGCCGGCCCGACGAGGCCCAGTAGCGGACGGCGTCGGACCCGTACTGCTCGAGCAGTTCGGTCGGGACGACGACGTTGCCCTTCGACTTCGACATCTTCTTGCGGTCGGGATCGAGGATCCAGCCCGACAGGGTCGCGTTCTTCCACGGCGCGACGTCGTCTTCGAAGTGGGCGCGGACGACGGTGCTGAACAACCAGGTCCGGATGATGTCGTGGGCCTGGGGCCTGACGTCCATCGGATACGTGGCCGCGAACAGTGCCGGGTCGGACTGCCAGCCGCAGGCGATCTGCGGGGTGAGCGACGACGTGGCCCAGGTGTCCATGATGTCGGGCTCGCCGATGAAGCCCATGGGCTCGCCCCGCTGGTCCTCGGCGTAGCCCGGGGGAAGGTCGGTCGACGGATCGATCGGCAGCGCGTCGAGCGACGGCGTGATCGGCTCGTCCCAATCGGGCTCGCCCGACGCGTCGAGCGGGTACCACAGCGGGATCGGGACGCCGAAGAAGCGTTGCCGGCTGATCAGCCAGTCGCCGTTGAGGCCCTCGATCCAGCTGGCGTAGCGGGTCTGCATGTAGCCCGGGACCCAGTTGATCTCGTCGCCGCGGGCGACGAGCGCTTCCTGCGACGACTCGTCGCGTCCGCCGTTGCGGATGTACCACTGCCGACTGCTGACGATCTCGAGCGGCTTGTCGCCCTTCTCGAAGAACTTGACCGGGTGGGTGATCGGTCGAGGCTCGCCGTCCATGTCGCCCGACTCGGCGAAGATCTTCGCGATCTCGTCCTGGGCGTTCTTGGCCCTCAGGCCGGCGAGGCGTTGGTAGGCGGCCTTGCCCTCGTCGGTGGTGATCCACTCGGGGGTGTCGGCGGCGAACTTGCCGTCGCGGCCGATGACGGTGCGGACCGGCAGGTCGAGCTCGCGCCACCAGGTGACGTCGGTGGTGTCGCCGAACGTGCAGATCATGGCGATGCCGGTGCCCTTCTCGGGGTCGGCCAGTTCGTGGGCACGGACGGGGACCTCGACACCGAAGACGGGGGACGTGACCGTGGCCTTGTCGAAGTAGGGCTGGTAGCGCTCGTCGTCGGGGTGGGCGACGAGGGCGACGCACGACGGGACCAGTTCGGGTCGCGTCGTGTCGATCCAAATGTCCGGATTCCCACCGGTTCCGGCGAACTTCAGCTTGTGGTAGGCGCCGGGGACTTCCTTGTCCTCGAGTTCGGCCTGGGCGACCGCGGTCTGGAAGGTGACGTCCCAGAGGCTCGGTGCCTCGACCTGGTACGCCTCGCCGCGCTCGAGGTTGCCGAGGAAGCCGAGCTGGCTGATGCGGCGCGAGTGGTCGTTGATCGTCTCGTAAGTGCGCGTCCAGTCGACCGAGAGGCCCAGCCGACGGAAGAGCGCCTCGAAAACCTTCTCGTCCTCCTCGGCCAGCTGGGTGCACAACTCGATGAAGTTGGGTCGGCTGATCGAGATGGTCGGGCGCTTGCCGACCGCCTTCGGGTCGCCGGCATCGTCGGGTGCGGTGAACCCGGGGTCGTAGGGGAGCGAGGGGTCGCAGCGGACGCCGAAGTAGTTCTGGACGCGGCGTTCGGTGGGCAGGCCGTTGTCGTCCCACCCCATCGGGTAGAAGACCTCTTTGCCCGCCATGCGCTGGTAGCGGGCGACGGTGTCGGTGTGGGTGTAGGAGAAGACGTGGCCGACGTGCAGTGAGCCGGAGACCGTGGGCGGCGGCGTGTCGATCGAGAAGACCTCGTCACGCGACTTCGATGCGTCGAAGTGGTAGATGCCGGTCTCGTCCCATACCGCGTCCCACTTGTCCTCGAGGCCGGCGAGGTCGGGCTTTTCGGGGATGTGGGACGTACTCATAGACCGCCGAGGCTACCGCTGGCACCCCCGCCCCCCGTCCCATTTCCCCCGTCACACCGGTGTCATACACTCGTCACGCCGACCGTGACGAGTGTATGACACCGGTGTGACGGGGAGGGGTCAGGTGAGGGCGGCGAGGGTCCAGAGGGTCGGCATGCCCACGAAGAGGCAGAGCGCGACGTTGTTCGTCCGCCAGGAGATGAGGGCGACGACCACGATGGCGACGTGCCACTCGTCGGGTCCTCGCCAGGCATCGCCGTCGAAGAACAGACTGTTGGCGGTGATCGACGCGAGGACGGCCGGGGGAATCATCGACAGCATCGTGTCGACACGGGGAGGGATCTCGCCGAGACGTCCGGCGAGGGTGATGAAGCTGATCCGGATCAGATAGGTCCCGACACCGGCGACGAGGATCTGGGCGAGCGGACTCACGGCGTCACCGCCTGCCGTTCGGCGAGTGTGGTGCCGACAGCGATGCCGGCGACCGCGCCGAGCATGATGTTGACGCCTTCGGGCAGCGACGCGGTGGCCAGCGCGACGGCGCCGCCGACGAGCGCCGCGGCCAGCTTCGGCCGGCTGGTGATCGTGGGCACCAGGAGTGCGGTGAACATCAGCGGGACGGCGAATCCGATCTGCCAGTCGGCGGGGATGTCGCCGCCGAGCAGCACGCCCACCGTCGTGCCGACCCACCACGGCATCACGAACCACAGGCCGGCTCCCAGGGTGAACCAGCGTTGGTAGTGGGGGTCGGGTCGCTGCGCGTACTCCGCGATCGACAGCACCGCCGTCTGGTCGGTCAACAGATACCCGAGACCGAACCGCCATCCGGGGGAGAACCGACGGAAGTCGGGCGACAGCGACGCGGAGTACAGGGCGAAGCGGAGGTTGATGACCAGGGCCGTGGCGACCGCGATCACCCACGTGGCGCCCTCGTCGATGAGCTCGACGAGGGCGATCTGTGACGCACCGGCCAGGATCGCCACCGACGCGAGGATCGCCGGCACGTCGTCGATGCCACGGTCGGCGGCGGTTGCGCCGTAGACGAGGCCGAACGGCCCGGCGATGAGCGAGAAGGGGAAGATGCGGCGCACGCCCTCGGCCATCGCGGTGCGCCGTTCGATCATCGCCGCAGTGTGTCAGGTTCCCCCGGTCACATCCGGACAATTCATGGACAAGACAGGTGAAATACAAGTAACATACAAGCTGTGTCCGAGATCGAGTTGGTCGTCATCGCTGTCGCCGCCGTGCTGACTGCGGCGTTGACCGCAGTCGCCGGCGCCGGTGGTGGCGTCGTGTTGCTCGTGGTCATGCTGCAGTTCGCCGATCCGGTGGTCGCCATCCCGGCGCACGGTGTGGTGCAGCTCGTCTCCAACGGCACTCGCAGCATCACGATGCGCGACGACGCCGAAGCATCGTTGTTGCGCTGGTACCTCCCGCTTCTGCTCCCGGCGACGATCGTCGGCGTCGTCGTCGCCGACGGTGTGCCTCGCGACGCCGGTCGGGCCGCGATCGGCGTATTCGCCCTGCTCGCCGTGTGGTGGCCGGCCGCCACGGCATGGCTCGCCCCGCGGGGTGGGAGCGCACGCCGGCTCAGCCTCGTCGGGGGCTTCGCCGGCCTCGTGAACCCCACGATCGGCGCGCCGGGACCGCTGCTCGCACCGGCCTTCCGCACGGTCACTCGTGACCATGTCGAGTTCGTCGCCACCTTCTCGCTCGTGCAGACTATCAATCATCTCGCGAAGGTCGCCGTCTTCGGGGTTGCCGGGTTCGCCTGGAGCGATCATCTGCCGCTGATCGTGGTCGCCGCCGTGGGGGTCGTCGTCGGTACCCGGGTCGGTGCGCGCCACATCCGGCGCTTCGATCCGGTCGTGCTCGGTCGCGTCTTCCAAGTGGCCGCCACGGTCGGTGCGGTTCGGCTCCTGGTCGGGTTGCTGTAGGGAACGGCGCCGGGGAGACGTCTACCGCTCGCGCAGCGCGTCGATCCGCTCGGTGAGCTCCTCGGCCGAGAGCTCGCCGGTGTGCACCTTGTCGATCGTGCCGTCGGCGGCGACGAACACCGTGGTCGGGAGGCCGAGACCGGCGAACTGCGCGAAGGCGGTGCCGTCGGCGTCCCACACCGTCGGGTAGCTCACGCCCGTGGCCTCGACGATGCGGCGCGCCGCGGCGGCAGCCGCGTCCTCCGACACACCGACGAAGTCGACCTCGCCGGTCACGGTGCGATACACGGAGTCGAAGGCGGGCATCTCGGCCACACACGGCGGACAGGACTCGGCGAAGAAGTTGATCACCAGTGGTCGGCCGCCGTGGCTCACGACGGCGGGCTGCCCGTCGAGGTCGTGGAGCTCGATGTCGACCATCGTGACGCGAGAGGGTTCGCCGTCGTCACCGCATCCCGCGAGCAGGAGGACGGCGACGCTGAGGCCGGCAAGCAGGGTTCGCCACGACACGCGTCCGACGGTATCGGCTCCCTCACGTCGGGCGATGGCGGGCGTCGGTGGCCGTGGCTCCGGCCGCCGTGCGATCAGCTGACGGGTGGTGCCGGCTTTGCGGTGTGGGCGACGACCACGCGGTTGCCGCCCTGGGATTTGGCGTGGTCGAGGGCGCCGGCGGCGCGGTGGAGGATCTCCTCGATGCTGCCGCCCGAAGCCGACCCGATGACACCGATCGACAGCGAGAAGGGGGGGTCCTCCGAACCGGTCTGGGCGAGCGTGAGCTCTTCCCGGAGCCGTTCGAGGGCGCGGGTTGCGTCCTCCGGTGTGGTGCGGGGCAGCACGTAGAGGAATTCGTCGCCGCCGATTCGGCCGATGACGTCGCCGGGACGAATGGCCCGGCGGCTGACGCGAGCGATCAGTTGCAGGGCGCGGTCGCCCACATCGGTGCCGGCGGTTTCGTTGAGGCGGCCGAACTGGTCGATGTCGGCGACGGCGACCGTGAACGGCTGTCGTTCGCGCAGCATGTGGAGCACGCGGGACTGCATGGCGGTGCGGTCGGGGAGGCCGGTCAGACGGTCGGTCTCTTCGCCGGTGCCGGCGGTGGCCGTCGATGCCCGCAGGATCGCGATTCGGGCGCCGACGAGTCTCGCCACGTCCTCGAGGAACTTGACGTCGCCGCCGGTCGGCGCCTGGCCTTCGGGGCCGAGCCCGTAGAGCACGCCGAGCAGCCGGCCGGTGACGTTGACGGGGATCGCGACCGCCGACATCGGACGATGCAGGCGAGACAGGAGGTGGGGACAGACCTCGAGACCGTCGGTCGTGTCGTAGACCAGGGTGGTGTTGGTGCGAGCGGCGAGGGAGTCCCAGGGCGACGTGCGTTCGCCTTCCTTGGTGGGATGGTCGCCGGTCGCGATCACGAGCTCGAGCACCGGATCGATCGCGTCGACGAGATGGAGTTCCATCGGCTGCATGGAGAAGTGCTTGCCGAATGCGTTGCGGATGACGTCGATGGCATCGGCTTCGCTCGCGGCGAAGTCGAGCGCGGTGTCGAGTTCGCGGAGGACGGCTCGCTCGATCTTCTCGTCGCGGAGCTCACGTCGGAGGGCCGAGAGGCGGCGGTTGTTGGCCCGTTCGCGGTCGCGATGGCGCCTGATCAGGAGCCATGTGGTCGCAATCGTCGTGGCGATGGCGGCGACCGATGCCGGCACGACCACGTAGAGCAGGCCGACGAGGGTGTCGACGTCGCCGACGACGAGCACGGTGACGGCTGCGGCAACCGCCACCGGGAGCGCGACGGACGCGGCGACCAGGGCCGTGCGGTCGCTCCATCGGGTTTCGTCTCGTCGGCGGTTTCTCACGTCTGTTCCTATCGAACGCAGGCCACCGAAGATGAGGTTCGAGACGCCGGAAAGGGTCGTGCTGAACCGGAACTGTCAGGGGGGTTGCCAGATCCCGTCCTGATCCGTACTCTCGGGAGTTACCGACGGGTAACCACGTCGTCGGATCCCTGCCCCCATTCCGTTCGCTCCTCCAGGAGGCCGTTCCCATGGCCGAGTTCTCGCTCGATCTCAACGAAGACCAACTCCAGCTCCAGAAGTGGATCCACGAGTTCGGTGTCGACGTCATCCGTCCCGCCGCCGAAGAGTGGGACGAGCGGGAAGAGTTTCCGTATCCGATCGTGCAGCAGGCCGCCGAGATCGGCCTCTACGGCTGGGAGTTCATGGCCGAAGGCATGATGGGTGACCCCACCGGCCTCACCATGCCGGTCGCCATCGAGGAGCTCTTCTGGGCCGACGCCGGCATCGGCATGGCCATCATGGGCTCGGGTCTCGCCGCCGCCGGCATCGCCGCGTCGGGCACCCCCGAGCAGGTCATGGAGTGGGTGCCGCAGTGCTACGGCACCCCCGAGAAGCTCGCCCTCGGCGCCTTCGCCGCCTCGGAGCCCGACGCCGGTTCCGACGTCGGCGGCTACCGCCTTCGTGCCATCTACAACGAAGCCAAGGACGAGTGGACGCTCAACGGCACCAAGGCGTGGATCACCAACGGTGGCATCGCCGACATCCATGTCGTCGTCGCCGTGGTCGACCCCGAGCTCGGCTCGAAGGGGCACGCCAGCTTCATCGTGCCCCCCAACACCCCCGGCCTCTCGCAGGGCCAGAAGTACAAGAAGCACGGCATCCGTGCGTCGCACACCGCCGAGGTCGTGCTCGACGACGTGGTCGTCCCCGGCTCGTGCCTGCTCGGTGGCAAGGAGAAGCTCGACGAGCGCCTCGCCCGTGTCCGTCGCGGTGAGAAGGGCAACGCCCAGGCCGCCATGCAGACGTTCGAGGCCACCCGCCCCGCCGTCGGCGCCCAGGCGCTCGGCGTGGCCCGGGCCGCCTACGAATACGCGCTCGACTATGCGAAGGAGCGCGAGGCGTTCGGCCGCAAGATCATCATGAACCAGTCGATCGCCTTCATGCTCGCCGACATGGCGACCGAGATCGACGCGACCCGCCTCCTGATCCACCGCGCTGCGTGGATGGGCAAGAACGGCGAGTTCAAGAACGCCGAGGGCTCGATGGCCAAGATGAAGGCGGGCCGAGTGAGCGTGTGGGTGACGGAGCGAGCGATCCAGATCCTCGGCGGCTACGGCTACACCCGTGAGTACCCGGTCGAGCGCTGGCACCGCGACGCCAAGATCCACGACATCTTCGAAGGCACCGAGCAGATCCAGCAGCTCGTGATCAGCCGGGCCATCTCGGGTCTGCGGATCGAATAGTCACCACATCCTCTCTTCTGGCGCACATGTCCCCGGGTTCCGGGTCTGTGTGACGCCAGTTCGGGTTTTGGGCCGCCCGGGCGGGACGTAAGCCTCTGTTCAGGGCGGTGACAACGCGGTCGAATGGGGCGAAGGAGTTGCGCCGTGTCCCGAAGACTGCCGATGCCGATATGGACGAGTGAGTCAGCTGGTCCGCGAGTGGTGATCGAGGTGACCGATTTCGCCAAGCGCGAAGCGTTCGCCAGCATCCTGACGAGTCGCGGGTACGCGGTGCGTACGTGTGCTGGACCGGAGGCGACCGACGATCGGTGTCCGCTGGTCGAGTTCGGCCATTGCGACGGCGTGGGCCGGGCCGACGTGGTGGTGCATTCGATGCGGCAACACGACCCCCGAAACCGTGAGGTGCTGGCACAGATCCGAGCGCTCCATCCGGAGACGCCGGTCGTCGTCGAGGCGCCACGTCCTCTCGTCGAGGCCCGACCCGACGACTATGTCGGTTGCACGGTCGTCTTTCAGCCGGTGACCCGTGAGCGTCTGTTGGAGGCGCTCGACGCGGCGCTCGGCACCCCCGTGGTCGATCAGCCGTAGCGCTCGGTGAGTTCGGTGCCGATCGAGGCCAGACGGTCGCGCACCTCTGAGGGGGCGGTCACCTCGAGCCATTCGACCAGCCCGGCGAGTTCGCCGGCGACCGCATATTCGTTGTGGCCTCGGATGGCGACGTCGATACGGCCGTCGGCTGTCGTACCGCCCACATCGAGCCGATCTCCGAGCACCATGCGGAGCAGGCCGATCCCGTCCGGCGCGCACACCCCCTGGACCTCCAGCGGCGTTCGCTTGCGGTCGACCTCATCGGCGATGTCCCGCCAGCTCTCGGCGAGATCGAAACCCTCGGGACGGCGCACGGGATCGGCGGTCGATACGACCGACGACACGCGGTCGATCCGGAAGGTCCGCCGACCGGCCTCGGTGTCGGAGACGAGATACCAGGTCGGACCCTTGGCGACGATGCCGAGTGGGTGGACGGTGCGCTCGGTCTCGGCCCCGTCGCGATCGACGTAGCCGAGCCGCACCTGGACCCCGCGGATCACGGCGTCCTGGAGTTCGTCGAGGAACGGAGGGTCTCGGCGCTCGACGCGACTCGACCCCCATCGCTGCGAGTCCACGATCAGCGACGACGCGGCAGCCTCGGCATCCATTCGGAAGGGCTCCGGCAGGGCCTGGACGAGCTTGCGCAGCGCCGCGTTGACCGCGGGCGTCGCCGCCGAGGCCGAACCGGCAACGAGGAAGAGGGCGCGGGCCTCGCCCGCGGTCAACCCCGAGAGGTCGGTGCGGGCCCCGCC
>JBDQKM010000140.1:0-9290 GCA_040263275.1 Acidimicrobiales bacterium
CCAGTCGTCGCCGCCCGCCGGCGGGTCGGATCGGGTTCCCCGGGCTCGGTTCCCCCAAGCGCCGGTCGACCGGACGCAAGGTGGTCGCCGCCCGGCCCGCCGTGAGCAAGCCACGGGTCTTCACCCTGTTGGTCGTGCTCGCCCTGGTGGGTGGGGCGTTCAGCTGGCGGCTGGTGGATCTCCAGCTCACCCCCGATGCCGCGCTCGCCGGAGAAGTCGGTAGCCAGGTCAGCGAGGACGCCATCCCCGCGCCGCGTGGCCAGATCCTCGATCGACACGGTCGGCCGATCTCCTTCTCGCTGCCCCGGCCCACGGTGGTCGCCAATCCCCGGATCCTGCAGTCGGTCGACGCCGCCGACGCGACGACCGATCTCCTGGGCGACGCAGTCGCGTCGCTCTCGCAGCTGCTCGACACCCCGCCTGACGTGCTGGGTGAGCGACTCGCCCGCGACAAGGCCTACGTGAACCTGGAACGGCAGGTCGACCCGGAGGTCGGTGAGGCCGTGATGGACCTCGCCATCCCCGGCGTGTACCTGATCGAGGAGCAGCGCCGCGAACACCCGCACGGCGACTGCTCGGGTCTGTCGCTGGTCGGCCGCGTCGATGTCGATCAGAACGGTATCTCCGGCCTCGAGCGCGAGTTCGACGACGACCTGACGGGTACGCCGGGCCTTGCGGTGCGTCAGACCCAGGCCGGCGGCGACGTGCGGATCCCGGGTGGGTACCAGATCGTCGAGGCGATGACGCCGGGGGACGACGTGGTGCTCACCATCGACCGCAGTATCCAGCTCAAGGCCGAGGAGCTGCTGCAGGAAGCACTCGACGACGCGGGCGGCGACCACGCCATCGCGATCATCTCCGACCCGAACACCGGTGCGATCCTGGCGATCGCCAACGTCGTCCGCGATGAGGAGACCGGGTCGGCCCGTTGCACGACGACGAATCTCGCGGCGACGTGGGCCTACGAGCCCGGTTCGATCATGAAGGCCCTGACGTTCGCCTCGGTGTTCGAGAACGACGCGTGGCCCGAGTTCTACCCGCTCGAAGTGCCTCGGGTGCTCCCGATCGATCTCGGCGCCGAGGGCACCTTCGAGTTCACGGACCGCAACATCCGCGAGAAGGTCGAGGACCACACGCCGACCTGGGCCCTCCGCAAGTCCTCCAACAACGCCACGATCATGCTGGCGCAGGAGGTGGGCGCCGACGCCCTCTACGAGACGTTCGTCGATCTCGGGCTCGGTGAGGTCACGTCGCTCGGGCTCGACGGTGAGGCCAGTGGAATTCTCGACAGCCTCGACAGCCACGCACTCGAGTTGAGCAACGCGGCGATCGGGCAGGGCGTCGCCGTGACGCCGCTGCAGATGCTGATCGCCTACAACGCACTGGCCGCCGGCGGAATCCAGACCGAACCGGTCGTCGTCCTCGACGAGGTCGGGACCACACCGACCACTCGGGTCCTCTCCGAGGAGACGGCGGCCACCCTGTTGCGCATGATGAACCTCGTCGTCATCGACGGCACGGGCCACCGCGCCGACATCGACGGCTACTCGGTCGCCGGTAAGACGGGCACCGCCTGGCAGCCCTGCGACCGCGGCTACGACTGTGACGACGGGACGCGGCACCTGACGGCGAGCTTCGCCGGGATCGTCTCGAACGACAACGGCCCGGCCCTGAGCGCCATCATCGTGGTCGACGACCTGGCCGACCAGTACGCCGGCGGTGGCTCCGTGGCTGCGCCCGTGTTCGCCGAGCTGGCGTCCTACGCGCTGCAGCAGCTGCGGGTGCCGTCGACCAGCGTGGTGTCGGTGGGCGGCGACCGGGTGCGGGCCGCGGCGGCCACGCCGATCGCGTCGGCCTCGGACGAAAGCACGAACCAAGGGGACACGTGAGCGCGCGGCTCGATGCGGTGGCCGAACGCATCGGTGTCCGGGTCGGGGCCCGCGATGCCATCGTCGTGGTCGACGATGTCGAGCACGACTCCCGGCGCGTCGGCCGCGGCGCACTGTTCTGCTGTGTCCGCGGCGCCAACGCCGACGGGCACGACCACGCGCCCGCGGCGGTGGCCGCCGGCGCATCGGCGTTGCTGGTCGAACGACCACTGGGACTCGGTGTGCCGGAGATCGTCGTCCCCTCTGTCCGTCACGCGATGGGGCCGGCCGCGGCCGTGGTCCACGGCGACCCGAGTACGTCACTCGCCGTCGTCGGGGTGACCGGCACCAACGGCAAGACGACCACGGTCCGGCTCGTCACCTCGATCCTGACGGCGATGGGCGTCCGGGTGCGCGAGATCGGCACGCTCACCGGGGCGCGGACCACTCCCGAGGCGCCGGAGCTCCAACGGTTCTTCGCCGACGCCCGTCACGGCGGAGCCGACGTCGTCGCCATGGAGGTGTCGTCGCATGCGCTCGATCAGCGACGCGTGGACGGCACCCACTTCCGCGTCGTCGGCTTCACCAACCTGGGCGTCGACCATCTCGACCATCACGGCACGATCGACGACTACTTCGCGGCCAAGCGCCGTCTCTTCACCGACGGGTTCGCCGAGCGGGCCGTCATCGACACCAGGGGAGTGTGGGGGCGGACTCTCGCCGACGGACTCGACCTCGACGTCGTCACGATCGACGACGCCCATCTCGTCGGTGCCCGCACCGGGCCGCGATCGTCCTCCTTCGAGTGGCGAGGGCTGCCGGTGGAGCTGCCACTGGCCGGGATCTTCAACATCGCCAACGCGATCATGGCGGCCGAGATCGTGCTCGGTCTGGGCTATCCGGCGGCCGAGATCGCGGCGGCGCTCGCCGACGCGCCGACCGTGCCCGGGCGCTTCGAGACCATCGACGAGGGCCAGGACTTCACGGTCGTCGTGGACTACGCCCACACCCCTGACGGTCTGGAAGTGGTGCTCCAGGCCGCTCGAGAGGTCACCGAACGTTCGCTCGTCGTCGTGTTCGGTGCCGGTGGTGATCGTGACCGGTCGAAGCGGCCGCAGATGGGTGAGGTCGCCCGCCGCCTCGCGGACCGAGTCGTGGTGACGAGCGACAACCCCCGGGGCGAGGCCCCGGAAGCGATCATCGCGGGCATCGTGTCCGGAATGGAACGGCCGCCGGAGCTCGTCGAAGTCGATCGTCGGACGGCGATCCGCCACGCGCTGGCCGGCGCACGCAAGGGTGATGTCGTGTTGATCGCAGGCAAGGGCCACGAGTCCACCCAGACCGTCGGGGACGACGTCGTCGAATTCGACGACCGTGACGTCGCCCGAGACGAGCTCCGCCGACTCGGAGGGCACCGTCAGTGACCCGTCTCCTCATCGCCGCAGCGATCTCCATGATCGTGTCGCTGTTCGGCACCAAGGCCCTGATCAACTGGCTCACCGAGCACCGGATCGGGCAACCCATCCGCGACGACGGCCCCGAGGGTCACCAGGTGAAGGCGGGCACTCCCACGATGGGCGGCATCGCATTGGTCCTGGGTGTGGTCGCCGGCTATGTGGTGTCCGATCTGTTCGGAGCCGTGTTCACCCGTCGCGGCATCTTCGTCGTGTTGGCGATCATCGGTGGCGGTGCGGTCGGACTCATGGACGACTGGATCAAGGTCGTCGCGGCCCGCAACCTCGGTCTCAGCAAGCGAGCCAAGATGCTGGGCCTGCTCGCTGTGGCGGTCGGCTTCGCCTTCCTCATGTCGCAGTACACCGGCGTCCACGAGACCATCTCGTTCACCCGGTTCGACAATCCGGGGTGGGACGTCGGCCGCTGGGTGTGGATGGCCTGGGCCGTTCTCCTGATCGCCGGCACCACCAACGCCGTGAACCTGACCGACGGTCTCGACGGACTCGCGGCCGGCGCGGCGGCGTTCTGTTTCGCGGCGTTCACGATGATCGGCTTCTGGCAGTTCCGCCACTTCGACGTCTACAACAACCCGGCCGCGCTCGACCTGGCGGTGGTCTCCGCGGCGATGGTCGGTGGCATCATCGGGTTCCTGTGGTGGAACGCGGCGCCGGCGCAGATCTTCATGGGCGACACCGGGTCGCTGGCGATCGGCAGTGGTCTCGCCGCGCTCGCCCTGGCGACCGAGACGCAGTTGCTCCTGCCCATCATCGGTGGACTCTTCGTCGTCGAGACCGTGTCGGTCATCCTCCAGGTGCTGGTGTTCCGTCGGTTCAACGGGCGCCGCCTCTTCCGGATGGCGCCCGTGCACCACCACTTCGAACTCAGCGGTTGGCCCGAGACGACGGTGATCGTCAGGCTCTGGATCATGTCCGGGCTGTGCACCGCGGTCGGGCTGGGACTCTTCTACGCCGACTCGATCGCCCAGGGCGTCGCCTGATGGGTGGGCTGTCAGATGGGTGAGCTCGCCGACCACCTCTCGACCGGCCGGTGTCGGTTCCTGCTCGTGGGCATGGGGGTGACCAACCGGGCCGTCGCCGGAGCGCTGATCCGCCGCGGGCACCAGGTCGTCGCCGTCGACGACCGGGTCGACGACGTGCTCCGCTCGGCTGCGAACGATCTCGAACTCGAACTCGTCGAGTCGCCCGACCCCGAGGCGCTCCGGGCCCTCGCGAGCGACTGCGACCTCCTGGTTCCCGCGCCCGGGCTGCCGGAGACCCACGCCGCGTTCTCGCTGGGCCTGCCGGCGGTGAGCGAGCTGGATCTCGCCGCCACATGGGACGATCGCCCGATCGCCGCGATCACGGGGACCAACGGCAAGACCACGGTCGTCGAACTCTGCGTCGCCGCCTTCCTCCGAGCCGGTGTCCGTGCCGTCGCGGCCGGCAACACCGACGTGCCCCTCGTGGCGGCCATCGACGATCCCGATGTCGACGTGTTCGTCGTCGAGGCTTCGTCGTTCCGACTGTCCCAGGTCTGTGAGTTCGCCCCCACCGTCGGTACCTGGCTCAACTTCGCGCCCGACCATCTCGACGTCCATCGCGACCTGGCCGCCTACGAGGCAGCCAAGGCCCGGATCTTCGAGACCATCGCGCCCGGCGGCACGGCGGTCGCCAACGCGCTCGATCCCGTCGTGATGCGCCACGTGCCCGCCGACCGGGCGGTCGTGACGTTCGGCGGACCCGCTGCCGACTGGCGTCTCGACGGCGACACCCTGGTCGGTCCCGACGGACCGTTCACCACCACCGATCGGATGTGGCGGGCTCTGCCGCACGACGTCGACGACCTGCTGGCCGTCGCTGCGACGGTCGCGCCGCTCGGCGCGTCGGTGGAGGCCGTGGCCTCGGTGGCCTCGACCTTCGCCGGACTGCCGCACCGGGTCATGCCGGTGGGCGAGATCGACGGTTCGACCTGGTACGACGATTCGAAGTCGACCACCCCCCACGCGACCGTCGCCGCAGTGCGCGGGTTCGATCGTGTGGTGCTGATCGCCGGTGGCCGCAACAAGGGCATCGACCTGACGGAGCTCGCCGCCGGCGGCGACCACATCGAAGCTGTGGTCGCGATCGGCGATGCCGCCGACGAGGTCGCAGCCGCGTTCTCGCCGACCCATCCCGTGGTTCGCGCCGCGTCGATGGACGAAGCCGTGGCCGCGGCGCGGATCCTCGCGACAGGGGGGTGTCCCGTACTCCTGAGTCCGGCGTGTGCATCATTTGACTGGTACCGCAACTACGGCGAACGGGGTGACGACTTCATCCGCGCGGTGAAGGCGTTGGAGGCGACGACATGACGGCAACCGAGAATCGCCCCCGGCGTCAACAGAAGGCCGCGGCCCGCGGTCGGCACCCGGCCTCGCGGACCGCTCGCGACGGGCGGGGACCCCGCCGACCGGTGGGGCGTCGCACGCCGCTCTTCCTCATCCTCTTCCTCGCCATCACCGCGCTCGTCCTGCTCGGCGTGGTGATGACCCTGTCGGCGTCGGCCGTCGTCAGCATCAACACCTCCGACAGCGCGTGGAGCCTCTTCCGTCGCCAGCTGATGTGGACCGCCCTTGGCGGAGTCGTGATGTTGACGGTCATGCGGATCGACTACCGGCGGCTGCGGGTGCTCGCCACCCCGGCGGTGGTCGGCTCCCTGGTGCTCCTGATGCTGGTGTTGCTGCCCGGCTTCGGTGTCAACGTCAACGGCGCGACCCGCTGGATCCGTCTCGGACCCTTCTCGTTTCAACCGTCGGAGATCGCCAAGCTCGCCCTGGTCCTCTTCACCGCCGACATCCTCAGCCGCCCGTCGCGCGACATCGAGGACACGGCCACCACCCTGCGCCCCGTCGTCGCGGTGACCGGGGTCTTCATCGTATTGCTGATGCTGCAGCCGCACCTCGGCAACTCGATCGTCATCGCGGTCGCGGTGGGCAGCATGCTGTTCCTCGCCGGCACTCCGCTGCTGCATCTCGGCGGCCTGTCGGTCGTCTCGGCCGTCGGCATGGTCGCGGTGATCGCAGGAACCCCCTGGCGTCGCCATCGGTGGAACGTGTTCATGGACCCGTGGCGCGACCCGGCCGGGCTGGGCTACCAGCCGCTCCAGTCGCTGCACGCGATCACCGTCGGTGGCCTGACCGGCGTGGGGCTCGGGGCCAGCAAGGCCAAGTGGGGCTTCCTCCCGTTCGCCCACTCCGACTTCATCTTCGCGATCATCGCCGAGGAACTCGGCCTGCTCGGCGCCGGTGCCGTGGTGGTGCTCTTCCTCGTGATCGGGTTCGGTGGCGTCGTCGCCGCCCTGCGGGCCCCCGATCGGTTCGGAATGCTGCTGGCGCTGGGCATCACCATGTGGGTCGTCTCGCAGGCGTTCCTCAACATCGGCTCGGTGACCAAGGTCGTGCCGGTCGTCGGCGTGACCCTCCCGTTCCTGTCGTTCGGCGGCACCTCGCTGGTCGTCACCATGGCTGCGGTCGGTGTGCTGCTCAATGTCGCTCGCCAAGGGCGCTGAACCGGTGAGTGGCCGGCGCCGGGCCTGGGTGGCGATCGCAGGGGGCGGCACCGCCGGACACGTGTCACCCGGACTCGCCATCGCCGAGGAGATCGTGGCTCGCGGCGCGGCCCGCGAGGACGTGCGCTGGATCGGTTCGTCACGGGGGCTCGAGTCCCGACTCGTGCCCGAGGCGGGATTCGACCTCCAGGCGCTGCCGGGGCGCGGCATCCAGCGTCGCCTGACCCCGGCCAACCTCGTCTCGGCACTCGGACTCCTGGCGGGCATCCTGCGGGCGGTGGTCGGGTTCGCCCGACGGCGGCCCGCCGTGTTGGTCGCGCTCGGCGGCTACGCGTCGGTGCCCGGCGTGCTGGCCGCCGTCGTGTGGCGGGTGCCGATCGTCCTCACGGAGCAGAACGCGGTGCCCTCGGTGGCCAACCGGCTGGCGTCGAGATTCGCGCGCGCCTGCGCGGCGCCGTTCCCCGACACCGGACTGCCCAACGCCACCTGGACCGGGAATCCGGTGCGACCCGCGATCGTCGCCGTCGACCGCGAGGGCCAGAGCGCCGCCGCCCGAACCCGACTCGGGGTCGACTCGGCTCGGGTGATGCTGCTCGTCATGGGCGGTTCGCTCGGCGCTCGGCGCATCAACCACGCCCTCTTCGACGCCCTGCCGGCATGGCTCGGTCGCCCACACCTCTCCGGCTCCAGCGACGCCGCCTAACCTGACCACGACGAGCTGGCCGCCCGGGTGCCCGTCGGTCCCGACGATCCGCTCGACTTCCGCCTCATCCGCTACGAGGACGACATGGCCTCGGTCTACGCAGCCGCCGACCTGGTGCTGTGCCGCGCCGGTGGCAACACCGTCGCCGAGCTGGCCGTCGTCGGACTCCCGTCGATCCTCATCCCGCTCCCGGGCGCACCCGGCGATCATCAGACGGCGAACGGACGCGCCCTCGCCGACGTCGATGCGGCCGTGATGGTGGTCGACCACGAACTCGACGCGACCCGGCTGGCTCACGAGGTCGACACGCTGCTCGACGATGCGTCCCGACGCGACCGCATGGCCGCAGCCGCGGCGGCGCTCGGCCGTCCCGATGCCCCGGCGGCGATCGTCGATCTCGTCGAAGCACACGCCCGTAGACCCCTGCCTCGGAGCACCCCATGATCCCCGACCTCACCACCACTCGACGCGTCCACGTCATCGGTGCCAGCGGCGCCGGCATGGGTGCGATCGCCTCCGTGCTCCACCGCATGGGCCATCGCGTGACCGGGTCGGACCTCAAGGACGGGCCCGTTGCCGAGCGGCTGCGGGCCGACGGCATCACCGTCACGATCGGCCACGACGCCGCCAACGTCGGCGATGCCGAGATGGTCGCGATCAGCACGGCGATTCCGGATCACAACCCCGAAGTGAAGCTCGCACGTGAACGCGGACTCGATGTGTTGCGACGAGCCGACATCCTCCCGGCGATCTCGGCCGCCCGCCGGACGATCGCCGTGGCCGGGACCCACGGCAAGACGACGACCTCGTCGATGCTGGCCCTCGTGCTGGTCGAGGCGGGGCTGCGTCCGTCGTTCATCATCGGCGGCGACGTCAACGAGATCGGGTCCGGCGCGGTGTGGGACGACGGTGAGTGGTTCGTCATCGAAGCCGACGAGTCGGACCGGACCTTCCTCTCCCTGGGCGCAGAGGTCGCCGTGGTCACCAACGTCGAGCCCGATCATCTCGAGACCTACGGCAACGACCCTCTCGTGCTCACGGCGGCGTTCGAGGAGTTCGCCACGGCTGCTGCCACGCGGGTGTTCTGCGCCGACGATGCCGGCTCGGCCGCGCTCGCCGCCGCGGTCGACGGGGTCACCTACGGCACCGCGGATGACGCCGACTACCGGATGGTCGACGTCGAACGCCACCGTGCCGCCGTCGACTTCACCCTGGTGCACGAGGGCCGAGAACTCGGACGCATCCACCTGCCCACGCCCGGCCTCCACAACGCCCGCAACGCGGCGGCTGCCGCAGTGACCAGCCTGCTCCTCGGTGCCCCGCTCGACGCCGCGGTGCGCGCGCTGGCCCGGTTCGGCGGCGTGGCTCGGCGATTCGAGTTCCGCGGCGAGGCCGACGGCGTGGTGTTCGTCGACGACTATGCGCACCTGCCCACCGAGGTCGCCGCCGCGGTCGCAGCCGCTCGGGACGGCGACTGGGGTCGCGTCGTGTGTGTGTTCCAGCCGCACCGCTACAGCCGCACCGCCGCGCTCTGGCAGGACTTCGCCGATGCCTTCACCGCCGCCGATCAGCTGGTGATCACGGACGTGTACCCGGCGGGCGAGACGCCCCGGCCGGGTGTGAGCGGGAAGCTGCTGGTGGATGCCGTCCTCGATGCCCATCCGTGGTCCAACGTCGCCTACATGCCCCGTCTCGACGACGTGCAGGCGTGGTTGGGGGCC
>JBDQKM010000141.1:0-9208 GCA_040263275.1 Acidimicrobiales bacterium
GCACCAGGCCGAGCGACTCCTCCCACCCGAGGAGCGAGTCGCGACGCAGCAGGGTGTCGCTCACCGCACCCTGAGCGGCCGAGAACTCGTCGAACGCCCAACTCGCCATGGCGTGGCGTAGGTAGGGCGGCAGCGTCCACCCGCCCGCCCGGAACTCGAGGGCGGCATAGTCGATCCGGGCCGCAGCACGGCGATCGAGCACAGGACCCTCGTCCGCGTCGATCACGGCGGTGCGAAACAGTTCGTCGACACCCTCCGTGCCGGCCGGCCCCTCGAGATGGTCGAGCAGCGTGCGCCAATCGGGAGGCAACGGCTGCGGTTCGGCCACGACCCCCGGATACGTGATCGTCCCCGCCCGCAGCATGTCGACGATCGCGCGGACACCGGCCGCGCCGATCTCGTCGACAACGAGCGGAACCACGTCGGCGGCACCGCTCGGATCGGGACGCCCGCCGGCGAACGCTGCGGCCAACCCCTCGATGAACCAGTCCTCGTCGACCGGCACGTCGGCCAACCAGACATGGGCGAGCTGATGGTCGATGGAACCGGCGTCCTGGCGCGCCAACTCCACCGCGTCGGCGCCGACCGCGGCATGCTCACCGGACGGGAACGCCCGCCGAACCTCCACCGGATCGACACGGGGGCCGAACCAGCTGTCGAGTTCGGGGATCACCGCGCCGGCACGACTGAGGACGTTGGCCGCCCAGACACTCGAAGGCTCCCAGTCGGCGATCGTCACCTCGGGCGAGAGCGCCGACGTGGTCGAGACGAACCCGGCGGGATTGAGGAACTCGACGCGAACGATCTCGTAGGGGGCCGACACCCCCACCGAGGACCGCAGGGTGAACCCGTCGGGGACCACGAAACGCGGGGCACTCCACGTCGCCCCCTCGGGGCCGGGCACATAGACGTCGAATGCCAGGGCACCAGGCTCGACGATCGGGCCGGGTAGCGACGCGCCGCCTTCGATCGCCCAGGAAACCGTGACCTCGAGCGTGTCGCCCGGGTCGAGCGGGGTCGGGAAACCGATGAGCCAGATGGTGAAACCGTCCTCCTCGCCGGTGGGAACCGCCGCCAACTCGCGGCTTCCGACCCGGACGACCAGATCGACGGCATCGACCGGAATCGATTCGAAGAAGCCCGGGAACGCCGTCGCCGCGGTCTGGTTCTCGAACCGGTACCCGAACTCGACCTCGACGCGGCCGGCAGCGACGTCAGCCGTGTAGGTCGCGTCGGTCGCCACGGTCAGCGTCGGCGGTTCCTGCGCCGAGGCGGGCACGGCAAGGCTCACCCAGAACACCACCAGGGCGAGCAGTCCCCCGAGTCGACGCTGTGAATCCCTGACCGGCACGACCGCCCAGGGTACCGATGCCGACGGTCGCGCCGACCGCACCTCACGCACCGAGCCCCTTCGGTGTCTAGGGTCCGGAAATGGACCTGAAGACGACTTCCTGGAGTGTGGAGGAGGGCGTCGCCACACTCACGCTCTCCCGGCCAGCGTCGCACAACGCGTGGACCGGGCGAATGCACACCGAACTCCGTCATCTGCTCGATGCTGGCGACCGCGACCCGTCCGTGCGCGTGATCGTCATCACCGGCGACCCCGACGGCGGCACCTTCTGCCCGGGAGGCGATGCCAAGGCACTCGCCGGCCATGCCGAACGCGGCGCCTACGACGCCGGCACGCCCGACGATGTGGCCAACCCCGGCTACGGCGTGCGCCCGGAGTACGACGCCGACTTCGCCTACTTCCTCGGACTCGACACGATGACCATCGCGGCCGTCAACGGGGCCGCGGCGGGCGTCGGGTTCGCCCTGGCCTGCTGGTGCGACGTTCGGTTCGTCGCCGAAGCGGCCAAGCTGACGAGCGCCCATGGACGGCTCGGGCTGCCGGCGGAGTACGGCCTGTCGTGGATCCTCCCCCGGCTCATCGGCCACGGTCGGGCCAGCGACATCCTCCTCACGTCGCGGATCGTGCTCGGCCGCGAGGCTGCCGCCATCGGGCTCGCCAACGAGGCCCCCGCCCGCGACGACGTACTCCCCGTCGCGCTCGCCTACGCCCGGGAGATCGTGACCACCGTCAGCCCCAGTTCGCTCCGGGCGACCCGCCGACAACTCGCCTACGACGCGACCCACGACAACCCGGCCGAGTCGGTTCGCGACGCCCAGGCACGGCTCGAACAGATGATGGGAGAGGCGGACTATCGCGAGGGGGCCGCCGCGCTCAACGAGCGTCGTCCACCCATCTGGTAATTCTGCTCAAGCACGCCTCTCACCGCGCCGAAGAAAGGGGTGTCCGGCGGATTCGCCCCTGCCGGGCAAATGAGAGACGGGTGGGGGTTGAACACTCCCTCCAACGCATCGCCACCAGCGCTTTTCCAGGGTGCTGGCGCACTCGTTCGGCCTCCGCCCCCTCTCGCCCTTCACCCCGCGATCAGGCTGCCGAGGGCCCAGATCGCGGCCACGGTGCCGATCACGATGAACACGATGCTGCGTCCGAGCGGCGCCCGGTCGAGGTCGTCGTCGTCTCGCGTCTCGTCCGGTGGACGGACCAGCGCGGCCAGGTTGCCGACCGCCATGGCACCGCCGATGGCCAACACCAGCCACGGCAGGAGATCGTCACCCAGGAACATCGCGCCATGTTGGTGCGAAGCCCCGCAGGCTGCCAACCGGGCCATTCGGCCTGTCTCCGGGCCGGACGTTCAATTCCCGCAAGTCGGATCCGATACGGACACTGGCCACCGGCTTCGCCCCCGGTGGCCACGAAGAACGGGCGGGGGTCGAACACTCCCTCCAACGCATTTCCTCCAGCACACAGCGCCACCAGCGCTTTTCCAGGGTGCTGGCGCACTGGTTCGGCCTCCGCCCGCTCTTCATCGACCGGCTCCGCCGGCTCGACGTCACTCGAGGAAGTCGTCGTCGCCCACCTCGGACCGGATGGAGAAGACCACTTCCTCGTCGACCGCGCTCTGGCGCCGGACCCGACTCGACTGCAGGGCCCCGGTCTCCTCGTCGAAGCAGAACTGTGCGGCCCGACCCCACGGCGACCGGAGGGCGGCGGGGATGAGTTCGACATGGAAACATCCGTCGACTTCGGCGACGTCGTAGATCCGGGTGTCGCCGATCACGTAGCCGAGCACCAGCGACATCTCCGAACGCAACCGTTCGTCGTAGGTCAGGAGCCCGTCGACCTCCGAACACCCCGGCACGATCACCGGCTCGGCCGGGTTGTCGCAGGTCACCACGGACCCGTCGATGGACTCGATCACCGCCCCGAGCCGGACCACGACCCGGCGCGGTGGCTGCTGGGCCACGTAGGTGTCACCGCCCAGGGGAGCATCGCTCCCATCGAGGGTGCGGGTCCAGGTCCCCGAGCTCACGAACGTCGCCGTCCGCCACCGGTCCCAGGCGACGACGAGGTCCTCGGCCGCCTGTTCGTCGTGGTCGACCGGCGGGAAGGACAGCTCGACGGGTCCCAAGTCGGGGTCGGTGGTGTCGTCGTCGCCCACCAGCGCGCTGATCCCGAGCACGAGCACCACCCCGGCGACCACACCTGCCACGACGAGGAGTACCGGACGCATGGGGCGGACAGTACTGCAGGGGTGGGGTCTACCGGCTCGATCAGACGTCGCGGCGGGTGAGGTTCTTGAAGGCGGTGAAGCGGGGCAGGAAGCCCAGGTTGATGGTGCCGGTCGGGCCGTTGCGGTGCTTCGCGACGATCACCTCGGCCATGCCCTCGTTCTCGCTGCCGGGGTTGTAGACCTCGTCGCGGTACAGGAACATCACGACGTCGGCGTCCTGCTCGATCGATCCCGATTCACGCAGGTCGGCCAGCATCGGCCGCTTGTCCTGGCGCATCTCGAGATTTCGGGAGAGCTGTGAGAGGCCCACGACCGGACACTGGAGTTCACGGGCGAGGATCTTGAGCCCACGGCTGATCTCGGCCACCTCGACCTGACGACTCTCGGCCCCTGCCCGCCCGGTCATCAGCTGGAGGTAGTCGACCACGATCATCCCCAGATCGCCGGTGCGACTCTTGAGTCGGCGCGCCTTCGCCCGGATCTCCATGATCGTCAGGTTGGGGTTGTCGTCGATCCACAGCGGCGACTCGGCCAGTCGACCGATGCCGTTGGAGATGCGGGTCCAGTCGTCTTCCTTGAGGTTGCCGTCGCGCATGTTCTTCGCGTCGACGTTGGCTTCCGAACACAGGAGACGCTGGGTGAGCTCGAGATGGCCCATCTCGAGGCTGAAGATCAGGGTCGGCCGGTTTTCGCGTACGGCGGCGTGGGCCGCCATGTTGAGGGCGAAGGCGGTCTTGCCCATGGCGGGGCGGGCGCCGACGATGACGAGGGCGTTGGGCTGGAGGCCGGACAACAGTTCGTCGAGGTCGACGAACCCGGTCGGAGTGCCGGTGATCCCCTCGCCGGCCTCGTAGAGCTGCTCGAGGCGATCGAGGGTGGCGTCGAGCAGGTCGCGGATCTCGCCCATCGTGTCGGCCACGCGACCCTGGGCGACCTGGAACATCATGTTCTCGGCCTCGTCGACCGCCTTGGTGACGTCGTCGGGGCGGCCGTAGCCGATCTCCGCGATCTCGCCGGCCACCTCGATCAGGCGCCGCAGCGTGTAGCGCTCCTGGATGATGCTCGCGTACTTGCCGGCGTTGGAGGTGGCCGGGGTGTTGAGCTGGAGGTTGATCAGCCCGTCGAGACCACCGATGGTCTCGAGCACGCCGCCGCGGTCCAACTCCTCCGCAACGGTGACCGGGTCGACGGGATCGCCGGTGGCGTAGAGCGCGGTGATCGCGTCGAAGACATGGGCGTGGGCGGGTCGGTAGAAGTGTTCGACCGACGCCACCTCGACCGCGTCGGCGATCGCATCGCGAGACAGCAGCATCGCCCCGAGGAGCGACTCCTCGGCCTCGAGGTTGTGGGGTGGAACCCTCGCCGTGCGGTGGGTCTCGATCTCGCTCATCACCATCAGCTCGTCACCCCCATCTCGTCGTCACCGTGCCGGCACCGACGGACGATGCTGGCCGCACGGCCTTGTGTGGAACCAGGGGGAATCGCGGGATTTCCAGGGGAAATCGGATGCGATTCCTGTGGACAGATCTTGTACACAGGCGCGGCACCTTGTGGACGATCCTGTGGAGATCTGGGGATTGTGGCCTCGGCCACCCCTCGGGTGGGGTGGCCGAGCGCTCACTCTTCGATGATCTCGACGGTGACGGGGAACTCCACCTCGGGGTGGAGCTTGCACATCACCATCGACTGACCGAGGTCCTTGAGCGGGTGCTCGAGGGTGAGGCTGCGGCGCTCGAGCACCGTGCCGGTCTGGGCTTCGACGGCCTCGACGATCTCTGCCGCACCGACCGAACCGAACAGTCGGCCACCTTCGCCGGCCTTGGCCGAGATGGTGATCACGGTGGGGACGAGCTTCGTCGCCACTTCTTCGGCTTCGGCCCGACTTGCGGCGTTGCGCATGCTCGCGGCACGGCGCATCGCCTCGGCCTGGGTCTCCGCTCCCTTGGTGGCCTTCATCGCCAACCCCTTGGGGTTGAGCAGATTGCGGAAGTGACCGTCGGCGACCTCACAGATGTCGCCCTTGCGGCCGAGCCCGTCGACGTCTTGACGCAGGATCACCTTCACGCGCCTGCCTCCTCACTCTGGGCGTCGGCAACCGTGGCCTGATCGCCGTCGATGGTGACGCCTTCGATCTCGGTCGTGTCGACCGCATCGGCGCCCTCCTGGCCTTCTTCGTCGCTGCCGGGCGGAGGACCGCTCGGACGCGGTGCCGGACCGTCGGCCCGACTGCCGCGCTCACCACGGTCGCGGTTGCTGCGCTGCGTGGTGACGCGGTTGGCGTAGGGAATCAACGCCATCTCGCGCGCGACCTTGATCGCGTCGGCAACCAGCTTCTGCTGTTGCGTGTCGTTGCCGGTGACCCGGCGAGCGCGGATCTTGGCCCGCTCCGACATGAACCGACGCAGCAGGTTGGCGTCCTTCCAGTCGACGTAGTCGATCTTCTCCTGGGAGAGGATCGAGACCTTCTTCTTGCCGCCGCGACGGCCGGCGTCCTTCATGTTCTTGGAGCCGCCGCGCTTCTTTACCTTGGCCATTGTGTGTTCTTCCGTTCTTCGAATCTGTTGTGGGCTCGTTCTGCCGGAGGGCTAGAACGGCTCCTCGTCCATGTCGTATGCGGGCGGGGCCTGATTGGTCGCCGGGCGGCTCTGACCGCCACCACCACCGGGGGCAGCCTGGCCACCCTGGGCACCGTCGCCGCGGAACTCGTTGCGACGGATCTCGGCGGAGGCCCACTTGAGGCTCGGGGCCACGTCGTCGGCGATGATCTCGACCGCGGAACGACGATCGCCGTCGGGCGTGTCCCAGCTGCGCTGCTGGAGCATGCCGTAGACCACGACGCGCGAACCCTTGGTGATCGACTCGGCCACGTTCTCGGCCAACTGCCGGAAGCAGCTCACATTGAAGAACGAGACCTCCTCCTCGCCATCGGCCTTCTTCTTGTTCCAGGCGATGCCGAAGTTCGCGACGGCCATGCCGCCCTGCGTGAACCGCAACTCGGGATCGCGGGTCACGTTGCCCACGACCGTGATGGTGTTGTCGAATGCCATGTCGGTACCTCTTCCGATCAGCCGGCTGCGGCCGGCGCCGGCTCACCGAAGAGGCCGCGGCGAGCGGCTTCCTTCTCGGGGAGACGGAACAGCTTATGGCGGACGATGTCGTCCGCGAGACGGAGCTGGCGCTCGGTGACGGGGAGACCGGCGGTTTCGGTCACGATCTCCCAGACGCAGTAGTTGCCTTCGGTCTTGTGGTTGATCTCGTAGGCGAAACGGCGACGACCCCAATGGTCGGTCTTCGCGATCGTGGCGCCTTCGTCGGTGATCAGACCGTCGGTGCGGGCGATCACCTTCTGGACGTCGTTCTCGGGAACGTCGCCATCGATGATGATCATCAATTCGTAGGCTCGCTGAATAGCCACGAGCTCACCTCCTCTGGACCCGCACAGCGGGGCCCCTTCCCGGGGCAGGGGTTGTTTCGGTTGTCTGCCCCAAGTGGAGCAACCCAAGACTACCGGTCGAGCGCATGACTGCACCCTACGAGTGGGGTGTGACACCGGAGTAGGGACGCAGCGAGCACTAACGTCCTGCCATGTGCGGCAACCATCGTCCTGACGGCAGCGCGGTCGATCACCACCACGACCCCCATCACCACCACGACGAGCGGCCGGTCTTCATGCCCGAGGTCCGCGGCCCGCGACAGTGGCGCCGCCGAGCCTTCCTGGGCGAGTTGGGCAAGGGCACGATGGCCTTCGCAGTGCTGGCCCCGGCCTTCATCACCGCCTGCAGCGACGATGCCGACACGGGCTCCTCGGCCGCCGGAACCACCACGACCGGCCAACGCACCACCACCGATCCGACGACCAGCGCGGCCACGACGACCACGAACGAGGGAGATCCCGAACCATCCGGGATCACGTGGGCGCGCACGGACCTGGGATTCGTGTCGGCCTACGTCCTGGCCCGCGGAACCGAGGCCGCGATCGTCGACACCGGGGTGGCCGGCAGTGCGGTGGACATCGGCGCGACGTTGGCTGCGATCGGTCTCGGGTATGCCGACGTGGCCCACGTGTTCCTGACCCACCTCCACGGTGACCACGCGGGGTCGATCGGCGAGGTCATAGCCCAGGCCACTTCGGCGACGGCCTACGCAGGCGAGGCCGACATCGGCGGCATCGACTTCGACGCCGTGACGGCCACCGCGGACGGCGACGAGATCTTCGGACTCGAGGTGATCGCCACACCCGGACACACCGACGGTCACATCTCGGTGATCGACCACGACGCCGGTCTGCTCGTCGCCGGCGATGCCATCAACACCCTCGACGGCGGGGTGCAGGGGCCGAACCCCGGCTTCTCCAACGACATCGAGGTCGCCAATGCGTCGGCCCGTCGCCTGGCCCAGCTCTCGTTCAACACCCTCCTGGCCGGACACGGCGACCCGATCGAGGACATGGCCGACACAGCCGTTGCCGCCATGGCCGCCGCGTTGTGATGCGTCGCGCCGTCCTGCTCGCGCTCGCCCTCACCCTGGGGGCGTGCAGCGACGCCACATCGGACGGCGACGCGACCACGACCACCACGACCACCGCCGCCGCGCCGGCCACGACGGAGCGACCGGCACCGGCCACGAACGTGGAGATCGCGACGATCAACGTCCTGCACGGGCTCACACCCCCGATCTCGGGGTGTGAGGAATACACCGACCAGTGCAACATCGAGGCCCGGGTCGAAATCCTGTGGCGGTATCTCGAGGACGACGTCGGCTGTCCCGAGATCATCGCCCTGCAGGAGATCGCGGTGCGCTGGTTCGAGGTCGTCCCCGAGCGGCTCCCCGACCTCTGCGACGGCACCCACCTGCTCCTCACGGAGAACCTCGACCTGTTCGACCAGGAGATGATCCTCACCACCCTCCCGGTGATCGATGACCAGCGCGTCGATCTCGCGGGGACCGGCGTCTGGTCGGCCCACTGGGCCCAGCTCGATGCCGGCGACGGTCTCCTGGTCGACGTGTTCGCAACGCACTACGCCAGCAGCGCCTTCAACCCGCCGTGCAGCGCCGAGAGCCCGGCCACGAGCTGCCACCCCGACTGCCCGGCCGGATCGACGCTCGGCGACTGCCACCCGCGGGAGACGCTCGCGTTCCTGGCGGAGCGGGGCGCCCCTGGCGCGCTGCAGCTGATCGTGGGAGACCTCAACAACGGGCCGGAAGAACCCCGTCTCACCACCCTGACCGGGGCCGGCTTCGTCGACACCTATCTCGCGGCCGGCAACCCCGAATGCCCGGACGGCGGGGGCGCCGGATGCACCAGCGGCATCGGACGCGACGCCGACACCGACTACGACGGACTCGACGTCGCCGACACGGTGCTCCGCGGGCGGATCGACTTCGTGCTGGCCCGACCCCCATCCGGATGCACCCTGGTGGTCGACATCGACGATGCCGACGGCGACGGCACCCGCACCGGCCACTGGGCCGACACTCCCCTCGACGCGCCGTTCGAGGGGCTCTACTGGGCCGCCGACCACGCGGGAATCCAGGCCGACGTCGGCGTCGACTGCGCCTAGCCTGCGGCGATGCCCCCCTCGCCACCCCCGATCGACGTCGCCCGGGCCCGGGCCGACACCCCCGGC
>JBDQKM010000142.1:0-9202 GCA_040263275.1 Acidimicrobiales bacterium
CGGCGGTCGGGATTGTCGCGGACGGTGTGGGGGATCTCGTCGTCAGGCTTGATCACCCACGCAGTCTCGCAGGCGCAACCGTCGGATATGTGAACGGGTCGACGCCCCCGACCCCCTAACCTGTGGCCCTGATGATCCAGGAGCTCGAACAACATGCGGCCGAGGCCAGTTCCCGCCTCGCCGACGTGGCCGATCTCGACACGCTCGCCGCGCTCGACGCGGAGTTCCTCGGGAAGAAGTCGGCCCTTACCGCCGCCAAGAAGCAGCTCGGGGGGCTCGACCCCGAGGAGCGCAAGGCCGCGGGTCGCGCCGTCAACGAGATCCGCAACCGGATCGAGAACGAGATCGCCGATACGAGGGCGCGGCTGACCGCTGCCGCCCGGGCGGTGCAGCTCGAGGCCGAACGGCTCGACCTCACCGAGCGACGCGACGAGATCCGGCGAGGCTCGATGCATCTGGTCACCCAGGCCCGTGACCGACTCGAGGACGTGTTCGTCGGCATGGGCTTCACCATTGCCGAGGGACCCGAGGTCGAGACCGCCTGGTACAACTTCGAAGCGCTCAACATCCCCGAGTGGCACCCGGCCCGCGGCAGCTTCGACACGATCTTCGTCGACCTGGGCGAGCCGGAGGAAGTGATGCTCCGCTCCCACACGTCGCCGGTGCAGATCCGCACGATGGAGAACACCGAGCCGCCGATCTACATCGTGGCGCCGGGCCGTACCTTCCGCACCGACACCGCCGATGCCACCCACCTGCCTGCCTTCAACCAGATCGAGGGCTTGGTCATCGACCGCGGGATCTCGCTCGGAGACCTGTCGGGCACCATCGACGAATTCGTGCGCGCCTTCTTCGGGACGGAAGTCAAGACGCGGCTGCGTCCCTCGTACTTCCCCTTCACCGAGCCCAGCGCAGAGTTCGACATCTCGCGGCCCGACGGCTCGTGGCTCGAGCTCGGCGGCTGCGGCGTGGTCCACCCCAACGTGTTGCGCAACTGCGGCATCGATCCCGAGGAATGGCAGGGCTTCGCCTTCGGCTTCGGCATCGATCGGCTCGCCGTCATGCGCTACCAGCTCGACGACATCCGTGAGCTGGTCAACAACGACGTCCGCTTCCTGAGGCAGTTCTGATGAAGGTCACCCTCTCCTGGCTGCGTGAGTTCGCGCCCGACATCGACGGCGACCCCGTCGCGCTCGGCGAGACCCTGTCCGCCCTCGGCCTGGCGGTCGAGGAGATGGAGATCATCGGCGATCTCGTGGAGGGCGTCGTACTCGCCAGGGTGCTCGATCTCCGGCCGCATCCCGATGCCGACAAGATCCAGCTCGTCGACGTGGACGACGGCAGCGGCGCCGGGCCGCTCCAGGTCTGCTGCGGCGCGTTCAACATGGCCGTCGGCGATCTCATCCCGTTCGCCACCATCGGCACGACCATGCCCAACGGCATGGAGATCGCCCAGCGCGAGATGCGGGGACAGACCTCCAACGGCATGTGCTGCGCCGGCGCCGAGATCGGCTTCGGCGACGACGACGAAGGCATCCTCATCCTCAACGACCGTGTGGTCGAGGGAGCCGAGCTCGGCATGCCGCTGGGCGAGGCGCTCGGCATCGAGGCCGATGTGCTCTGGGATCTCGAAGTCAACGCCAACCGGCCCGATGCGATGTCGGTCGCCGGGGTCGCCCGCGACCTCGCCGCCGCCCTCGGCGTGCCGTTCGCCTTCCCGGTCCACGACGCTCCCCGCAACGACGAGTCGGTCGACGACCTCCTGACCGTCGAGGTGCTCGATCCCTCCTTGTGCGGTCGGTTCGTTGCCACCGTGCTGCGAAACGTCACGGTCGGCACCTCGCCGGTCTGGATGCAGAACCGGCTCATCCAGCTCGGCATGCGCCCCATCAACTCGATCGTCGACATCTCCAACTACGTGATGCTCGAGCTCGGTCAGCCGAACCACACCTTCGACCTGGCCACGGTGCCCAACGGTCACCTCCGGGTGCGGCGGGCCGCCGACGGCGAGACCCTCACCACCCTCGACGGTGTGGAGCGCACGCTCACCGCCATCGACGGCGTGATCGCCGACGAATCCGATCAGATCGTCTCCCTCGCCGGTGTGATGGGCGGCGCCTCCACCGAGATCTCCGAAACGACCACCGACGTCCTCCTGGAGATGGCCTGGTGGGACCCGCCGTCGATCTCGCGCACCGTGAAGCGGCTCAACCTGCCGAGTGAAGCCTCGACCCGCTTCCGTCGGGGCGCCGACTGGGGCGACAACATCGACCGGGCGATGCAGCGGTTCATCCAGCTCGCAACCGAGCAGGGCGCGGTCGCGGCGACCGGCCAGGTCGACGTGGGCGGCACGCTGCCCGATCGTTCGCCGGTTCGGGTCCGCACCGCCAAGATCAACAGCCTGGTGGGCACCCGCCTCTCGGCCGGCGAGATGGCCTCCCATCTCACCTCCATCGGATTCGGTGTCGACGCCGCGGGCGACGACCTCGACGTCACGGTTCCCACCTGGCGGTGGGACACCGCCACCGAGACCGACATCGCCGAGGAAGTCGCGCGGATGCACGGCTACGAGAACATCGAGCGCACGGTGCCCAAGGGCACCACCACAGGCGGGCTCAGCGAGTACCAGCAGGCGCGCCGACTCGTGCGCGACGTGCTGCTCGGCGCCGGCTGCGACGAAACGCTGCCGATGCCGTTCCTTGCGCCGGGTGACCTGCGCGCCGCGGAACTGCCCGAGGACGGAGTGACCCTCACCAACCCGCTCGTCCACGAGGAGTCGGTGCTGCGCACGTCGCTGCTCCCGGGTCAGCTGAAGGCGATCGCCTACAACCAGTCGCACCGCAACGACGACGTCCGCTTCTTCGAGATCGACCACGTCTACCTCCCGGCCCCCGAAGGGCAGCTGTTGCCCGACGAGCGGGAGTACCTCGCCGTCGCGCTCGCCGGCGAGGAGGCCCCCGCCGCCGTGGCTGTCCTGGACCTCCTCGAACGGGCGTTGGCACTGCCCAACGTGCAGCTCAAGGCGGCCAGCCCGGCCGGGCTGCACCCGACCCGCACCGCCGAGGTGGTGATCGCCGGACGCACCCGAGGTCATGTCGGCGAAGTCGACCCGTCCGCCCTCGAGAACTATGGCGTCGAAGGCCGCGTCGCCTGGCTAGAGCTCGACCTCGGCGAGGTGCTCGGCGGGCCGCACGGCAACCGCAAGTACACGCCGGTCAGCAAGTACCCGTCGAGCGACATCGACCTCGCGTTCGAGGTGCCCGACGAGGTCCCGGCGGCGCAGGTGGCGGGCTCGCTGCGCAAGGCGGGCGGCAAGCTGCTGCGCGACGTCCGGCTCTTCGACGTGTACTGCGGCGAGGGCGTGCCCGACGGCAGTCGCAGCCTGGCCTACCGGCTCCGGTTCCAGGCCGCCGACCGGACCCTCACCGACACCGAGGTGGCCGAGGCCCGTCAGGCTTGCATCGACACGGTTGCGAAGCAGCAGGGAGCCACGCTTCGCGCCTGAGTCACGGGTCGAGGCGAGCGGCCAGGCGAAGCAGGTCGTAGAGCGCGCCCTCGGCGACCTGTTCGTCGGGCGTGTCGACGAGCGGGATCTCGATACGCACCGATGCGCCGTCTCCCGTGCGGACCTTCTCTGCATCGATCTCGGCGACCAGGTCGAGCATGCGGGAGTTCTCCCGCAGGACGTTGGTGACGAGCGTCGAATACCCGGCTGCGGCGGCCGTCCCGGTGACCACCTCTAGCAGGAGACGACCGATCCCGCGACCGTGATAGTCGTCGGTGACCGCGACCGCGGCTTCGGCCTTCTCCGGCTCGTCGGCCAGTTCGATGAGGCGGGCCACGCCGACCCCGAGCCCGGGTGGCGGCACGTCGGCCGCCGGGTCGTAGGCGACCCAGGCCCGATGGGTTCGGTGGTCGAGGTCGGTGAGCTGGCCCGCCCAGGCCTGGGGAAGATGCTGGAGCGGGGTGAAGAAGCGCAGGTACTTGCTCCGGTCGGACAGGCGTTCGAAGCCGGCCCTGAGCTCATCGGCGTCGGAGGCGCGGATGGGTCGGAGCACCACGCGCCCGCCATCGGGGAGCGTGTGGGTGACGCCGTCGGGCGAGAGGGGGAGATCGAGCGGAGCCACGCGCGAACGCTAGTGGCGAACGCACTACCGTGCGCCTCATGCGTATCTGGCGATCCCATGAACTCGGCAACCCCCTCGACGTCCTCGCGCTCGAAGAAGACGACGCCCCCGAGCCCGGACCCGGCCAAGTGCAGATCGAGACCAGGGCCGTGGGTCTGACCTTCCCCGACGTGCTCAGCTGTCGGGGCGAGTACCAGGTGCCGACGCGCCTGCCCTACACGCCGGGTGGCGAGACCGCCGGGGTCATCACCGCACTGGGGGAAGGGGTCGAGGGGCTCGAGGTCGGCGCGGCCGTGGCCGTGCTCGGCGGAGGACTCCGGGAGGTCAACGTGGCGGCCGCCGGGAGTGTGTTCCCGTATCCCACCGATGCGCTCTCGCCCGCCCAGGCCGCTGCGGTTCCGGTCAACTACGGCACCGCCTGGTTCGCGCTCCACGACCGGGCTCGGGTGCAGGCCGGGGAGACCGTGCTCATCACCGGTGCGGCCGGTGGCACCGGCACCGCATGCATCCAACGGGCGCTCGCCGCGGGCGCCGTGCCGATTGCGGTGGTGGGCGGCGAGGAGAAGGCCGATCTCGTGCGCAGCCTCGGGGTGGAGCACGTGGTCGACCATCGTGAGACCCCTGACTGGGTCGACACCGTCCGCTCCATGTCGGGAGGTGGGGTCGACGTGTGCTTCGACGCTGTGGGCGGCGACGCCTACCAGAAGGCTCGCCGCTGCATGGCGTGGGACGGTCGGCTGCTCATCATCGGCTTCGTCGGTGGCATCGCCGATGCGCCGACCAACCACATCCTGCTGAAGAACTACAGCGTGGTGGGTGTCCACTGGGGCGCGTCGCTCATGCGCGACCCGAGTGCGGTCGCCCGCCAGATGGGCCAGGTCATGGCGCTGGCCGAGCAGGGCGCGGTGGCGCCACCGCTCTATCCGCCGTTCGCGTTCGAGGACGCGGCCCAGGCGCTACAGGACCTGGCCGACCGCAAGGTCTACGGCAAAGCCGTCGTGGAAGTCTGATCCCGGTGAACGACGTCCGGGCCAACGCGCAAGCCCATCTGCTGCCGCACTTCACCAGCGGCGCGGCCTGGCGGCGCGAGGACCTGCTCGTGATCGAACGAGGCGAAGGGTGCTACGTCTACGACAACCAGGACACCGAGTACCTCGACGGTCTTTCCGGCCTGTTCTGCACCAACCTCGGCCATGGGCGCCGCGACCTGAGCGCCGCAGCCGTCGAGCAGATGGACCGGCTCGCCTTCTATCCCAACTGGGGATTCGCCACCGAGCCGGCCACGAACGCGGCCACGATGATCGCCGAGGAGGCTCCCGGCGATCTCGACGAGGTCTTCTTCGTGAGTTCGGGTTCGGAGGCCGTCGAGTCGGCGATCAAGTTTGCCCGCAACTACCACCTCAGCCAGGGTGACGAGCAGCGCTACAAGGTGATCGCGAGGGAGTGGGCCTATCACGGGACGACGCTCGGCGCGTTGGCGATCACCGGCATCCCCAAGTTCCGCGAACCGTTCCGACCCATGCTCTGGGACGGCGTGCGCCACGTCCGCAACACGTGCGGCGACCGTGTCCCGGACGGCACGCCGGCCAGCGAGCTGGCGTCGGTGCGGGCGATCGAGGAGGCGATTCTCGCCGAGGGCCCCGAGACGGTCGCCGCCGTCATCGCCGAGCCGGTGCAGAACGGCCGTGGGGCGGTCGTCCCGCCGCCGGGGTACTGGCAGGAGCTGCGTCGCATCTGCGACCAGTACGGGGTGCTGCTCGTGGCCGACGAGGTCATCAACAGTTTCGGGCGACTCGGGCACTTCTTCGGCAGCATCCGTTTCGACGTCGTGCCCGACATCATCACGTTCGCCAAGGGCGTGACCAGCGCCTACCAGCCCCTGGGTGGGATCGTCGTCCGCCGGCCCCTCGTGGAGGCGGTGTGGGACTCGCCCATGGGGTCCTACGTCCACGGTTCGACGTTCGGTGGGCATCCCGTGGCGACGGCGGTGGCCGGCGCCACCATCCGGGCCATGCGCAGCGAAGACGTCTGCGGCCGGGTGCGGGCGCACGAAGACCATCTGGCGAGTGGGCTCGCGGCACTGGCCGAGCGCCACAACTGTGTGCGTGAGGTGCGCGGCACCGGCTTCTTCTACGCCATCGAGTTGATGGCCGACCGGGCGACCGGCAACGACCTCTCGGACGACGACGCGGCGGCCCTGTGCGGCGGTGTTCTGAGCGGATTCGTCCGCGAGGCCCGCCTCCTCGTTCGCCCCGACGATCGGGGTGCCACCCTGCTCGCCATCGCGCCGCCACTCGTGGCCGACCGGGCGGTCCTCGACGACCTGCTCGGTCGCACCGATCAGGTCCTGGAGCGCACCGGCCGCTGGATTGACGGTCATCGCTGAAGCACCTGCGGGGGCACTAGGTTCCCGAGTCATGATTCGTATTCCGGTTCGTCTCGGCTCCCTGCTCCTCGTGCTCGCCCTCGTCGCGGCCGCCTGTGGCGACGACGACGGGTCGGATGCCGAACCGGGGGAGTCGACCACCACGACCACCTCTGCGCCGACCACCACCACGACCGTGGCGCCGACCACGACGGTGGCCGTCGAGTCGCTGCGGATCAACGACCTCCAGTTGCTCGGTTCGCACAACTCGTATCACCTCCGCCCGGAGCCGCAGGCCTACGGCGCCATCGCGGCGCTGAGTCCCGAACTGGCCGAGTCGATCGACTACTCACACCGGTCGCTCACCGAACAGCTCGAGGACTTCGGGGTCCGACAGTTCGAGATCGACGTGTTCGCGGACCCCGACGGTGGCCTCTACGCGTCGCGGGCGGCGCTGCCGCTAGTCGGGCTTCCGGCTGAATCGGGACTGGCCGAACTCGAGGAGCCGGGCTTCAAGGTGCTCCACACGCAGGACTTCGACTTCGAGACGAACTGTCTGACCCTCCAGCTGTGCCTCGGGGAGGTGGCCGCCTGGTCCGACGCGAACCCCGACCACTTGCCGGTCATGATCATGATCGAGATCAAGGAGCAGTCGGTCCCGGACGCGGCCGCCGGTTCCGGTCTCGACATCTCGGACCTGCCGGTCGACTGGACGATCCCGGTGCCGACCGACGCCGGTGTGCTCGCGGCGCTCGACGCAGAGCTGGTCGAGGCGATGGGCCTCGACCGCATCATCCGTCCCGACGACGTGCGCGGGGAACGCCCGACCCTCGAGGAAGCCGTGCTCGCCGACGAGTGGCCGTCCATCGACGACAGCCGCGGCAAGGTCCTCTTCGCCATGGTCAACACCGGCGCATCGCGTGACGTCTATCGCGACGGCGCCCCGTCGCTCGAGGGCCGGGTGATGTTCACCACCAGCACACCCGGCGATCCCGACGGCGCCTTCCTCCGGATCGACGACCCGATCTCGGGTGCGGAGGAGATCGCCCGTCGGGCGGCCGAGGGGTACCTCATCCGGACCCGAACCGACAGTCCGACCGCCGATGCCCGCACGGGCGACACCACTCGTCGCGACGCGGCGATCGGCAGCGGCGCCCACTTTCTGAGCACCGACTACTACGTCGCGGATCCCGCGTTCGAGACCGGCTATTCGGTCCCGCCGCCGCCCACCTGCAATCCGGTGACCGCGCCGCCGGCCTGCGAGCTCGACCTCGCCGCCTGAGCGGAACGGGCAACATCATCATTCAAATCGTTGCATAAAGATACCAAATTCGCTACGGTGTCCGAATGCACCGGGTAGCGATCATCGGCGCGTCGGGATTCACCGGTGCGGAGTTCCTCAGACTGTGTGCCGGCCATCCCGAGTTCGAGGTGGTCGTCGCAACCGGGGAGTCGCAGGCCGGCACCCGTGTGGCCGACCTCTATCCCAGTCTGGCCGCTGCGTACCCCGAGATGGTGTTTGCCCCGTACGAGCCGTCGATCCTCGACGGGATCGACCTCGCGTTCATGGGGCTGCCTCACGGCCACTCACAGGCGTTGGTGCCCGAGATCCGGGGCCGGGTGCCCCACATCGTCGACCTGTCGGCCGACTTCCGCTTCGACGACCCGGCGGTCTACCCGCAGTGGTACGGCGAGTCTCACGCGGCGCCCGACCTGCTCGGTGACTTCGTGTTCGGCATGCCCGAGCTGTTCCGCGACGGGCTCCCGGGCGCCGAACTGGTCGCCGTCGCCGGCTGCTACGTCACCACTGCGTCGCTCACGCTCGCGCCGCTGCTCGCGGCCGGTCTGATCGAGCCGACGGGCATCATCGTCGACGCGGCGAGCGGCGTGTCCGGGGCCGGACGCCCCCCGAAACCCAACACCACGTTCTGCACGGTCGACGAGGACTTCACCGCCTACGGACTGCTCACGCATCGTCACACCCCCGAGATCGAGTTCGCCATCGGCCGTCACGCCGGCACCGACGCCCAGGTGTTGTTCACGCCTCACCTGGCGCCGATGAACCGAGGCATCCTGGCCACGTGCTACGCCCGGCCGACGGGCACGGCGACGACCGCCGACGTGATGGCGTGCCTCCACGACGCCTACGACGACGAGCCCTTCGTCGTCGTCGCCGACCGCTCGCCCTCGACCAAGGCGACCCTCGGTTCCAACAGCGTGCACCTCACCGCCCGGGTCGACGAACGCACGGGCACGGTGCTCGCCATCGGTGCGCTCGACAATTTGGTGAAGGGCGCGTCCGGTCAGGGTGTGCAATGTGCCAACGCGGTGCTCGGTCTTCCCGAGGACACCGGCCTGGCCACCGCCGGCCTCCACCCCTGAGTCTCATGTCCGATCTCTCGCCTCTCGCCCCCTCCTCGTTTCCCGAGCTGCCACCGGTCGCCGGCCTGCGGCTCGCGACCCATGCCGCCGGCATCCGGTATGCGAAACGGGCCGACCTCTTCCTGGCCGAGATGGCCGAGGGCACGACGGTCGCCGGCACCTTCACCAAGAGCCTCTGCCCGAGTGCGCCCGTCGACTGGTGTCGCCGCATCCTGGCCGAGGGCGATGGGACCGCCCGCGCCATGGTGTGCAACAGCGGCAACGCCAACGCGTTCACCGGCCGTGCCGGCGAGACGGCCGCAGCCCTCACCGCCGAACTGGTCGGCGA
>JBDQKM010000143.1:0-9152 GCA_040263275.1 Acidimicrobiales bacterium
CTCTCCGACATCGCCGTCGTCGGTGTGTCGCAGGCTGCGCCCACCGATCTCGAGTCGCTGGCGAAGGTCCGCGGCGTCGACAAGGGAGTTGCGAAGGGCGCGCTCGGCCCGGCGATCCTCGCCGCGGTGGCCGACGGCGTGGCCTCCGACTGGCGACCCCCACGGCCACCCCGGCGTCCGGCCGATGCCCAGGACCTCCGGCCCGCCGTGGCCCTCGTCGCCGCGTGGGTCAACCAGTTGGCCCGTGACCGAGCCCTCGATCCCGCGCTCCTGGCGACCCGAGCCGACGTCGAAGCCCTCGTCCGAGGCGACGACGACGCCCGCCTCGCCACCGGCTGGCGGGCCGAGCTGGCCGGCGGCCCCATCCGGCGCCTCGTCTCCGGTGACGCCGCGCTGGCGTTCGAGGACGGCGCCGTCGTCCTCGAGGAACGATCCGGCCGACCGGTGGCCTGACGTGGGCGCTCGGCGCGAACGGGGCTACAATCGAGGTCTTGACGTTGTCGAATGGGAGCTCACCAGGTGAAGAAGGGGCGACACCGGCGGTATGAGGAGGCCCGTGAGCTGAAGCGCTCACACGATGGCGATTTCGACGCCCTCCTCGACAGCTTCAACGAAGACGACGACGATGAGCTGAAGCCGGAACACCTGGCCTGGGCCGACGAGTTCGACGACGCCGACGCGGACACCGACGACTGATTCAGCCGCCGGTCTCGTCGAGGATCTCGTCGAGTTTGAGGATCTCGTCCTCGGTCACCACGCCGATGAAGTGACCCTCACCATCCGTGACCGCCAGCACGTCGGTCTGTGATTCGTCCATGGCCGCCACGGCGTCCCGGAGCGTCCACGACGGACTACCGGCGGGCATGTCGGTGGCCATACACTCGCCAACGGTCGTGTCCTCCCACTGGTCGCGTTCGAGTTCGCTGATGTCCTCGAGACGGGCCATGCCCATGAAGAGGCCGCCATCGACGACCGGCACGACCCGCTCGCGCCGACCCAGGACATGGACGTAGACGAACTCCGAGACCGTGGCGTCCGAGGGCACGGTGAACACGTCGGTCGACAGGATCGACGTCAGCGGCAGCTCGAAACGCCGCTCCAGGTGACCGAGGCGTTTCGACCGTTGGTAGTCGGCGATCGACAACGGACCCGCCACGACCTGACTCACCGCGGCGGCGACGAGCGCGGGCACGACGAACGACCCGACACCACCGGTCGACTCGGCCACGAACATCACCGCGGCGATGGGGGCGTGGTAGCCGGCGCCGAGAAAGGCCGCGAGGCCGAGGATCGGGTAGAGCGCCGTGTCGTCCTCACCGATCGCCGCGCCGACGAACTCGCCCAGGATCACGCCGAGGGCCGCGAGGGGGATGAACATCCCGCCCACGCCGCCGGCGAACGTCGTGGCCATCGTCGCGGCGATGCGAAGGCCGAAGAGCAACGCGATGAGGCCGAGGCCGCGAGCGCCCACGACCCAACCCATCGCCTCGGTGCCGGGCCCGAGCGTCAACGGCTCATCGAAGGCGACGTCGGCGACCCAGGCCAGGGCGGCCAGCGACACGCCGCCGACCAGCAACCGGCGGGACAGGGGAACGGAGGTGGCGCCGGCTTTCGCTCGCCGGATCAGCCAGGCGAACCCGCGACCGCCGAGACCGGCGGCGATCCCGAGCAGGAGCGCGCCCAGAAGATCGACCAGGTCGACGCCGAGCACCGAGATGCTGCCTTCCTCCTCGAGCAGAACGCTGCCCTCGGCGAAGAACGGGATGACCGGTTCGGTCCCGACCAGCGACACGAAGGTGGCGTAGCTCGTCGCCGCGGCCAGGAGGGACGGCAGCAGGGCCTGCGGCGTGACGTCGTCCCGATAGGGGGCCTCCATCGCGAAGATGACGCCCGTGGCCGGCGCCTTGAACACGGCGGCCACACCGGCTGCCGCGCCGGCGGTGAGCAGCAGCCGGGCCTGGTCGCGGCGCAGGACGCCGCTGGTCTTCTCGTTGATCCACAGACCGAGGCTGGAGCCCGCATAGATCGACGGACCCTCGAGGCCGACCGCGCCACCCATGCCGATGGTGGACACGCCGGCCAGCAGCTTGCCGGGGAGTTCGACGATCGGGAGCCGCGGGTGGCGGTCATGGAAGACCCGGATGTATTCGTCGGAGGTCGAACCGGTGGTGCCCCGACCCAGCGTGCGCAGGATCAGGTGGGCGGCGACCACGCCGACGATCGGCGCGACCATGACCAGCGGCAACGACTGATGGAGAAGCCACTCGAGCAGCACCGGTTGGGCGAGCGCCTCGAAGATCGCCACCACGACGGCCACCACGACGCCCGTCGCCACGGACGCGGCCAGCAGTCGGAGATCGTGGCCGCGGGTCGCGGCGTCGAGGTACTTCTTCACGGCCTCCCTTCCTACACCCGAAGGGGAGCGGTCACACCGATGGGGGAGGCTCAGTCGCCCCGAGCGGCCACGACCGCCACGTCGACCGCCCGCACGATGTCGTCGACCTCCACGATCGGCACGACACGGCGACCGTGAGCCCGGCCCTGGAGTTCACGCTCGACGGCCGCACGATCACGTTCCTTGAGCCGTTCGGGCACGTCGACCAGCACGTTGCCGATCAGCACACCGTGCACCCGGCTGCGGTCGCCGCGCCGGCGCGGGTGGACGAACTCGACGGGGCCGGCGAAGAGGGAACCCCCCCTCGGCCCGCAGCGCCGGAACCCGCATCCCGCGGGACTCGAGTTCCTCGATGATGCCGAGGAGGAGCCCGTGCTGGGCCCGGGTGCGGCGATCGCAGTAGGGCGACAGCTCGGCGAGCGAGAGCGGCTCGTTGGCCCGCTCGAGCATGGCCAGCGCAGGCCGATAGGCCGCCCCCGTCTTGCCGCTGCGCGTCCGCTTGATGGCGCGAGCGCTCGGACGCCCCTGGACCCTGATGGCCTCGAGGGTGCGATGGTCGAGATAGCGGCGGGCCACCTTGGCGTTGTGACGGGCCCGGCGAAGTCCTTCGTCCTCGTAGGAGTCGTCGCCGACCTTGTCGATACTCGCGCCGGCCCGGGCGACGGCCTGGAGGGCACCCACCAACACCTGGTTCTCGTCGATGTCGTAGGCCCGGCGAGTCGATGCACAGATGTAGACGTCGCGGTTGCCGAGGCTCGAGGCCTGTGCGGCGAGCGTCTCCGACCACTGCACCGGGCCTCGGAGCTCACCGACACAGCGTTCGTGGTTGCTGCCGACCGACGTCTTCAGCGTGCGCAGGGTGCGGGGCATGTCGTGCAGCAGCGTCTCGGCTTCCTCGCAGGTCGCGACGAGCACACCCACGAGCTGTTCGACGACGTCGGTCGAGAGACCGAGCAGCGCGTCGACGGTGAGACCCATGTCGAACGGACGGGCCAGCCGGGTCCACAACTCGGCCGTGGCGTCGAGCGACGCGTCGAAGGGGTCGCGTCGGGAAGCGTTCACACCACGAGTTCGACACCGAGGATGTCGCTGATCGTGCGCTGTGCCTCGAGCTGCTCCGGCGCGTCGAGGTGCTCGGCGACGGTGCGGTAGAGCGTCATCGCCCGCCGTTCCTCCATGCCCTCGAACTGGGGCAGGAAGTAGGCGTAGAAGACCTCGTAGAGCAGGCGCGAGTCGGTGATGCCGTCCCGAGAGCGACGGGCGGCGTACTTCGCGGCGTCGATGTAGACGGCCGGGCCGAGGTCCGTGAACGCCCGCAGGGCGAGTAGGTGCTGGACGATCTCGCCCTTGCCCTGCAGCAGTTCGCGGTAGGCGCTCTCGGGCGGGGTGCCGACCTCGATGAAGGCGAAGCGGCGCATGAGGGCGTACGACATCTCGAAGAGGAGGTTCTTGTCGAACACGTTCATCGTGGCGATGATCCGCCAGTTGGCCGAGACGCGGATCACGTCGGTGTCCTCGGGCGCCTCCACCCCGCTCGGCACGAGCGAGAGGGGGTGGGGTTGGCCCTTGCGTTTGAAGGGCAGCACCACGGCCGAACCGGACAGCACGGTGAACAGCTGACCGAAGGCCCGGTCGAAGTTCGAGCGGTTCAGCTCGTCGATGACGAGCCAGCGTCCGCTCTCGATCGCCTCGACGAAGAGCCCGGGCCGGAAGATCAGCCCCTCTGCGGTGGGCTGAAGTCCGCCGATCGTCTCGAAGGTCGTCCACTCGGTGGTCGCGGTCGTCGGCAGGTAGCCGGTGCAGAACATCGCCTTGCGGGCGACCTCCGAGGCGATGTAGGCGAGCGTCGTCTTGCCCGTGCCGGGAGGACCCGTGAGGATCACGTGTTTCCCCGAGTCGATGGCCGCGACCAGCTGGTCGATCACGTGGGCGGGGAAGATCATCCCCGCCTCTTCGGCTGCTGCGTTGAGGTCGTCGCTGGTGAAGGCAGTCACGACGCTCCTTTCGGCCGGTGAAGGGCCGATCTGAGCCTCAGTCCGCGGGATTCTCGGTGCGTCGCCTGACCTGCGGGTGGGGGAGGAACACCGGCGCCTCCGGATGGGTCGCTTCGCGGTGCACCAGATAGTCGACGAGCTTCTCGTACGGACCCTGGCCCACCAGTTCGACGATCTCCTCGCGGAGCGACCGCCAGACCGGTCGATCCTCGTTGAACGCCAGTGGATCGTCGGTGCACCACCACGCGAACTCGGCGCCGCCCTCGCCCCAGTCGTGGCGTTTCCACTCGCGCAGCATGTAGGTGGTGTGGCCGTTGTCGTCGGTCCACTCGTCGAAGCGCAGCGGGACCTGCCAACAGACCTGGGGCTTCCAGTCGAGTGGCCGTTCTCCTCGGGCCTCGGCGGCCTGGTGGAAGGCACACCCGGCTCCCTTCGCGAAGCCGGGGCGGTTCAGGAAGATGCAGGCGTCGTCGATGGTGTGGGTCACCCAGTCACCGTCGTCGTTCTTGTAGATGGCGCCTCCGAGTTCGTCGGCCCGGTCGCGCAGCTCCCACTCGTCGGGCCCGAGCTCGGCCGCACGGGCGGCGGTCGCCTCGCGGTCGGCTTTGTCAACGAAGTGGGCGCCGTAGGTGCAGCATCCGTGTTCGTACTCAGGCGCCAGCTCGGTGAACACGCCGGGACACCCGCGCCCGTAGATGCAGCCGTAGTTGCTCATCATGAAGGTCACGTCGAACTGCCAGCTGTAGCCGTCGTCGTCGGTGAAGGTCACCCATTCGTGCAGGTCGGCGGCGTCCATCCCGGCGACGGTAGCCCCGTCACGAGGCGATACGGTCTCCGACGTGGCAGGAGAGTTCGACGAGATCAAGAGCCGGCTGGAAGTGATCGCCGAGGACCTGGCCGACCTGGCCATTCAGCGCCTGCGCGAGTCGATCGATGCGGGCGGCACCGAACTCCCCGTCGACGAGAAGCGCCTGACCCGCGCCCGGCGGGCCGTCGAGAAGGCGATCCACCTCCTCGACGAACCGAACGACGACCCGTTCGCCTAGCTGTGATGACCGGGGAGGTTGTCCCTGGGTTGATGGGGTGGGGTGATCCACCTTTGGGTTGAGCCCTCCGAGTGAGGCTGTGGGTCTTCGACAACTCACTCCCCACTCAGGAGGGCTCGTGTTTCACGCTAGGACGCAACACCCCAACGCGCGGTTGACGCCGCGGCATCGCCGCAACATGGTCGGTTGTGTCCTCGATCAGGGCTGGACGATCGAGGCCACCGCGGAGCGGTTCCAGGTCGACGCGAAGACGGTGCGGAAATGGCGCGACCGGTTCGTGGCCGAAGGCGAGGCCGGACTTCGTGATCGCTCGTCGCGGCCGCGGTACTCGCCGAACAAGACGTCTCCGCGGAGACGCCGTCAGGTGATCCGGCTGCGCAAACGGCACCGTTGGGGCGCTTCGCATATCGCGTTCGAGACCGGCCTGGCCGCGTCGACCGTGCAGGCGATTCTCAACGCGGCCGGCATGGGCCGTCTTGATCGAGGGGACCGGGCCACGAACCGCGAACCCACGGTTCGCTATCAACGCGACCGGCCCGGCGAGCTCATCCATGTCGACATCAAGAAGCTTGCCGCGATCCCTGACGGCGGCGGGTGGCGCTTGCATGGCCGCGGGGCTGATGGCCACGGCGGCCATTCCGGCGCCGGCTCCATCTACATCCACTCCGCCATCGATGACCGCACCCGGATCGTGTACTCCGAACAACACCGCAACGAACAAGCCGACACGGCCGCCGAGTTCTGGCTCCGCGCCGCGCACTGGTTTCAGCTCGCCGGCATCAACTGTCAACGCGTGTTGACCGACAACGGCTCCTGCTACCGCTCCCGGGCCTGGCACGACGCCTGTGACCGCACCGGCACCAGCGTGAAGAAGACACAGCCCTATCGGCCCCAAACCAACGGCAAGATCGAACGATTCCATCGAATCCTGCTCGAGGAATGGGCCTACATCCGACCCTGGACCTCAGAACACCAACGCGCCACCCACTACGCCGGGTTCATCCACTTCTACAATCACCACAGATCCCACGGCGCACTCGGCTGGGCAACACCGGCCTCAACGCTCAGGGACAACCTCCCCGCGACGCACACCTAGCCGGCGTCGTTGAGCGCGTCGATGAGACGGCGCACGCCGGCCCAGCTCCGCTTGTCGAACCGGAAGGCCAGCCGGGGGAGGTCGACATGATCGTCGTCGCGGATCTCGGCGTCGGTGGCGCCGATCCGCTCGATCTCTCCCTTCGCAACGATGTGACCGAACCGGGCGTTGAGGTCTGCGAGTTCGGCGTCGCCGACCTCACGCTCTAGCCGCATGACCAGGCGAGAACCGACGTGACGCACCGAGTGGTAGGAGCGGTAGAAGTGGCAGATCTCCTCCACCGCCTCCTCGATGGAGTCGGTCACCCGCACGAGGCAGAGATCGTCTTCGGCGATCATGCCCTGGTCCCGGAGCTCGATCTCGACGAACTCCTTCCAGAAGCTCCAGTAGGTCCCGCCGGGCGGATCGAGCAGCACGATCGGCGCGGGGTCCGACTTCCCGGTCTGGATCAGGGTGAGGAGTTCGAACGCCTCGTCCATCGTGCCGAAGCCGCCCGGCAGCATCACGAAGCCGTGCGACTCCTTCACGAACATCACCTTGCGGGTGAAGAAGTACTTGAAGTTGATGAGCTTCGGGTCGTCGGCGATCACCTGGTTGGCGTCGGCCTCGAAGGGGAGCACGATGTTGACCCCGAAGCTGTTCTCGGCACCCGCCCCTTCGTGACCGGCCTCCATGATGCCGGGGCCGGCACCGGTGATGACCATCCAGTCGCGAGCGGCGATGGCTTCGGCGAAGTCCCGTGCACAGGTGTAGGCCGGGTCGCCTTGCTTGGTCCGGGCGCTCCCGAACACCGTGCACTTGCGGATGCCCTGGTAGGGAGCGAACACGCCGAACGAGTACCGGAACTCCTTCACCGCGGCCGCCACCATCTTCAGTTCGCCCCGGTCTACCTCTTCCTTGGCGAGGCGCACGGCCGACACCATCAACTCGAAGACGAACTCCTGGTCGGCCGGCTCGGCATGGCGGAGGAGTTCGACGATCTCCCGGTCGACCTCGTCGTCGCCGGTTCGGTAGCTGGAGGGGAAGCTGGTCACCGCGTGAAGTTAGCGCCTAGCCCCGGCGCTCCTTGCGCACCATCAGCTTTGAGGCCCGACCAGTCTTCGTCGATCGCGCAGACCTTCACGTCGTGGCTCGACTTCTTCGGCCAACACACCCAGACCGACCGGCCGGGGAAGGCCAGCGTCCACAGCTGACGGCGGCGGCGATCGAGCGCCCGGCGGTCCGCGCAGAAGACGAGACTCACGTCCGGCGCCTCGAGTGGGGCGACGACATGGCCGGCCTTGATGCCGAGCTTCTTCGGCCGACTACGGTCGGCCCATGCCGCTTCGTACCCGCATCGGTCAGTTCTTCAAGAAGATCCTGCGAATCGGCAAGTCGAACGATCACTTCTTCGGCGACCGACGGCCCCGCACGGAGAATGCCGCTCGCGGCGAGTTCGAGGCCCAGTCGCGCTACTGGAACGGCTTCTAGGCGCCGGCGACCGGGATCGCCACGCGAGTGCGGCGGGTGGTCTCCAACGGGAGAGTGTCGAGATCGGGGCGCCCGTAGAGCGTCGTCCGCTGCACGAGCGCGCGGCCGAGCGGCTCGACCACGCGACGGAAGTCGTCGGGCGTCACCCCGGTGCCGTGGTCGGCACCGGCCGCCCGGGAGATGTTCTCGTCGATGAGCGTGCCGCCGAGATCGTTGGCGCCCGACTGCAGCAGCTGGGCGATCGACCCGAAGCCGAGCTTGACCCACGATCCCTGGATGTTGTCGATCCGGCCGCGGTAGGCGATGCGTGCGACCGCGTGCATCAGCAGCACCTCGCGCCAGGTCGGTCCTCGCCTTGCCATCTTGCGCAGGTAGATCGGTGACGCCATGTGGACGAAGGGCAGGCCGACGAACTCGGTGAAACCGCCCGTCTCCTCCTGCAGGGCACGGGTGCGCAGGATGTGGTGCACCCAGTGTTCGGGTCGCTCCATCGACCCGAACATGATGGTGACGTTCGAACCCAGACCGACCGAGTGGGCTACCCGGTGGGCTTCGAGCCATTCCTCGGTGTCGATCTTGTCGGGGCAGAGGGTCTCGCGGACCTCGTCGTGGAGGATCTCCGCTGCGGTCCCGGGCAGGGAACGTTGGCCGGCGTCGCGCAGTCGGGTCAGATAGTCGACGAGGGGCTCCTCGTTGCGCTTGGCCCCCTCGGTCACCTCGAGCGCCGTGAAGCCGTGGATGTGCATCCCGGGCACGGCCTCGTGGACGGCGCGGGCCACGTCGATGTAGTAGTCGCCGTCGAAGTCGGGATGGATCCCACCCTGCAGGCACACTTCGGTGGCGCCCAGCTCCGCCGCCTCGATCACCCGGTCGGCGATGTCGTCGAGGGTCAGCAGGTAGGGCGTGCCCCGAAGGTTGAGCGACATCGGGCCCTTCGAGAACCCGCAGAAGCGGCACTTGAACGTGCAGACGTTGGTGTAGTTGATGTTGCGGTTGGCGACCCAGGTGACCTCGTCGCCGACGATCTCGACCCGCAACTCGTCGGCGACCTCGGCGACGGCGGGCACTTCGGGGCCACGGGCCCGGAACAGCGTGAGGATCTCGTCGAACCCCACGTCCTGCCCGTCTCGCACACCCTGGAGCACCTCGCC
>JBDQKM010000144.1:0-8990 GCA_040263275.1 Acidimicrobiales bacterium
GATCTCGACCTACGGGGCGAGGGCACGATCATGGGCGAGCGCCAGAAGGGTCGCAACGACCTGCGGCTCGCGTCGCTGGTGACCGATCGCGAATGGGTCGGGGTGGCCCGAGACGTGGCCACGGAGATCATCGACGACGATCCCGAACTCGAGGGGCACCCCGGACTCGACGACGAGATCGCCCTGCTGTTGGGCGACGACGAAGCCGAGTTCCTGATGAAGAGCTGACCGTCGGTCAGCTCGGCGGTTCCTGCTCGATGTCGTCGGCGGTGAGTTCGATGTCCCAACGATCGAGGCAGTCTCGGCACCGGTAGGCCACGATGTCGCCCGGCTCGAACCCTTCGTCGGGCTCGAAGGTGATGCGACCGCAGGCGCCGCCGCAGTCAACGCAGGTGATCGATTCGGGAACGGCCATGGGTGGACGGTACCCCGGACCCGCCAGACTGGCGGTATGCGTGTTGTCGCCGGGTCCGCCCGTGGTCGTCGATTGGTCGTGCCCGACGGCGATGCGACGCGCCCGACCGCCGATCGTGTGCGGGAGGCGATGTTCAACTCGCTGTACTCACTCGGTGCGATCGAGGACGCTCGGGTGATCGACGTGTTCGCGGGGTCCGGTGCGCTCGGCATCGAGGCGCTGTCCCGCGGTGCCGCCCATTGTGTCTTCGTCGAGAGCGACCGGCGGGCCCTCGACGCGCTGCGGGAGAACCTGTCGACGCTCGGATTCGAGGACCAGGCGACCGTGGTCGTCGGCGACGGACCCCGCGCCCTCGCCACCCGACCGGATCTCGATCTGGTGCTGCTCGATCCCCCGTACGCCTTCGAGGGATGGGCGGATCTCCTCTCGACCGTGGAGGGCTCCGTCGCCCACGATGCGGTCGTCGTGATCGAGTCAGGTCGTGAAGTCGAGCTTCCCGCCGGGTGGGAGACCCACCGGGTGCGGCAGTACGGGAGTACCGTGGTGACGCTCGCATCTGCGGGTTCGGCCTCACGCCCCTGAGAGTGGAGAACAACCACGTGACCCGCGTTCTGTACCCCGGTTCATTCGATCCCGTCCACAACGGGCACATCGAGATCATCGAGACCGCCGCATCCCTCTTCGACGAGGTGGTCGTCGCGGCGATGGTCAACACCACGAAGGACGGTGTCTTCCGGCTCGACGACCGTGAGGAGATGCTCGAGGTCTCCACGGGTCATCTCGACAATGTGACCGTGAAGATGTTCAGCGGCCTGGTCGTCGACCTCGCCTCGGAGATCTCCGCCGACTTCATCGTGAAGGGGTTGCGGGCGGTGTCCGACTTCGAGAACGAGCTGCAGATGGCGCAGATGAACAATGCCGCGTCGGGCATCTTCACCCTCTTCATCCCGTCGGCGTCGAAGAGTTCGTTCCTGGCGTCGAAGTTCATCCGAGACTTCGCCCGGTACGGCGGCGACATCTCGGCGATGGTGCCTGCTCCCGTCGCGGCGCGGCTCAAGGAGCAGTACGGATGAGCGATGCGCCGGCCCCCGACGCGCCGCCGCCGGGAGAGGCGTCCGACGGCGTCCCGTCGTATCGCGCGCCCCAGGCCGAGTCGCTGCTCCGTCAGGCGATCGAACTCGTCGAGGAGGCCCGGCCCATGCCGCTGTCCGCCTCGTCGATGATCAACAAGGAAGAGGTGCTCGCGGTGCTCACAGCGGCGGTGCAGAGCCTGCCCGACGAGTTGCGCTCCGCCCGATGGTTGCTGAAGGAACGCGACGACTTCCTCGCCCGGGTGCAGACCGAAGGCGACGAGATCATCGCCAGGGCCCGCACCCGTGCCGAGCAGATGGTGCAGCGCACCGAACTGGTGAAGTCGGCCGAGGATCGTGCCCGCAAGGTCGTCGCCGAGGCCGAGGAGCGGGCCAAGAACCTCCGCCTGGAGACCGAGGACTGGTGTGACCAGAAGCTCGGCGGGATGGAGGTCGTGCTCGAGCGCACCATGCGCACCGTCGCGTCCGGCCGAGCGCAGCTGCAGGGCGCGGTGGAGGATCGGGCCGAGACCGACGAACCCGAGCCGCTGCTGCCCGACGAGTCGGTCTTCGACCAGGACGTCTAGTGGCCGCCGCAGGGCGGATCACGCCGCCCAGCCAGCTGCTGGTCGACACGCTGGAGATCCGGCGGCGCACCGGTGCACGTCGCGAATTCCGGGCGACGACCGAGCTGGACGACCTCGAGGCGGGGGAATTCTCCGTCGTCGACGGCCGGCTCGAGATCGACCTCGTGATCGAGGCGGTCACGGAAGGGGTCTCGGCCACGGGTCGGGTCGGTGGATCGTGGACGGGTCCGTGTCGGCGCTGTCTCGACCCGATTTCGGCGGCCTTCGAGGCGGACGTCCTGGAGATCTTCGAGCGGAACCCGACCGAGGGGGAGACCTGGCCCATCGAGGACGAGCGCATCGATCTCGGTCCGGTCGTCCGGGAGGCTGCCCTCCTGGCTCTTCCGCTGGCGCCGCTGTGCGGCGACGAGTGTGCGGGGCCGGACCCCGACCGGTTCCCGGCCGCGGTCGCCGTCGACGGGCCCGACGCCGACGACGAGCCACCCGCCGATCCTCGGTGGGCGGCGCTCGACGCCCTGCGCTTCGACGACTGAGCGACATCCGTGGCCGATCTCGTCGCACGATTCCGAGCCGGGGACGAGTCCGCCGTGCGCGACGTCTATCAGCGCTACGGCGGCGCGATCCAGACGGTGGCCCGTTCGATGACCCGCGATCCGGAGCTCGTCGCGGAGATCGTGCAGCAGACCTTCGTGAAGGCCTGGCGGGCGAGCGCCACCTTCGAGGAAGGGCGTGACCTCGCGTCCTGGCTCTACACGATCGCCCGACGCACCGCGATCGACGCCTTGCGCCGGGAGATGCGGCCCACCGCCGGCGACCACGACCCGGAGGTCGACGTCGCGGTCACGACCCTGTCGTTCGAACGGACCTGGGAGATCCACGAGGTCCGACGGGCGCTCGACGGAATCCCGGTCGAGGAGCGCGAGGTGGTGCGGCTCTCGCACCTGGTGGGGCTGTCGCACCCGGAGATCGCCGACCGGATGGGAATCCCGGTCGGCACGGTGAAGTCCCGGTCGGCGAGAGCCCACAAGCGGCTCGCCGTCGCGTTGGGACATCTCGCGGATCCGCCGTCGGTCGCGAACCGGCGGGCCGGTGCCGACGTAGTGGAAGGGGAGGAGTGACCGTGCCCGACGAGCCGTTCGACACCGATCCCGGCATCGACGCCGATCTCGCCGCGCTCCTGGCCGAACCCGCGCTGTGGGAGCCGGCCGATGCGGGCCTCGAGGACGCAGTCGTCGCCGCCATCGCCGCCGAGTCGGCGTCGTCGGGTGTGGTCATGCCCCTCACCCGGTCACGACCCCGGCTCGTCGCCGCGGCCGCCGCGGTCGTGCTGGTCGTGCTGATGGTCGGTGCGGTCTTGTCGATCCGGGAGACCTCGGCACCCGGGGGGATCGAGTTGGCGCTCGAGGCAACCGAGCTGGCCCCCGCTGCGACCGGCGTCGTTTCCATCGACGACACCCCGTTGGGCACCCGGCTCGTGCTGGCCGTCAGTGGCCTGCCTCCTGCTGCGGACGACCAGTACTACGAGGCGTGGCTCCGGACCGGTCCCGAGGTCGGGGTGAGCGCGGGAACGTTCCACCTGCGGGGTGGTGACGGCGAGATCGAGCTCTGGGCGGGGGTGACGGCGACCGACTATCCGTTGTTCACCATCACGATCCAGGACGAGGCCGACGCGGAGAGCAGTGGTCGAGTGGTCCTCAAGGGGCGCGTCGCCGAGTAGACCCGATAACCTTCGGTGTTCGATCGTGAGTGAGCAGGAACGCAATGGCTGTCCCGAAGAAGAAGATGTCGAAGTCGAAGAGCCGGAGCCGCAAGGCGTCGGCTTGGCGCGTTGGCACCACGGCCCGTAGCGCCTGCCCTCGTTGTGGCTCGACCAAGCGCCCGCACCGTGCCTGTGGCAACTGCGGTTGGTACGCCGGCCGCCAGGCCATCGAGGTCGACTGAGTCGATGCTGCCCATCGCGGTCGACGCCATGGGCGGCGACCATGCGCCGGGAGAGATCGTCGCCGGTGCCCGGCGCGCCGCCGAGGAGCTGGGGATTCCCGTCGTCCTCGTCGGTCGTTCCGCCGAGCTCGGCGACACGGGTGATCTCGAGGTCATCGAAGCCTCCGAGGTGATCGCCATGGACGCCGAGCCCGGCTCGAGCGTCCGCAAGATGAAGGACTCGTCACTCGTGCGGGCCGCCGAGGCCGTGCGCGACGGCCATGCCTCGGCCATGGTCTCCGCGGGCAACACCGGCGCGACGATGGCGTCGGCCCTGCTGCGCATGGGTCGCATCAAGGGGATCAACCGCCCGGCGATCGCCACGCCGATCCCCGTGCCCGGGAGCACCCCCACCACCCTGCTCGACGCCGGCGCCAACGCCGAGTGCAAGCCCGAGTGGCTGGTCGAGTTCGCCCAGATGGGCGCGGTCTACGCCCGCGATCGTTTCGCCATCGAGACCCCCAGGGTCGGGTTGCTCTCCATCGGCGAGGAAGCGGGCAAGGGGAGCCCGTTCGTCAAGGAGTGTTTCGAGCTGCTGTCCGACCCGGCGTGGGCGGCGGCGGGGGGTGCCGAGTGGATCGGCAATGTCGAGGGTCGCGACGTGATGACCACCGATGTCGACGTGATCGTCACCGACGGGTTCACCGGCAACGTCACCCTGAAGACCCTCGAAGGGGCGATGAAGGCCCTGATCGGTCGCCTCCTCCAGGCGATCGACACCGACGACGACACCCGGGCGGCCGGGGTCGCCCTGGCCGGACCGCTCGATCGGATGGTGTCGGAACTCCACCCCGACTCGGTCGGCGGCGCCCTCCTGCTCGGCGTGAAGGGCGTGTGTGTCATCTCCCACGGTTCGAGCTCCGCCGATGCGATGGTCAACGCCATCCGGGTCGCTGCGGAGATGGTCGAGGTCGAGATGGTGGCCCATCTGACGGCCGCGGCCCGCCCCGAAGACGCGTGAAACGACTAAATCTTGCTGCGTAGAGACTGAATTCAGACTTCACAAGCGCACAAGCGAACGGGGCCGCTAGTGTGCCCTCCGGTTCCCGTGTCAATGGAGGGGTGCAGTGCCCGCAGAAACCCACGTAGAGCAGGGTCCGATCGGCCGAGACGAAGTGCTCGGCATCGTCAAGGACCAGCTCGCCGACATCCTCGAGATCGAGCCGTCGAGCATCAACGAGGGCGACGCCTTTGCCGACGACCTCGACGCCGACTCGCTCGCGCTGATCGAACTGGTCGAGGCACTCGAGGAAGAACTGGCCGAACGGGCCTCCGGGTTCCGTATCGACGACGAAGACCTCGAAGACCTGCGCACGGTGCGGGACGCGGTCGACTACGTCATCGCCAAGCTGGGTTGAGGCTCTGGCTTCACCCACCACGGTCGTGTCGCTCGAGGAGCGAATCGGGTATCGATTCGTCGACCCCCGACTCCTGCGCACCGCGTTGGCGCATCGGTCGTGGTGTCCCGAGCATCCCGGCGAGCAGTCCAACGAACGGCTCGAGTTCCTCGGCGACGCCGTGCTCGGACTGGTGACCGCCCATGCGCTCTACGAACGGTTCCCCGACGCCCCCGAAGGCCAGTTGGCCAAGGCCCGCGCGTCCGTGGTGAGCGCGGCCACGTTGGCCGAGGTGGGCCTGGCCCTCGAGCTCGGCGACCATCTGCAGCTCGGCAAGGGCGAAGCCGCATCCGGCGGCGCGACGAAGGCCTCCATCCTGGCCGACGCGGTCGAGGCACTCATCGGTGCCGTCTATCTCGACGGCGGAATGGAACCGGCCCGCGCCCTGGTGCTCGGCCAGCTCGACGACCGCATCTCCGATGCCGCATCGCGCCCCGGCGCCCGTGACTACAAGACCCGCCTCCAGGAGGTCGCGGCCGCCGACGGCCTGCAACCACCGATCTACGAGATCAGCGAGAGCGGCCCCGACCATCTGAAGCGGTTCGACGCAACCGTGGAGATCGGCGGAGAAGTACGAGGAACCGGCCACGGTTCGTCCAAGAAAGAGGCAGAGCAAAGGGCCGCCCGTGCCGCATGGGAAGCCCGCTCGCCCGAGGATGGAGCATCCGATGTTTGAGCTGCCCGAAGTCGAGACCGTTCGTCGTGACCTCGACCGAGACCTCGTCGGGAAGAAGGTGAAGGACACCGAGGCCATGAGCATGAAGACGCTCGGCCGCTACAAGAACCGCAAGGCGTTCACCTCACAACTCGAGGGGATGAAGATCACCTCTGTCGAGCGTCGAGGTCTCTACATCGCCATCGTGCTCGACGGCGAGTCCACCCTCGTGGTCGACCTCGGTTCGACCGGGTCGCTGCGGCGAAACGCCAACAAGGACGCCGTCGACCCCGCCACCGAGATCGTGATCACCTTCACCCAGCACGGCCAGCTCCGGCTGCTCGACGACGAGGGGACCGCCCAGGCCTTCATCGTCGACACCGACGCCCTGGCCGACGAACTCCCCGAGCTCGACGGCTACGGCCTCGACCCGGTCGAGGAACCCGTGTCGTGGACCGCGTTCGGACGCAGCCTGCTGAGCAACCACACCAAGCTCAAGACGCTGCTCACCGATTCGTCGTTCGTCGTCGGGATCGGCGACATCTACGCCGACGAGATCCTCTTCCATGCCGGCCTGCGCTTCGACCGGATGAGCGACTCCCTGTCGAGCCAGGAGATCCGGCGACTCCACCGGGCCCTGGTCGGCACGCTCCACGACGCCATCAAGTACCGCGGGACCTCGGTCGATTCGCGGCCGTTCATCGATCCGTTCGGACAGCCCGGCGAATACGGCGACCATCTCGAGGTGTGGGGCAAGCAGGGCGACCTCAGCGGTCGGAGTCGCCTCCCCATCGAGCGGGTGAAGTTCGGCGGATCCTGGACCTACTACTGCACGACGCAGGTGTAAGGGAACCCTGCGGGTTCCTCGGAGTTTCGCGAGCGAAACTCCCGGCGGCTCACCGCTTTCCACACGCTTTCCACAGGGGTGGGACTACACAGATGTAATTCGGGTTGCTACCGTCGACCCTGATGCATCTCAAGAACCTCACGCTGAAGGGCTTCAAGTCGTTCGCCGACACGGCGTCGATCGACCTCGAACCCGGCGTCACCGTCGTGGTCGGGCCCAACGGCTCGGGCAAGTCCAACGTCGTCGACGCGATCGCGTGGGTGCTCGGTGCCCAGGCGCCCACCGCCGTGCGCTCCGGGAAGATGGACGACGTCATCTTCGCCGGCACCACCGGCAAGGCCGCGCTCGGGCGAGCCGAGGTGTCGCTCACGATCGACAACCACTCGGGCACGCTGCCGGTCGAGTTCAACGAGGTGAAGATCACCCGCACGCTGTTCCGCTCGGGCGACTCCGAATACGCGATCAACGGGGTGCCCTGTCGCCTCCTCGACATCACCGAGCTGCTGAGCGATGGCGGCGTGGGCCGGCAGCAGCACGTCATCGTCTCGCAGGGCCAGATCGACGCGGTGCTCAACGCCCGGCCCGAGGACCGGCGGGCGATCATCGAGGAGGCCGCCGGCGTTCTCAAGTTCCGCAAGCGCAAGGACCGCGCCGAGCGTCGACTCACCGCATCCGACGCCGACCTCACCCGGGTCAAGGACCTGATGCGCGAGGTCCGTCGCAATCTGCGCCCGCTCGAGAAGCAGGCCGAGGCCGCCCGCCGCCACGGTGATCTCATCGCCGAGCTGACGGCGCTGAGGATCCACCTCGCCGGTCGCGAGATCGACGACTTGCGCGTCAAGCTCCAGACCGTCTCCGAGCTGCGCAGCACGCGCGGTGAACGCGAGGCAACCACGAAGGCCGAGCTCGATCGGCTCAACGCCGAGGTGTCGACCAACGAACAGCGGCTGGCCGACCACGGCGGCGACGACCTCGGCGACGCCCTCGTGCGTCTCGAGTCGATGCGTGAGCGGGCGCGAGGCCTGTCCGCGGTGTTGGCCGAGCGGCGGAGGGGGGTCGACCGCGAGCGGGCGGCCTTCACCGACCGTGGGGTCATCGCGAACCTCGAGGCCGAGGCGGCTCGTTCCCGTGACGACCTGGCCCGGGTCGAAGCCGAGTTGGCCGAGCTGGCCCCCGACATCGAACGGCTCGAGACAACCGAACGCGAGCTCGCCGTCGACCGGGCCCGTTTCCAGGAGGAGTGGGGCGACGGTGTGCCCGTGCCCAGCGGCCAGGCCGCAGAGGTCAGGGGCGAGATGGGTGCTCTCAAGGCGTCGACCGATCGCGGCGCCGCCGAGGTCGCACGGCTCCAGGCCCGTCTCACGGAACTGACGGAGCGGCGAACCGTGCTCGACCGCGATGCGGCCGAGAGTCGCCGCGAGCTCGGCGCCCTGCACGACGAAGAGGAGCCGCTGGTCGCGGCGATGGAGGCAGCCGAGAGCGCCAAACTCGCGGCCGAGGACGAGGTCGCGGCGCGGGTGGCCGCGCAAGCCGATGCCGAGGCCGATCACCATCGCTGGGTCGCCCGAGCCGAAGCCCTCGCGCTCGCCCTCGACGAGGCCCGCGCCCAGGCGGGCGCAGCCCGACTCGCCGACGTCGACGGCGTGCTCGGCACGCTGCTCGACCTCGTCGCGGTCGACCCCGGCTGGGAGATCGCGTTCGAGGCCGCGGCCGGCGAGGCGCTGGGCGCCGTGATCGTGCGCGACCCCGACACCGCACGTCGCTCGCTCGACCGACTCAGCGAAGGCGATGCAACCGGGGCCGTGCTGGCGCTCGGCGGCGCGGTACGACGGGGGGATCCTGGAGGGGACTCCATTCGCACACGCGTCCGGGGCACCCAGGCGGGCGTCGACGCGCTGCTCGATGCGCTGCTCGGCCACATCGACGTGGTCGACGGCGACTGGCGTGCGGCAGCCGACGCGGCGATCGCCGACCCGGCCCGCACGGTGGTCACTCGGGCCGGCGACCGATTCGGCCCCGACGGTTGGCGGATCGGCACC
>JBDQKM010000145.1:0-8664 GCA_040263275.1 Acidimicrobiales bacterium
CGACGGCGGTCTCCAACGAGTCGACTGGGTGATCGGTCAGCCGACCGCCGACGACGAGGTCGCCGCCGTGCTGCTCTCGACCATCGTCACCAATCGCATCCTCGAGGTGATCAGGGAGGAGCTCGGTGCGTCGTACGGCGGCGGGGCGACGATGCTGGCCGACCGCGAGGGCCCCGGCGCCCTCGTCAGCTTCATCGGGGTCGATGGCGACCCGGCCCGCCTCGACGAGATCCGCGGCTCGCTCACGTCGATCCTCACCGAGCTCGCCACGACCGGACCGACCGCCGACGAGTTCGATCGTGCCGTCACGGTCACCGAGAACGACTACGGCTTCGTCAACAACGGCCTCTTCCTTCAGGCCAACCTCGCGTCGACCCGCTTCCCCGAGGTCGATTCCCTCCAGGTCGACGATCGCTTCGAGATCCTCTTCGAGACGTCCCGTGACGACGTCCGGGCCCTGGCGACGGCGCTCTTCGGCGACCCGGCGTCGGTCGAGGTCGCAAAGGTGTTGCCGTAGGAGGCTGATGTGCACATCCAGATCGTCGATCACCCGCTGGCGGCCATCTCACTGACCCGGCTCCGTGACGAGACCACTACCCGTCCGGCCTTCCGCGCCGCCCTTCGTGACCTGAGTCGACACCTCGTCTATGAGGCGTCGCGCGGTCTCGCCACCAGAGACGTCGAGATCAACACACCGATGGGTCCGACGACTGGCATCGCCTTGGGTCCCGAACGCGAGCTGCCGCTCCTCGTGCCGGTCCTGCGGGCCGGGCTGGGCATGCTCGACGCCGCCCTCGCCGTGCTCCCCGAGGCACGGACGGGGTTCATCGGCCTGAAACGCAACGAAGAGACGCTCCAACCCGACGTCTATCTCGACACGGTGCCGTCCGACCTCGGCGGTCAGCCGGTCATGGTGCTCGACCCGATGCTGGCCACCGCAGGCTCCGCCATCCACGCCTGCCGAAGCCTCCACGACGCCAACGCCGGCGCCATCACGGTCGTCTGCGTGCTGTCAGCGCCCGAGGGTGTCGAGGCGTTGACTGCGTCGGGCCTCGCCGACACGCACGTCACGGCGGCCGTCGACAGCCACCTCAACGAGATCGGCTACATCGTCCCCGGCCTGGGCGACGCCGGCGACCGGCAGTTCGGCGTCGACTGATGGGGGGCGGGAACCGCATCGCGGTCGAACCCCGGAGCCGGCCCGTCATGCACGCGGCCCTGGTCCAAGCCGTCGAGCGGGCCGGCGCGACCGTCGTGGACCTCATCGACGCCGAGGCAATCGTGTGGGCCGACCCGGCCGCGGCCGACCAGCTCGAGCCGCTCCTCGCGCGTGCGCCCGGGGCCCGGTGGGTCCAGCTTCCCTACGCGGGAATCGAGACGATGGCCGACAAGCTCGACCCCTCCCGTCTGTGGACCTGCGGCAAGGGTGTCTACGCGCCCGACTGCGCCGAGTGGATCATGGCGGCGCTCCTGACCGCGTTTCGCGACATGCCGACGTTCGCCAGGGCGACGTCGTGGCCCGAACAGCGAGGCCGCAACCTGCTCGGCGCGAAGCTGACCGTGCTCGGCGGTGGCGGACTCGCGGAGAGCTTCCTCGATCTGATCGAGCCGTGGGGCTGCGAGGTCACGTGCGTGCGGCGCCGCGCGACTCCGGTGCCGGGCGCGCACCGCACCGTCACCACCGCCGAACGATTCGATGCGGTCAGCGATGCGGACGCCGTCATCGTCTGCCTGGCGCTGACCCCCGAGACGACCGGCATCGTCGATGCCGAGCTCCTCGCGGCGATGCCCGACGATGCGTGGCTGCTCAATGTCGGGCGCGGGAAGCACGTCGTCGACGACGACCTCCTCGCCGCCTTGACCGCCGGCACCGTGGCCGGGGCCGTGCTCGACGTCACCGACCCCGAGCCGCTCCCCGACGATCACCCGTTCTGGCGCCACGACAACGTCCTCATCACGCCCCACGTGGGCAACACTCCGGAGATGGGTCTGCCCCGACTGGCAGCCCGGGTCGAGGAGAACGTGCGGCGGTGGCTGGCCGGGGAGACCCTCCTCGGGCCCGTCGACGTCGCTGCCGGGTACTAGCCTCGGGTCCTCATGCTCGACCATGTCTTCACCGACGCCATCGGCGCGCTACGCGACGCGTTCGAGGATTCCCGTCTCGAACGTCAGGCGTTCGAAGAACGCTTCCAGGTCGACGTCCTCCTCGGCGACGTCTCGTGGCAGACCAGCTACGGGCTCCCCGGGGAGGGACTCCCGCCCCGCGTCCAGGCCGACGTCAACTGTGGGTGGCCCACCTGGTCGCAGACGGCGTACCGCAGCTGGTACGTCGACGAGGAGCTCACCGAGCCGCCGCGAATCGACATCGACATCACCCTTCGGGTCCAGCGCCTCACCCGTTCACCCGAACCCCGCACGGTCCTGTCGGTGTTGCCGATCACGAGTCCCGACGTGGGCGGCGAGAAGCTGACCCGCAGCGGACCCACCGTCGAGTCGATCTACGGGGCCGACCCCGACGAGGCCGAGTACGCGATCGAGGTGAGCTACGAGGGCGTCTACGAACTCGACGAGACGGCACTCGTCGACGGGTCGTCGCTCGATCAGCACTTCGGCACGCTCGGTGGTTGGATCGCGTCGACCCTCGTCAAGCTCGGCGACCTCGACCTCGGCTTTGGCCCCCCGCTCGAGAGCTGAGGCTCAGAGGCCGCGGCGGATGGCGCCGAGGTCGTCGAACGCTGGCTCGCGGCCCTCGGCCTTGGCGGCAAAGGTCTCGGCCATGTCGCCGGGTTGAAACATCCCCGTCTGCCACGCGGCGATGTACTTCAACGCGTCCTCGACCGAATGGTCCCGCGTGTAGAGGATCGTCTCTTTCGTCCCGTGGACGGCCAACGGTGACTTCGAGGCGATCTCGGCGGCGATCTCGTGCACTCCCGCGAGCATCGAGTCGTGATCGTCAAAGACCTGGTTGACGAGTCCGTGGACGAGGGCCTGCTCGGCGGGCATGCGCCGGCCGGTGTAGGCGAGCTCACGAACGACCCCCTCGGGGATCAGCTTCGGGAGGCGCTGGAGTGTGCCGACGTCGGCGGTCATGCCGATGTTGATCTCCTGGATGCAGAAGAAGGCATCCTGTGTCGCGTACCGGCAGTCGGCGGCCGTCACCATGTCGACCGCCCCACCGATGCAGCCGCCCTGGATCGCGGCCAGCACCGGCATGCGGGCCTGCTCGAGGATCGAGAACGACTGTTGGAGGTGCAGCACGTTGTAGCGCAGCGCGGCCCGCTGACGGCCCGTCTCCTTGATGCCCTCACCAGGGTTGACCCCGTCATCGGCGCCACCGCCGGTGAAGACGGCCAGGTCCATCCCCGCGCTGAAGTGTTTGCCGGTGGACGAGAGCACCACGGCACGAACCCGGCCCGAGTCGGACAGTTCACCGATGATCTCGGGCAACTCCGACCAGAAGGCCGGAACCATCGAGTTGTAGGCGTCGGGGCGCGACAGGCGAACGTGCGCGACGCCGTCGGCCTCCTCGAGCTCGAAACAGGTGTATCCCATGGGCCGGGACGCTACCCGACCGCAGTCGCCGATTCGATGTTGCCGTCCTCGATGTCGTAGTCGAGGAACTCGGCACCGGTGTCCTCGAAGTGCTCGAACTCGATCACGCCGATGTCGGTGAAGCGGTCGCGCAACCAGCCGTCGCCGGCGTCGAGCAGCCCGAGCTTGCGACAGTTGGGCACGACCTTCGAGAAGAGCATGCGCTGGAAGACCTTCGACTCGTCGGGGGCGTTGAGGAGCAGCTCGACCATCTTGGCCGTGTCGACGCCCATGTATTCCCAGACCTCCTGCTGGAGGAAGCGATCGCGCATGCGCAGGGCCGCCTCGAACGCGAACTCCTGTCGCTCGCGGATGTCGGCCGCGTCCATCTCGGCGTAGACCTCCTGCAGCGACAGCACACCGAAGGCCACGTGGCGGGCCTCGTCGCTCATCACGTAGCGGAGGAGCTTCTTGAGCAGTGGCTCGGTGGTGACGTCGTGCATGAACCCGAACGCGGCGAGGGCGAGGCCCTCGACCATGATCTGCATGCCCAGGTAGGTCATGTCCCAACGGCTGTCGTTGATGATGTCGTCGAGCAGCAGGCCGAGGTGCGGGTTGACCGGGTAGCCGCCGTCGAGCTTCTCGTCGAGATAGCGGGCGAAGACCTCGACATGGCGGGCCTCGTCGACCACCTGGGTCGCCGCGTAGTACTTCGCGTCGATCCAAGGGACCGCCTCGACGATCTTGGCGGTGCACAGCAGCGCACCCTGCTCACCGTGCATGAACTGGCTCAGACGCCACTTGATCGACTAGAGGCCGAACTCCTCCCACTCCTTGTCGCCCCATTTGGCGACCGGACTGTTCGGATCGTTGTCGAAATCACCCATGAGCCCACGCTCGAGGTTGAGGTCGAGCGCCGTGTACGGGTCGACCTCGATCGACCAGTCGAGGTCGGTCGAACCGTTCCACTGCGAGGTCTTCGCCTTCTCGTAGAGCTTGTCGAGCTTGGCCCGCTCACCCTTGTCGTACCCCCAGGTGAAGATCGCATCGGCGTTGTCCTCCACCGCATGGATCAGCTCGTCGACATCGGTGTTCGCTCGCGCGATGTCCATGATGCGATCGACGTCGTTGGCATCGGAAGGGTTGGCGTCGGTGACGGCCATTTCAGGACTCCTCGTTGGGGACAACCGGGTCGTTCGACTCGGCCTTGGTGGGTGAGTGGGTGGATTCAGAGGGACGGGCGGCATTGATCAACCGCTGGATCACGGCATTCCATCCCTCGGCGGCCGGAAGCTGCCGGTCGATGGATCCGAACATGGCGAAGCCGAGGCTGATCGCATGGCACAACGCCACGATCGCCTCGGTGCTGAGTGCGGGGTCGACGATGCCGGCCCGCTTGCCGTCGTCGATGAGCTGGGCGAGCCGGGCCTCCTGCTCGCCCATGCGCCGAGTCAGCATGGCGTGGAAGTCGGGGTCGCGCCGGGCGATCACGAGCGCCTCGGCGATCAGGGCATCGGCCGACGGCGACCGGACCACGAGTTCCGCGCCGAGGGCACCGAGCGTGTCGGCCACTCCGGCGCCGTCAGACGACAAAAGCTGCTCGAGCTGATCCATCATCACCAGATCGAGCGCGTCGAGCATCATCTCGTGCTTGCCGCTCCACCGTGCGTAGATCGCGCCGGTGGTCACCCCTGCCGCACGGGCGATCGCCGCGACCCCGGCCTTGTCGAATCCCTTCTCGGTGAACACGTCGACGGCTGCGGCCAACAGGCGATCGGTCAGCGGGTCGTGGTCCGAGGCGATCGGCGCGGGCAGCACAGCGGCGTTCATCGCTGGCCATGATAACGGTTATTATCCAGAGGCAAGCGCGAGTCCAGGGCCGGGACCACGCCTCGCCGTGCACTCGTGCCGTGACGAGTGTCTGACACCGGTGTGACGGGTCAGATCAGGTCGGCGAGGGCGACGCGGGGGCGGGCACCGATGTGGGAGATGATCTCCCCGGCGGCGATGCCTCCGAGCTCGGCACAGCGGGCGAGGTCGGCGCCGTTGGCGAGGCCGTGGAGGAAGCCCGAGGCGTAGAGGTCGCCGGCACCGGTCGCATCGACGACCTGCTCGACCTCGGCGGCAGGCACGACGATGTGCTCGCCGTTCGCGACGACCACCGAGCCCTTGGCCGAGCGGGTCAGGGCCGACACCTTCACCATGCCCTCGATCTGCGCCGCGGCCGATTCGAAGTCGTCGGTCTCGAACAGGGCGCAGATCTCCGATTCGTTGGCGAAGACCAGATCGACCTTGTCGGACAGCAGGTCGAGCCACTCGGATCGGTGCCGATCGACGCAGAACGAATCGGACAGCGTCAGCGACACCGTGCGGCCCGCCGCGGCGGCGACGTCCATCGCGCCACGGATCGCCTCCTTGGCGATGTCCATGTCCCAGAGGTAGCCCTCGCAGTAGGTGATGGCGGCCGAGGCGACGAGGTCCTCGTCGATGTCGTCGGGGCCGAGGAATGCGGAGATGCCGAGGAAGGTGTTCATCGTGCGCTCGGCGTCGGGTGTCACCTGGATCAGGCAGCGAGCCGTGGGCGGACCGTCGGCGCCCGGGCGCACGTCGAAGCCGACGCCGGCGGCCCGGAGGTCGTGGACGAACACCTCGCCGAGCTGATCGGCGCGCACCTTTCCGAGGTAGGCCGCGTTGCTGCCCAGGCTCGCGAGGCCGGCCATCGTGTTGGCCGCCGACCCGCCGGACGCCTCGATGCCGGGCGGCATCGCCGCGTAGAGAGCCGTTGCCCGCTCGGCATCGATGAGGGTCATGGCCCCCTTGTTCAGCGCATGGGTGGTGATGAAGTCGTCGTCGACGGTCGAGATGACGTCGACGATGGCGTTGCCGACGCCGACGACGTCGAGGGTGGCTTCCACGATGGCTCCATGGGCAGGGGTCCGGAACCCGTCGATGGTACCGCCCGGGTGTGGGCGTCCCGCCTGGGGAATGTGACCCAAATGCCGTCAGGCCGCCAGGTCTTCACCCCGGCCCTGGGCGATCGCCTCGGCGAACGCCTTGTCATCGACCCCGAGCTCGGCATCGGGCCACTCGATGGCCTCGACCGACTCCTCGGACTCCTTGTGACGATTCCGGTTCCGCATACCGAACTCCTCTGGTAGACGCCACCCCGGGTCGGCGTGGCGATGGATGACCCGCACTTCCCATGAAAGCGGAGATCCGCATTACAAGGGTGTGTTTCGGTTTACGGTCCGATGAAGGTTCTAGATTCTGATGATGCACGCAGCAGACCCCCGGCTCCCCTCGCACGTCGTCCCCCACCGCTACGAGTTGGTACTCGAACCCGACATCCCGACGGCGAGCTTCCGGGGGTCGGCGTCGACCGACGTCGAACTGCTCGAGGCCACCGACGAGATCGTGTGCAACGCGATCGAACTCGAGATCGACAGCGCCGTCGTCGTGATCGGCGAAGGGGCCGCCGCGGTCGAGCATCCGGCCGACGTGCGCCTCGACGAGGAGACCGAACGACTGCACCTGGTGCTCCGGCGCAATCTCCCCGCCGGGCCGGCCCGCATCGTCACCTCCTTTCGCGGCACGCTCAACGACCGGCTCCGGGGCTTCTACCGGTCGACCTACGAGGACGATGCGGGCGTCGAGCACACCATCGCGACCACCCAGTGCCAGTCCACCGACGCCCGTCGGATCTTCCCGTGCTGGGACGAGCCGGCCTGGAAGGCGACCTTCGCCATCACCCTCGTGGTGGATCCGAGCCATCTCGCCGTGTCGAACAGCGCCGAAGTGTCCGACACGGTCGACCCCGACGGCCGCCGCCGCGTCACCTTCGCCGAGACGATGCGGATGTCGACCTATCTCGTCGCGTTCGTCGTCGGGCCGCTCGAGATCACCGAGCCCGTCGATGCCGGCGGGGTCCCCGTGCGGGTCGTCCATCGTCCCGGCAAGGCGGATCTCACCCCGTTCGCCCTCGACGTCGCCGTGCACGCACTCGAGTGGTTCGCCGAGTACTACGACATCCCCTACCCCGGCGACAAGGTCGATCTCCTGGCGATCCCCGACTTCGCGTTCGGTGCGATGGAGAACCTCGGCTGTGTCACGTTCCGGGAGGTGCTCCTCCTGGTCGATCCGCAGGGCGCGAGCCAACCCGAGCTCCAGGTCGTCGCCGACGTCATCAACCACGAGTTGGCCCACATGTGGTTCGGCGATCTCGTGACCATGAAGTGGTGGGAAGGAATCTGGCTCAACGAGGCCTTCGCCACGTTCATGGAGACCTCCTGCAGCCATGCGTACCGACCCGACTGGCAGGTGTGGACCACCTTCGGTCGGTCCCGGGCCGCCGCATTCGACACCGATGCCCTCGCGACGACGCGGCCCATCGAGTTTCCCGTGGTCACGCCGGAAGAGGCCGAGGGGATGTTCGACATCCTCACCTACGAGAAGGGCGCGTCGGTCGTGCGGATGCTCGAGCAACATCTCGGGCCGGAGGTCTTCTGCGCTGGGGTCCGCCACTATCTCCGGACCCACGCGTTTGCGAACACCGAGACCAGCGATCTCTGGGACGCGATCGAGCACGTGAGCGGCGCACCGGTCCGGTCCATGATGGACGGCTGGATCTATCAGGGCGGTCACCCGGTAGTCGATGTCGAGACGACGACTCACGGCATCCGGCTCTCTCAGCGACACTTCACCCTCGACCCCGAAGCCGTGGAATCCAAGCACTGGTCCGTGCCGGTCGGACTCCGGGTCGACCACGACGGCACGACGGTCGACCATCGCCTGGTGCTCGGAGCGACGCCGTTGACCATCACGACCCGAGACCGCCTGGTCTCGGCCAACGCCGACGGAGCAGGCTTCTATCGCGTTGCGCAGGGCCGCGAGGCCCGTTCGATGATCATCACGAACGGCCCCGGTGGGCGCAACGCCGACGAGCGTCACGGCCTGATCGACGACGCCTGGGCGCTCACCGTCGCCGGAGAACTCACCGGCGACGAGTGGCTGCGGCTGGCGGTGACCATGGAGGGGGAATCCGACCTCACGGTCTGGCAGGCGCTGTCGGCCGGGTTCGGCGGCCTCGAACGTCTGGCCCGGCCGGACGTTCGAGATCGTCTCGTCGAGCTCATC